>JBAXFS010000001.1:0-78244 GCA_037139795.1 Actinomycetes bacterium
CAGCAACTGGAACAGCTAAGGGTGCTTATGTATTAAAGGATTGCGCGAACCCGGTAGCTATTTTGATTGCAACTGGATCTGAAGTTTCCTTAGCCCTTGATGTGCAAAGCGCTCTTGCTGCTGAGGCGATCAACGTCCGCGTTGTAAGCGCCCCATGTCTTGAGTGGTTTGCCGAGCAAGATAGCGCTTACAAACAATCGGTTCTTCCAGCTTCAATTAAATTGAAGGTGAGCATCGAAGTTGGAATCGCTCAAGGGTGGCGCGAATTAATCGGAGACTCGGGAATATCTATCTCTCTCGAGCACTATGGTGCTTCGGCCGATGCCAAGCGCCTCTTCTCTGAGTTTGGTTTCAGCGTAGATAATATTGTCAATCGAGTTAAGGCAGCGTTGAAATGAGCGTTCACGATGTCGCCAGTGGCGGAACTTCCATTTGGCTCGATGACTTATCGCGCGCGAAAATAACGGGAAACGATCCTCACTCACTCCCCTCTCGAATTGCAAAATCTGGCGTTGTTGGAGTAACTACGAATCCAAGTATCTTCGCTGCAGCGATCGCCGGCGCCGATGAATACGCCGCTGATATTGCGCTTTTGAAAAACGTTAGCGTTGATGAGTGCGTTAAAAAGTTAACGACCGATGATGTCAGAGCTGCCTGCGACCTCTTTCGCGATATCTACTCTTCGAGCAAAGGCATCGATGGGCGCGTGAGCATTGAGGTCGATCCGCGATTAGCTAGCGATACTGTCGGCACAATCGCTGCGGGTAAAGAGTTGTGGAGCATTATCGATCGCCCCAATCTCATGATTAAAGTTCCTGCCACCCTTGAAGGACTTCCCGCAGTGACCGCACTTATTGCCGAAGGAATTTCGGTCAATGTCACATTAATTTTTTCAGTTAAGCGTTACGGCGCAGTAATTGATGCTTACATGGCCGGCATTGAGGCCGCGACTAATCCCTCTCACGTTCACTCCGTGGCCTCCTTCTTCGTCAGTCGTATCGATTCGGCCGTTGATGCTCTTCTTAAAACAAATGGCAGTCCCGAAGCGCTAGAACTTCTTGGCAAGGCCGCTATCGCAAATGCCCACCTCGCCTATCAATTATTTGAAGAGAAATTTGCATCCCCACGCTGGTTAGCTCAAGTCGAACGCGGAGCGCATAAGCAACGTCCACTCTGGGCATCTACTGGAGTCAAAGACCCCGCATATGACGACACTCGATATGTTGTTGAATTAATTGCACCGCACACCGTTAACACGATGCCACAAAATACCCTTGATGCCATCATCGATCATGGAGTAGTTCGCGGAGACACAATCACTAATAATTATTCCGCCGCCGTTGAAGTATTTAAATCTCTGTCAGCCCTTAACATCTCCCTTAATGCCGTCACCACCGAGTTAGAGATCGACGGAGTGAAGAAATTTGCACAGGCCTGGGGAGAGTTGTTAGCAAAGGTAGAGGTCGCTCAAAAACAATGACTCAACTGAGTGGACAAGCGATCTCTTCAATCGATAGAACTGATCCCCGATATATCGCACTTGTTGATGCCCATCAACGTTTAGCCCGTAAAGATTCGACGTTGTGGGGCGCAGAGGCTGCGGCCGAGGCGGAAGTCCGCCTGAATTGGATTGATTTGCCTGAAGCCTCACGAGATTTACTGCCCGCTTTAGATGCTCTCTCTGCAAAACATCGCGATAAATTGACCGTGGTTTTATGTGGAATGGGTGGCTCATCCCTTGGACCAGAAGTAATCGCGCGCACTTACAATCGCGAGCTCTTCATCCTCGATTCCACTGACCCCAATTACATTGCCCACATAGCTAATCGCGATGCATCAAAAATGTTGGTCGTGGTTAGTTCTAAATCGGGAGCAACAATTGAAACGGCGTCGCAACGCGCTTTCTTTGAAAGACTATTGAGAGATGCCAACCTTGCCCCGCAAGAACACATCGTTATTGTTACCGATCCCGACTCTCCGCTAGATATCAGTGCAAGGGCCGACGGCTATAGCGTCATTAATGCCGATCCATATGTTGGTGGACGCTTTAGTGTCTTGAGTGCCTTTGGTTTAGTACCAAGTGCGCTCATTGGCGTTGATGTCTCCGTCTTGCTCGATAACGCCAGCGAGACAAAAGCGGCATTTCTAAAAGATCCATCAATCGTTGTCGATATGGCTTACGCAATTGCATATAAAGCCAATCAATATGTGGATTTCTGCGATGCAGGCTCTGGCATGCCAGGTTTAAGTGACTGGGTTGAGCAGTTAGTTGCTGAGTCAACTGGCAAGAACCAAGTTGGTCGCCTTCCCATTGTGATTGAAGCTGGCAGCAATGCTGATTCTTTTTCAGTGGCTTATGCAGGAGAAGCAGACTTGGTAATTGAGAGTGATTTAGCATCGCAGTTTATTATCTGGGAGTGGGTAACGGCCCTCGTTGGCGTAGCCCTTGCAATAGATCCATTCAACCAGCCCAACGTCACTGAAGCTAAAGCGGCAACTGCAACTCTATTGGATAAGTGGGCCGGAGTTCTGCCCACATTCACCCCTGCTGCAACCGATGGCGCTGTTGAAATCTTTGGTAACGGAGATTCATTAACTTCGGCGATTAAGAATTTCATTGACGTAATACCTAGCGGTGGCTATGTCGCCGTCATGGCATATTTAGATCGAATAACGGATGCGAAAATTGTTGAGCTTCGCGCTTTACTTTCTGAGAAATCGCATCGACCCGTCACATTTGGTTGGGGACCGCGTTTCCTGCACTCAACCGGACAGTTTCACAAAGGTGGGCAGCAAAATGGTGCCTTCCTTCAAATCACTGGCGATGTAGCTCAAGATTTTGCAATCCCAGGTCAATCCTTTGGATTCAAAACTCTCATTAGCGCTCAAGCGCTAGGTGATGCAGCGGCCCTCGAGAAAAGAAAATACCCACTCTTGCGATTGAACTTAACCAATCGAAGCGTGGGTATTGACGAACTTCTTAGCGCGCTAAAAACGATTTAATCATCATCTCCGCGTAATTTACGCAAAGCCTCTTCAAGTAGACGCTCGCCCTCAGCATCGGTGCGACGCTCTTTTACGTAGGCAAGGTGGGTCTTGTAAGGCTCATTTTTAATCGGGCTAGGTGGGTTATTGCGATCGCGTCCAGCTGGGTAGCCACACTTTGGGCAGTCCCACTCTGCAGGAATAACTACAGTCTCTTCCACCGCAAAGGATGGACGGACTTCATGTCCATTGGCACAAAAATATGAAACGTATGCACGGGCGATCGAGTCGCCGCGCTCTGCTTCGCCCATTGGACCGGCGCCGACTCGGCTTCCGCGAATTGCACTTGCCATTAACTACTCCCTAAAACTAATGTGATGTAAAAGATTTACTTGAGAACAAGGCTAAGAGCTACAACGAAAGCAAACCAAAGACCACCAACAACGATTGTGATGCGATCAAGGTTGCGCTCTACAACGGATGAACCGCCATAGTTGGAGGAGATTCCACCGCCGAACAAGTCTGAGAGACCGCTTCCCTTGCCCTTATGAAGTAGGACCAAAAGGATCATCAAGACGCTCGTAATGATGAGTAAAATCGAGAGAGCTAGTTTCACGGTTAGTAAACTCCTTGTTTCGTAGAGGGTAAGGATACCTTCAATTTGGGCCTGGCACTTACTTAGCCTTGCGCGTAAAACTTCACAATCTTTGCCAACTCTTCAGGGTCTAGGCTCGCCCCGCCTATGAGAGCGCCATCGACATCGGGCTTGGCCATAATCTCAGCCACATTGAGCGATTTCACTGAACCCCCGTAAAGGATGCGCATTGCGGCGGCGATTTCAGGTGAACCGATATTTTCAACCTCTTCGCGAATTGCTGCGCAGACTTCTTGAGCATCCTCTGGCGTTGCAACTTTTCCAGTACCAATCGCCCAAACGGGCTCGTATGCAATAACTATTTTCTTCAAATCTGGCTTGCTCAGGCCTTCAAGACCGGCACGAATTTGGCGAATAACGTGACTAACGTGTGCGCCAGATTCACGTACTGATAATTCTTCACCGACACAGAAAATTGGAATCATCTCGTGAGCAAGGGCGGCCTTCATCTTGCGATTAATGAGGGCATCAGTCTCGCCGTGAATTGCGCGGCGTTCGGAGTGTCCGACTAAAACATATGTGCAACCGAGTTTGTGCAACATCGAACCCGAGATATCTCCAGTAAATGCGCCATTTGCCTCAGGAGATAAATCTTGCGCACCATAGGTTAAGCGCAGACGATCGCCATCAATCAGAGTTTGAATTGAACGGATATCGGTAAAGGGCGGAATTATTGAAACATCAACGGCGTCGAAATCTTTATCGTTGAGAGAGTAAACCAGTTTTTGAGCAACTGCGATGGCCTCGAGGTGATTCAAATTCATCTTCCAGTTGCCTGCCATTAAAGGTTTACGCATTACTTTTCTCCTTATAACCCTAAAGCCATTAGGCCAGGAAGTTCCTTGCCCTCTAAGTATTCAAGTGATGCGCCACCACCGGTTGAAATATATCCAAAATCAGAGTCGGCAAAGCCTAAAGCGCGAACTGCAGCCGCTGAATCCCCACCACCTACGACGGAGATGCCTGAAACTTTAGTCAGCGCAGAAGCAACTACCTTGGTTCCTGCAGCAAAGTTAGCAAATTCAAAGACGCCCATTGGGCCGTTCCAAAAAACCGTAACGCACTTTTCAATCTCAGTTGCAAACGCGCCCGCAGATACTGGTCCAATATCTAGACCCATTTGATTAGCTGGGATCGCATCAACTGAAACTACAGTTGGCGGTGCATCAGCGCTAAAGCTGGGCGCAACAACGATGTCAGTGGGCAAAACAAGTTTTACACCCTTTGTTTGTGCGCTTTCAATTAATCCTTTGACTGTTTCAATCATTTCTATCTCGACTAGCGAAGTGCCAATCTCTTTGCCTTGGGCGGCAAGAAAAGTAAATACCATTCCCCCACCGATAGCCAAGACATCGACCTTGCCAAGAAGATTTTCAATGACTGCGAGTTTATCTGAGACTTTCGCGCCACCTAGAACAACACCGTACGGACGGGCAGGATTCTGTGTCAGTTTCTTTAATACGTCCACTTCGGCCGATACAAGAAGTCCGGCAGCATGTGGCAACAGTTTAGGTAAGTCAAAGACCGATGCGTGTTTTCGGTGCACTGCGCCAAATCCATCACCGACATATACATCGGCAAGTTCGGCAAGTTGCTTCGCAAAAACTAAACGTTCGGACTCATCTTTGCTTGTTTCGGCGGCATCAAAGCGAATATTTTCAAGCAAGAGAATTTCTCCCGGGTTAAGAGCTTTTGCAGTCTTTGCAATTGCCTCCCCCGTGAGTTCGCCGGTGAAAATGATCTCTTGTCCTAACAATTCGCCAAGACGCTTAGCAACAGGAGCTAATGAAAACTCCGCCGCAGGTACGCCTTTTGGGCGACCTAAATGCGCTGCAATAACAATCGATGCACCTTTATTGAGCAAAAGTTGAATAGTTGGAAGCGAGGCTTTGATTCGACCATCATCTTTAATGATGCCGTCTTTTAACGGCACATTGAGATCACAGCGAAGAAATACTCGCTTTCCACCTACATCAAGATCTGCAAGATTTGGCATTAAAGCGTCTTGCCCACATAACTGATCAAGTCGACGAGGCGGTTCGAGTAACCCCACTCATTGTCATACCAGCCGACAATCTTTACTTGATTGCCGATTACCTTCGTTAAACCTGAATCGAAGATACATGATGATGGATCGGTGACGATATCTGACGAGACAATTGGATCTTCGGTGTATGTCAGATACCCCTTAAGTGATCCCTCTGCTGCGGCTTTCATCGCAGCATTAATCTCTGCAGCTGTTGCCTCTTTAGCAAGTTCAACGGTTAAATCAGTTGCAGAGCCCGTTGGAACCGGCACGCGCATGGCATAACCATCGAGCTTGCCTTTGAGCTCTGGCAAAACAAGGGCAATTGCTTTAGCTGCACCCGTTGAAGTTGGAATCATGTTGATTGCAGCAGCGCGACCGCGACGTAGATCCTTATGCGGGAAGTCGAGAATTGGCTGGTCATTTGTGTAGGCGTGAATCGTTGTCATTAAGCCCTTCACAATTCCCCAATTGTCATTGAGGACCTTTGCCATTGGAGCTAAGCAGTTTGTTGTGCATGAGGCGTTAGAAATAATGTGGTGGTTAGCTGGATCGTATTTTTCATGGTTAACGCCCATCACGATAGTGATGTCCTCATCGCTAGCAGGTGCTGAAATGATTACCTTTTTGGCACCAGCTGTGATGTGCTTTTGAGCATCGGCAGCCTTTGTGAAAATTCCTGTTGATTCAATGACAACATCTGCCTTAACTGAGCCCCACGGAAGATTTGCTGGGTCGCGCTCTGAGAAGACTTTGATCGTCTTTCCAGCCACAGTGATTGAATCATCGGTGTAGGTAACTTCAAGACCAAGGCGACCCAAGATTGAGTCGTACTTTAATAGGTGGGCAAGAGTCTCGTTAGGAGTGAGGTCGTTGATTCCCACGATATTGATCTCTGGATTGGTAAGGCTGGCGCGAAAGAAGTTACGACCGATGCGACCGAAGCCATTGATTCCGACATTAATCATCAAATGTGTCCTTGCTGCTCATGGAGGGCTTTCGAATAGAAAACCCAACGGTTGATGGTTTGAATTGCTGCCACAACGTTGGGGTCTTGGGATGAATCCTATCAGTGGGTATAGCGCTCACTCTTGCTTAGAAAGAGTGTTTAATTCAACAAATCAGGTGATAGCCCGCTCTCGGTATCGGGAATTCCGAGTTCACTGGCACGTTTATCGGCCATTGCCAGCAATCTCCGGATTCGACCAGCGATTGCATCCTTAGTCATGGGTGGAACGGCCAGCGAGCCGAGCTCTTCTAAGGATGCTTGGCCGTGATTGATGCGCAGCTCCCCGGCCTCTTTCAAGTGGTCGGGGATCGTAGCCCCGAGAATCTCCATTGCGCGCGCCACACGAGCAGATGCGGCAACGGCGGCGCGGGCAGAGCGACGAAGATTTGCATCATCAAAGTTAGCAAGTCGATTGGCCGTTGCGCGAACTTCACGGCGCATGCGGCGCTCTTCCCACGCAAGAACTGATTCATGCGCACCGAGTCGAGTAAGCAACACTCCGATTGCATCGCCATCACGAATAACAACACGATCAACGCCGCGAACTTCGCGCGCCTTTGCAACGATTCCCATTCGGCGAGCTGCACCAACTAATGCAAGGGCCGCCTCTGGACCTGGACACGTAATTTCAAGTGAAGACGAGCGACCGGGTTCAGTTAATGAGCCATGAGCGATAAATGCTCCGCGCCATGCGGCCTCTGAATCACAGATTGCAGCTGAGACAACTTGAGGAGGTAATCCTCGTACTGGTCGGCCATGCGAATCTACAAGTCCAGTTTGGCGTGCAAGTGAATCGCCCGCTTCAATAACTCGAACAACGTAGCGCGAACCTTTTCGCAAACCACCCGATGATAAAACCGCTAAATCTGAATCATGGCCGTAAATGTCGGCAATATCTTTGCGCAATCGGCGTGCACTCTGAGAAGTTTCAAGTTCAACTTCAATGAGAATCTTTCCGCCGGCGATATGCAGTCCCCCAGCAAATCGAAGGAGGGATGAAACTTCGGCTTTGCGGCAGCACGGCTTAGTAATTGAAATTCGGCTGAGTTCATCTTTAACTGCTGCTGTCATTGCCATGGGCTTATCCAACCAAACTTTGACGCATAATGTGGCCCAAATGAAGAGCTAATTGTGTGACATCGTGATGGATACTGCCTGGGGCCTTGCGAATATCTACGGCAACGACCTGTCCTCCGAGCTTTCTAGCTATTCGAGCCAACTCCTTTTCATTTCGAACCACAGATTTATCGACAAGGAAGTAATCGATTTCAACTTCTGGGGCATATTCGGCAAATAATTCAAGGTGCTCCTCAGGTGTAGATCCAGCGAACTCTTCACCTGGCGAATTCGAAGTGGCATCTAAATTAAGAATCAAAATCTTCTTGGCCTTAGTCCTAGAGAGTGCATCTAACTGCATAGGAACCAACAGATGTGGCATCACGCTTGAAAACCACGAACCTGGACCCATCGTGATCCAATCGGCAACACGGATTGCAGTCAGCGCCTCCATGCGCGCTGGTGGATTTTGTGGAATAACGCGAAGTGATTCGATGCGCCCTTTGGCTGTAGCGACCTCTTTTTGTCCGCGCACAACGATGCGTCCGGTGGAGGTATTAAAAGTTCCTTCAATATCTAATGGCACGGCCGCCATTGGCAGGACGCGACCAATAACTTTGAGCAGTGATCCAACGCGATCTAAACCAACAACTGGATCACTATCTTCACTCCATAGAGATGCCAATAATAAATTGCCCATCGCATGGCCATCGAGTGGCCCGTCGCTGACAAAACGGTGTTGCATGATGTCGGCCCATGTGCGACCCCACTCATCATCGGCACATAAAGCGGCAAGGGCCATACGTAAATCACCTGGTGGGAAAATGGAAAACTCTTCACGCAACCGTCCACTTGAGCCACCGTTATCGGCAACGGTAACTATCGCAGTGATGTCCGAAGTCACCTCGCGCAGGGCCGACAAAGTTGCAGCCAAACCATGACCACCACCTAAAGCAACAACTTTGCTCACAACTATTCGCGTCCTACATCACGGTGCGTTGGATAAGCCGAAATTCCATTGTCAATCGTGTTGAGTTGTTTAGCTATCTCTTGAGTAATCGCGACACTGCGGTGCCTTCCACCCGTACAACCAACGGCGATTGTTAAGTACTTCTTTCCCTCCTGCATATACCCAGGCACCATCGACGCAACTAAATCTACATATGCCTTAACGAACTCCGGTATCCCACTATTACCTAAGACTTTGTCGCTCACTTGTGGCGTTAAGCCCGTGAGTGGACGTAGCTCTGGAATCCAATGCGGGTTCGGGATAAAACGGCAATCTAGAACTAAATCAGAGTCAACGGGAATTCCATACTTATACCCAAAAGACAAAACATTGATTCGGATTCCTTGAACTTTGCCACCACCGAAAATCTCGCCAATTCTCTTTTCTAACTGGTGCACATTCAGATTTGTCGTATCGATTGCTACATCGCACTGGGATCGTACTTCATCTAACTTTTCGCGCTCTCGTGCAATTCCATCAACGATTCGATCTGAGCCCTGCAATGGATGAGGCCTACGGGTGGATTCAAAACGTTGCACCAACATTTGATCTGTGGCATCGAGAAAAACTAAACGATATGCCGAACCATTATTTTTCAACTCATCAAGGGCTGCCATGAGTTCATCAAAGAAATGCCCTCCACGCACATCGACAACAACTGCATACTCTTTGCCTTCTGGACCAGTGCCTTTCCCAACTAACTGCGGCAGAAGCGATGGCGGCAAATTGTCGACCACATACCAACCCAAATCCTCCAGAGCATGTGCTGCGGTAGAACGGCCGGCGCCAGACATTCCAGTTAAAATCAATATCTCACTGCTACTCATGGTCTTATCCTCTTACATCTGTCAAGAACCCGCCAACACGCTCCATGCTCTTGGCCAGATAGGCGGGCAACATAGCTTTATGTTCAGGATTCTTGGTTTCATACAAATAGTTGAGTAGGAACAATCTACGCTGCAGAAGCAATGAGCTCATCTGCGCCTTTGTATATCTCGGAAGTTCGCAGACCGATTTATATCCTTCAAGAACCGCAGCATTTTGTTCAGGGGTATCCAAGTAATACAACATAACGGCTAAGTCCTGATGAGGAATTCCATAGCCACAATCATCAAAATCAAAGATAAACAGTTCACCCTCGTGCCACATCAGATTCCACCCGTGAAAATCGCCATGAATGACCTGAATTGGATTCGCAGCAAAGAGATTTCGTGTGTCAGCCTCGATAATCTCAACGGCTGACTTGATTGCAATGAACTCCTGTGAAGTCAGTAAGGATTTATCGCTGAGCAAAAAACCTTCAGTTCCCCACAGCCAATCATTAAAGGTGGGCAACTGCGCCGCCTCTGAAAGTTCGAATCGACGTGAGTTTTGGTGCATCGTTGCCATCGCCGCGCCAACTTTAATCAACTGATCAAGCGTTGGCTCATCACCAATCTCTTCACCTTCAAGCCAGGTGTAGAGAATGCCAAAGATGTCTTTTCCTGATTCTGCGTGGTGAATCGAAGAAATATAACTGTCTTTACTATTGGCAACAGGTCTTGGAACTTTTAACCCTGGCACCCTTGCCATGAAGTCAACAAACTCGATCTCGCCGTGCATGTTCTCCTGCGTACGGGTGGAGTTCACATTAAGGCGTAAGGCGTATTTATCTCCTGTACTAGTAACTACTGAAAAAGTGGCATTGAACTCATAATTAATGCATTTAAACTCAACCTCATTTAGGCCATAATCCGCGAGCATCTCTCGTGCGCACTTAGTAAATGAATCGATCTGCAGTTCATTTGTAGAATCGAAAAAATCTGGAGTCACTACTTACTCTCCACAATCTCACCCGATGCGGTATTTATTTGTTGCGAACTAATAGCTAAAAGGTGTTCACTTATAACTGCGGCAATCTTGCTACCTATACCCGGTGTCGCAGCGATATCTTCCACCGTTGCCTTACGAATGGCAGCTACTGAGCCAAATCGTTCCAACAACGCTTTTCTACGTGCCTGCCCTAGTTGCGGAATCTCATCAAGAATTGACTCGAGCATTACTTTAGAGCGGCGCGAGCGGTGGAAAGTAATCGCAAAGCGGTGAGCCTCGTCGCGAATTCGCTGCAGTAAATAAAGGCCCTCGCTAGACCTTGGCAAGATTAATGGATCTGGTGAGCCGGGAAGCCACACCTCTTCCAAACGCTTAGCTAAACCGCAGAGTGCAATGTCAGAAATGCCAAGTTCAGTCAATGCGCGGGCGGCGGCGTTAACTTGAGGTGCACCTCCATCGACAACGATGAGTTGCGGCGGATATGAAAACTTACTTAACTTTCCTCCTAGCTCAGCAACCTCCGCCGAATCCACCGATCGGTCATCTATGAGGCGTTTTAATCTACGCGTGATCACTTGATGCATAGCTCGAGTGTCATCAAAACCTTCATCGGTATTAATAATGAACCTGCGATACTCACTCTTTTTCGCCAGACCGTCCTCAAAGACAACCATTGATGCGACCACGGAGGTTCCCGAAATGTTGGAGATATCAAAACACTCTATTCGAAGTGGAGGTTTAGGCAGATCGAGCGCTTGCTCTATCTCAATCAGCGCTTTACCGCTAACGGCCGCATCGGTTGAACGCTTACTTAAGAATTGAATCAGTGAGTATTGGGCATTGCGTTTGACCGTTGCTAAGAGCTCCATCTTTTCTCCGCGTTGTGGAACCTTGATATCGACCTTAGTCGAACCAATTCCACCAAGCCACTGCTCTAACTGTTCTTTATCAATAGGGTCTGAGTTGATATAGATATTGCGAGGAACCGGGATTGCTCCAGTTCCGTAGATTGAGTACAACAATGCGGTTAACTCATCTTGGCCTTCAAGAGCCATCTCTTGATCAACTATCCAAGATCTGGAACCCTTCACTGATCCGCGTTGCATTGAAAAGATAGAGCCCGCGGCATGGAATCCATCGTGATAGATAGAGATGAAATCGCCATCTAGATCATCGGAGAAATTACCATCAGTCGATTTTTGCGCCTTCTCAAATGATTCGATCTGATCTCTAAGGCGCGCCGCTCTTTCAAACTCCTCATTGGCTGCGGCTGCATTCATCTCATCGTGCAACTTTGGCAGGATATTTTCCATCCCGGACTCCATGAACTCATTGAGTTGTTCAGCTAATTTTTTGTGGTCCTCTTTTGAGATCCAGTCAACGCATGGTGCAGCACATTTACCAATGTCGCCTAGCAGGCACTGCCTATTGCTGCGCTGTGCACGCGTGAAGTTTGAAGAGGAGCATGATCTGACCGGAAAAACCTTGAGTAGGACTTCGAACGTGTTTCGAAGCGCCCACGCATTTGTATACGGACCAAAGTACTTCAGCCCAGGGCGTTTGTCTTTGCGGGTAATGAAAATCATTGGATATTCTTCATTGAGCGACAAGGCCAAATAAGGATAAGACTTGTCATCTTTGAATTGAACGTTGTACTTCGGTTGATACTGCTTGATCCAACTAAACTCTAACGCCAACGCCTCTAGTTCGGTACTGACAATTGTCCAATCAACACGAACCGCTTCATTAACCATCCGATGCGTTTTGGTAGCCAAATTTGCCTGGAAGTAATTGCTGAGGCGATTTTTTAGATTCTTTGCCTTACCAACGTAGATCACTCTGTCTTCTTTGTTGTAAAAGCGGTACACACCAGGGTGTTCGGGAATGTTGGTTGGCCGATAACTTTGAGGATCTGCCATCGCGCTACTTCTTAACTGCTACTTTTCTATTAGTCGCAAGCATTGGTGCTAGATATTGACCGGTGTAACTTGTCTTAACTAGCGCAACCGCTTCAGGTGTTCCTTCGGCGACGACTAATCCCCCGCGGAATCCGCCCTCTGGCCCCATATCTATTACCCAGTCAGAGCATTTAATAACATCTAAGTTGTGTTCGATGACGATAACGGTATTGCCTGTATCAACCAGACGGTTAAGAACTATGAGCAGTTTGCTCACATCCTCAAAGTGAAGTCCGGTAGTTGGCTCATCCAGAACATAGATAGTTCGCCCAGTTGAGCGGCGTTGGAGCTCAGTTGCGAGCTTTACGCGCTGGGCTTCACCGCCTGACAGCGTTGGCGCAGACTGGCCTAAGCGCACGTATCCAAGTCCAACGTCGTTGAGGGTCTTTAGAAATCTAGCGATAGTTGGTACGGATTCGAAAAATGTGTTTGCCTCTTGAATCGGCATATTTAAAACATCGGCGATTGTCTTGCCTTTGTAATGAACCTCAAGGGTTTCGCGGTTATAACGGGCACCATGGCAGACCTCGCATGGCACATAGACATCGGGTAAGAAGTTCATTTCGATTGTGATTGTTCCATCGCCCGAACAGTTCTCACAGCGCCCGCCCTTGACGTTAAATGAGAAACGTCCCTGCTGATAGCCACGAATCTTGGCCTCAGTTGTTTCAGAAAACAGCGCGCGAACTTTATCGAACAGTCCTGTATATGTAGCTGGGTTAGATCTAGGCGTACGGCCAATTGGAGATTGGTCAACGTGCACAACTTTATCGAGAAGATCTACGCCAGTGACACTGCGGTGACGGCCTGGAACCAGACGTGCACCATTGAGTTTGTTCGCAAGGGTTGTGTACAAAATATCGTTGACGAGCGTTGATTTTCCAGAACCGCTCACTCCCGTTACTGAGACAAATACGCCGAGTGGAATGTCAACATCGATGTTCTGCAAGTTATTCTCTTTTGCACCCTTAACGGTCAACATGCGCTTTGTATCAATTGGTCTACGCGCCTCTGGAATCGCAATTGATTTACGACCCGATAGATAAGCACCAGTAATCGAATCTTTCGATGCAATGAGCTCTTCGTAACTTCCAGAGACAACGACATGACCGCCGTGCTCTCCCGCACCTGGCCCAATGTCCACAATCCAATCGGCGGTACGGATGGTCTCTTCATCGTGTTCAACGACAATTAAAGTATTTCCAAGATCGCGCAAATGTGTGAGCGTTTCAATTAAGCGGCGGTTATCGCGCTGATGCAGACCAATGCTTGGCTCATCTAAGACGTAGAGAACGCCAACTAGGCCGCTACCAATTTGGGTCGCTAAGCGAATTCGTTGGGCTTCTCCGCCAGAGAGTGTGGCTGCAGGGCGAGCAAGGGATAGGTAATCCAGACCAACGTCGAGAAGGAAGCCTAAGCGGGCGTGGACTTCCTTCATCACCCGTTCGGCAATCTGGGCTTCGCGCTTAGTTAATTTAATGTTTTTTAGAAACTCGGCGCACTCAGAAATTGATAGTTCTGTAATCTCAGAGATATTCTTATTGCCAATTGTTACTGCCAATACTTCCGGCTTTAAACGCGCACCGGCACAGACATGACATGGAATCTGGCGCATATAGGCCTCGTATTTATCGCGGCTGTAATCACTATCGGTCTCACTGTGGCGACGGTGAATGAAAGGAACAACGCCTTCAAAGCCCGTCGTGTAGTTCTTGGTGCCATAACGACCTTTGTACTTCATTTTAATCTCATACTCATAGCCGTTAATGATTGCTTCGCGAGCTTTTACAGAGATCCTCTTCCACGGAATATCAAGCGAGAAAGGCATATCTTTAGCAAGGGCTTCTAATAAACGGATGAAGTAATCCGATGATTGCCCGCCTGACCAAGGCGCAATTGCACCGTCATTAATGGAGATCGAGTCATCAGGGATGATCAGATCCTCATCGACCTCTAACTTTGTACCGATTCCAGAGCACTCAGGGCAGGCACCAAAGGGCGAGTTAAAGGAAAATGATCGAGGCTCTAACTCTTCAAAAGATAAGTTGCAGTCATGACAGGCTAAGTGCTCGCTGAAGGTACGCTCTTTGTCGGCCGATTTTGCATCTACAAAATCTAAAATGACGATTCCAGATGCTAAACGAAGGGCAGTTTCAATTGAATCGGTCAAGCGTGTCTTGCTTTCAACTTTGGCAGTTAATCGATCGACTACTACTTCGATGGTGTGCTTTTCCTGCTTCTTTAACTTTGGAACTTCCGTGAGTGCTACGACTGTGCCATCGACACGGGCACGTGAATAGCCTTGAGTGATTAGTTCGGCAAATAGATCGACGAACTCGCCTTTGCGTGCGCGTACAACTGGAGCTAAAACTTGAAACTTCGTTGTCGCTGGCATAGTTAAAATTTGATCCACAATTTGTTGCGGAGATTGGCGCGATACCGCTTTGCCACAGTTAGGACAGTGCGGACGACCCGCGCGGGCGAAGAGAAGACGCAAGTAGTCATAGACCTCGGTAATTGTGCCGACAGTCGAACGCGGATTTCGGTTCGTAGATTTTTGATCGATAGAGACTGCAGGAGATAGGCCTTCAATAAAATCCACATCGGGCTTGTCCATTTGGCCCAAGAACTGACGGGCGTAAGCCGATAGAGATTCGACGTAGCGGCGTTGTCCCTCGGCAAAAATAGTGTCAAAAGCGAGCGATGATTTACCCGAGCCCGAGAGTCCAGTAAAAACAATGAGGGCGTTACGCGGAAGTTCAATTGAGACGTCTTTGAGGTTGTGCTCGCGGGCACCACGGACCACTAACTTATCGATACTCACTAAACCCCAGCCTCTTCCATTGAACGAAGTTCACGCTTTAAAATCTTAATCTCATCTCTCAGGCGTGCAGCGACCTCGAACTGAAGTTCGGCGGCGGCATTCTTCATCTGATCAGTGAGCGAGCCTATCAATCCAATCAACTCTTGGCGTGGCAGAGTCACTGAGCTTTTCGTGAAGAGTCCCGCCGATGCAAGGGTTTTCTGGTTAGCTTTCTTGCTTGTTGCAAGAATCGCCTCGGTATCCTCACTCTCGCGGTTAATCAAGTCGGTGATATCTGCAATTTTTTTGCGCAGAGGTTGAGGATCTACGCCACGCTCTGCATTGTAGGCAACTTGCTTTGCACGGCGCCGGTTGGTCTCATCGATGGCTTTGGCCATTGAATCGGTGATGTTATCGGCGTACATATGGACTTCGCCGGAAACATTTCGCGCAGCACGTCCAATGGTTTGAATAAGTGAGGTAGCAGATCTCAAAAAGCCCTCTTTATCGGCATCTAAGATCGCGACGAGAGAAACCTCTGGAAGGTCTAAACCTTCGCGCAGTAAGTTGATTCCAATCAGAACGTCGTAATCACCCATGCGCAGTTCACGCAGCAGTTCAACTCGGCGCAAAGTATCGACCTCTGAGTGCAAATAGCGCACGCGCACACCCTTTTCCTGCATATACTCAGTCAAATCCTCGGACATCTTCTTGGTCAACGTTGTAACAAGAACGCGCTCATTCTTTTCGGCACGGATACTAATCTCGTTTAATAGATCATCGATCTGTCCCTTAATGGGCTTAATGACAATCTGCGGATCTATTAAGCCAGTTGGGCGAATAACTTGCTCGACCACATCACCATTAACTTTAGCCATCTCATATTTACCCGGTGTTGCCGATAGGTAAAGCTTCTGACCAGTGCGCTCTAGAAATTCAGGAAACTTCAGAGGTCGGTTATCTAACGCACTTGGCAGGCGGAAACCATGTTCGACCAAGGTGCGCTTTCGGGATGCATCACCTTCATACATTGCACCGAGCTGCGGAACGGTCACATGGCTCTCATCAATAACAACCAGAAAATCCTCAGGGAAGTAATCCAACAAACAGTTCGGAGCAGAGCCTGGTCCACGGCCATCTAAATGACGTGAATAGTTCTCGATTCCACTACAAAAACCGATCTGTTCCATCATCTCTACATCAAAAGTTGTGCGCATGCGAAGGCGCTGAGCTTCAAGCAGTTTTCCCTGCTTTTCAAATAGATTCAATTGAATTTGAAGTTCATCCTCAATATCGCCAACTGCCCGTTTAATTGTTTCTGGACCCGCCGCGTAATGAGTTGCCGGAAAGATATACATTTCAGTCTCATCGCGCATGATCTCACCCGTTAGCGGGTGAAGTGTAGAAATCTTCTCGATCTCATCGCCAAACATCTCTATTCGAATTGCCAGCTCTTCATACATCGGAATAATTTCGATTGTGTCTCCACGTACTCGAAAAGTGCCCCGCTCAAAGGCGACATCGTTTCGCTTGTATTGGATATCTACAAATCGTCGAAGGAGAGCATTTCGCTCGATCTCCTCCCCTACTCTCAATGTAACCATCCGGTCGATATATTCCTGCGGAGTACCAAGTCCATAAATACAGGAAACCGTGGCAACGACAATTACATCGCGGCGGGTGAGCAATGAGTTAGTTGCTGAGTGGCGTAGCCGTTCGACTTCATCGTTAACGCTGGAGTCTTTTTCAATAAAAGTATCGGTCTGTGGCACATAAGCTTCAGGTTGGTAATAATCGTAATATGAGACGAAATACTCAACGGCATTGTTGGGTAAGAGCTCTCTAAACTCATTGGCTAACTGGGCAGCTAAAGTCTTATTTGGTGCAAGAACTAATGTCGGCCGTTGCAGTTTTTCAATCAACCAAGCCGTTGTTGCCGACTTTCCCGTTCCAGTTGCACCAAGTAAGACAACGTCTTGTTCGCCAGCTTGAAAACGCCGAGCAATTTCAGCGATAGCTTCGGGCTGATCTCCCGCCGGAATGTAATCGCTGATAACTTCAAATGGCTCGACCCGTCGCTGTAAGTCGGATATCGGGCGCATTAAGTGATTCTACTTTGAAGAGGTGGCTAAAGCCTCCCAAATATTTTCCACTTGGCGCAGCAAATCATCCTTGGAGCCGCTGTTTTCTATGACGAAGTCGGCGATCGAGACCCTCTCTTCGCGTGAGGCTTGAGACGCCATCCGAGCCTGAATCTCCGATAGGTGTAGTCCTTTTTCTCGGAGCCGAGAAATGCGCTTGTCCATATCGGCCTCAACTGTAATAACAGTTTCAAATCGATCGGCCCCATGTGACTCAAAGAGAAGCGGAATCTCATAGACCAAAGTTTGATTTCCCGTCAGCGAGGCAACTGCAGCTTCAAACTCACTGCGCACCCATGGATGAATAATTGCCTCTAGCGCAGCTTTCTTGGTTGGATCCTTAAAAACCAATTCACCTAAGGCTCGGCGGTCTATTTCGCCATCTCTTAAAATTGAATCGCCGAATATCGCAACAACTTCATCGAATCCCGTTGATCCCCGCTCAATAGCTGCGCGCGCTAACTGGTCGGCATCAATAACTATCGCTCCGTGGTCGGCGAAGTATTCGGCCGCAAGAGACTTACCGCAACCGATTCCTCCAGTGAGAGCCACAACACGCATGCAGAAAGGATAGCGCCAGCTTGTCTTGATTGTTTCAAAGAGAGTGCATTAGAAGTAAGTGAGGTTAAAAGACAACAGCTCACGTCTTCAATGGACTCCTTTGAAATGAAAAAAGGCCCGGCAGTTACGCCGGGCCTTTCATTCAAGTATTTATTCTGCTGTTACAGCCTCTGCGACGGCCTCTACTGCGCCATCTTCAGGAGTTGCTGCAGCATCTGCGGCCTTTGCTTCGGCCTTCTGCTTTTTATGTGCCATGAAGCGCTCTTGAGCTTGAGTGTATTGACGCTCCCACTCTTCGCGCTGAACTTCATGTCCTGGCTTCCACTCTTGAGTCTCTGAATCGAAACCTTCTGGGTAGATGAAGTTTCCCTCTGCGTCATAACGCGCAGCCATTCCATACTGAGTTGGATCAAATGCTTCAATCTCAATCTCATGTCCTTCATTTGCTTGCTTCAATGAAAGTGAGATGCGACGACGCTCTAGATCGATATCGATAATCTTTACGAAGAGCTCGTCATCAACTGCGACAACCTGCTCTGGAATCTCAACGTGGCGCTCGGCCAACTCTGAGATGTGAACGAGGCCTTCAATGCCCTCGTGTACGCGGATAAATGCACCGAATGGAACAAGCTTTGTCACAACACCTGGAACAACCTGATTGATTGTGTGTGTGCGGGCAAATGCCTGCCATGGATCTTCTTGTGTAGCCTTAAGTGAGAGTGAGACACGCTCGCGCTCGAAATCAACTTCGAGAACTTCAACAGTAACCTCGTCGCCAACTTCAACAACTTCACCTGGATGATCGATGTGCTTCCAAGAAAGTTCAGAGACGTGAACGAGACCGTCAACTCCACCAAGATCTACGAAAGCTCCGAAGTTCACGATAGATGAGACAACACCTGTGCGAACTTGACCCTTTTGTAGCTGGTTAAGGAATGTTGTGCGTGACTCTGATTGTGTCTGCTCAAGGAAGGCACGACGTGAAAGAACGACGTTGTTGCGATTCTTATCGAGCTCGATAATGCGGGCTTCAACTTGCTTGCCAATGTATGGCGTTAAGTCGCGAACGCGGCGCATTTCAACAAGGGATGCTGGCAAGAAACCACGAAGACCGATGTCGACGATGAGTCCGCCCTTAACAACCTCAATAACAGTTCCGATGACAACTTCATCGCGCTCTTTCTTGCCTTCGATATCTCCCCAGGCGCGCTCGTACTGTGCGCGCTTCTTGGAAAGAATGAGGCGACCTTCTTTATCTTCTTTTTGTAGAACGAGAGCTTCAATGCTTTCGCCAACTTTAACAATCTCATTTGGGTCTACATCGTGGCGAATTGAAAGTTCGCGAGAAGGAATTACGCCTTCAGTCTTGTATCCGATGTCAACGAGAACCTCTTCGCGACCGACCTGGACGATTGTTCCTGTGACTAGATCTCCGTCATTGAAATTTCTAATTGTTCCTTCGATTGCGGCTAGAAAATCAGCGGCCGATCCGATGTCATTTACTGCAATTACTGGTGTTGTTGTAGACAAGTGAGCTCCGTAGGGATAGATGAGTAGAAGTACCCGCGTTTGCGGCTGGAGGGCAAGGGTACGGTTTGAGTGCACTCTGGGGCAAATCCGTGCGCATTTCTACGCTCAAAGAATAGACTTATACCCATCATGAATCGCTATCGCGCCCTCTTCGCTCTCCCAAACGTTTGGGTACTGGTGCTCGCGGCTTTTCCTGCCCGAGTTGCCTATGGAATGGTGGGCTTAGCCCTATTTTTTAAAGCTCAACAAGAGACTGGCTCAATCGCATTAGCAGGGTTAGTCATTGGAACGAACTCATTAGCGGGCTCGTTTACTGCTGGTCTTCGTGGAACTCTCATTGATAAGTACGGGCAGAAATGGCCGCTTCGAATTCTCGTTCCCGGCTATGCATCGATGATGATTATTGTAAATAGTTCACACTCGTCAGTGGTTATTCTTATCATGGGAATTATTATGGGACTGACTGCACCACCGATTAATTTATCGATACGACCACTTTGGAAAACAATCGTCACTGGGGATTTTCTTCGTACTGCATACGCCGTCGATACCTCGGTAATGAATACCGCAGGAGTTATCGGTCCCGTTATTGCGACTTCGCTAGCTTTGTCGAGCCATCCTGGAAGTGCGCTGCTGTTGGCAGCTTTGCTCATGATTACTGGTGGTGGTGCACTTGGTTTCGCACCGGTTTCGAGAGATTGGAGGCCAGAGAAGAGAGAAGTTGGTGCACAGTCTCTGTGGCGTAGTCCCGCACTTCGCTTAATGATGTTAGAGGGATCATTTATAGGTTTTGGTTGGGGAATCTTTGATGTTGCTGTGCCTGCATTTGCAACAATAGAAAAGGTGCCACACCGCACGGCTTGGGTCTTTGCGGCAATGGGCGTTTCAAGCATCATTGGTGGCTTAATTGCGGGCTTGATTTCTAGACGCACATCATCTCTTGCCGCCCTAAGAAAAACGTATCTAGTGTGGTTTGTAGTCTCAATCCCAATGGCATTTACACATCCCGGTTGGTCCATGGCTTTAGCTGGTGCGTTTTTAGGCTTTGTTGGTGGCGCGATTCAAGTTTTCTATTGGGAAGTTATGGAGGCCGTAAGACCTAAAGGTTCGGCAGTTTCATATATGGCCTGGCTTTGGACCGTTGAAGGAAGTGTGATGTCACTTGGTTCTGCTGTGGGTGGGATACTCTCTGAAAAAATATCTCCAACTTTCTGTTTAGCGCTAACTGCAGTCTCAATCGGTTTAGGAAATCTAGTTTTAACGATTGGGCGAGAGCGGTTAAAGGAGGCAAATCGCATTCCAACCGATGATGAAGATATAAGTGCTAAAGAAGGAAACTCACCAATTAATACTTAGTTGCTCAATGTGCAGCTTCGTGCCACGTCAGGCCTAAACCCGCACTGACATTGAGTGGGGCTTTAAGCGGATAGGCCGCTCCCATTTCACGTTTAACCAGCGTGCTCATAACATCTTCTTCACCCGCGACTACTTCTATAATTAGCTCATCGTGAATCTGCAACAGCAATCGTGATTTACGATCTTCCTTCTTTATGGCAGCTTGAACTTTAAGCATCGCTAACTTAATAATGTCAGCGGCCGAACCTTGAATCGGAGCATTCAGTGCCATTCGTTCTGCCACTTCGCGACGTTGACGATTATCACTCATCAAATCGGGAAGGTAGCGACGACGACCCATAATTGTTTCGGTGTAACCCACTTTGCGCGCATCTTCAACTACGGTTTTTAAGTAGTCGCGAATTCCACCAAATCGTTGGAAATATGTATCCATTAAACCCTGTGCCTCTCCCGGACTAATTCCAAGTTGGGCCGATAGGCCATATGAAGATAATCCGTATGCCAGGCCGTAAGACATTGCTTTAATTTGCCGGCGCATCTCTGGATCAACATCCTGCGCTTTTACACCAAAAATAACTGCAGCAATTGTTGCATGTAAATCCTCACCGGACTCAAAGGCGGCTAAAAGCTTTTCATCGTTTGAAAGGTGGGCCATGATTCGCATTTCAATCTGACTGTAATCAGCGGTCAATAGACCGACGTAGCCCTTGCCGGCGATGAACGCATTTCTAATTGTGCGACCCTCTTCGGTGCGAACCGGAATATTTTGCAGGTTCGGTCCGATAGATGAGAGTCGACCCGTTGAAGTCACGGTCTGTCCAAAGTGGGTATGGATGCGGCCATCGGGGGCAATCTCTGTAATTAAACCATCCACCGTCGTTGCTAGCTTCTTAGTTTCGCGAATTCTCAACAGATGGGTCAGGAGTGGGTGGCCACTATTTTGGTGCAACCAATCCAGACTTTCCGCATCGGTTGTATAGCCAGTCTTAATCTTTTTCGTCTTAGGAAGTTTTAACTCATCGAAGAGGACAACTTGTAACTGTTTAGGCGATGCAACATTGAACTCATGGCCTGCAGACTCATGGGCAGCCTTCGTTTCACGTGCCACTTCACCTTCAAAGAAGGCACGCAGGCGCTCTAACTCTGGCCGATCAACGGCGATACCTATGCTTTCCATAGTTGCCAATAGTTCGGCAATTGGAAGTTCCATCGTTAGGAATAGCTCAGTTAAACCGCGCTCTTCTAACTCTCGAGTTAATGAATCGCGAAGTGAAAATAGGGCTCTGGCAGAAGTTAAAAGCTCTTGCTCTGGCGTTGACGAATTAATCGGAGAACCATTCCCCCAGCGCTCTTGGATATCGTTAAAGCTTTGGGCTCGCACACCAGGATTTACTAAATATGCTGCGAGTGAAGTATCAAACTCAACGCCCAGAAATGGCACGCTGCGTGCAAGAGATTTAGCATCATGAGCCAACTTCTTAACAGTTGGATCCTTAGCCCAATCTCCCATTGCCGATAAATGAACTAAAAAGACATCGTCAGGTGAAAGAGCGACGGCATAACGATGCAGTTTTTCATCTACTAAGGAGAATGCAACGGCGATTGGACCAGAGTGTGCAGCAATTTTTGCATCCGCCTCTTTGGAAGTTAGAACGCCTTCACTCACCACATCGGCAAAGAGCGTAAATTCAGGCTCCTCATTTGCCGGAGCATTAGTTTTAATCAAAATTGGTTTTAATCTATCTTTGAGCGTTTTAAACTCAAGTATGTCAAAGAGCGGATTCGTTTTAGTTTCATCGGCTCCGAGCCAAGCGAGCTTATCTATTGATAACTCCAAGGGAACATCGGTAACTAAGGCAGTAAGTTCACTGTTGAGAATTACACTGTCGATTGAATCTCGTAGCGATTGCCCCACTTTGCCTGCGAGTTTGTCAACGTTAGCAATTAACTCTTTAAGAGATCCATATTCAACAATCCACTTAGCTGCAGTTTTCTCTCCTACACCAGGTACTGATGGCAAGTTATCGCTTGGATCTCCGCGCAAAGCGGCAAAATCTGGATACTGTTCCGGTGACATTCCATATTTCTCGATGACGGCCGTCGGCGTCATACGTGCCAACTCACTTACTCCGCGCTTTGGATAAAGGATTGTAGTTTTTTCATTTATCAACTGGAATGAATCGCGATCTCCCGTACAGATTAAAACCTCGGCGCCCTCGCGCTCAGCTGCCTTAGCAATTGTGGCTAATACGTCATCGGCCTCATAACCATCTACGGCAAAGCTCGTAATTCCAAAGGCGGCGACTAGTTCGTGTAGGTAGGACATCTGAGAACGGAACTCATCGGGGGTTTTAGCACGTGTTGCTTTATAGTCAGGGAAAATCTCTGATCTAAAGGTTTTTCTCGAAACATCAAAGGCAACGGCAACATGTGTTGGCTTTTCGCTAATCAACAATGAGAGCAACATCGTGGCAAAGCCATAAATCGCATTTGTATGCTGGCCAGTTGCGGTCGTGAAGTTTTCTGCTGGAAGGGCGAAAAATGCCCGATAAGCCATTGAGTGCCCATCAATGAGTAATAGGCGTTTGTTCACGCGCCTATTCTAGTTTGCCAGATACACTCTGGTCTTATGAGCAATGATCATTTCCTTAAAATTATTCAGGAACGTGGCGGCGGTGCACTCGGGATAAAGATGGGTATCGAAATTATCGAAGCCTCTCCCCAGCGATTAGTTGCGACGATGCCAGTTGAGGGGAATACACAACCCCTTGGTCTACTCCATGGTGGAGCAAGTGTGGTTCTTGCAGAGACGCTTGGTTCGGTCGGAGCAGCCTTGCATGCAGGTCCAGGACGAATGATTGTCGGTGTGGATATAAACGCCACGCACCATAAATCAGCTACTGAGGGAGTCGTTACAGCGGTAGCGACTGCGCTCTCGCTTGGAAAAACTTTATGCTCTTATGACGTTGTCATTACAAATGACAAAGGTGAGAGAACGTGCACATCCCGCATAACCTGTTTGATTTTGGCCGAGCGCAAATAAATTACGAGTGCGCGCCAGTTCCTAAATAGGCCTCACGTACGGCAGGATCGTTGAGAAGTTCGGCGGCTGGTGCCTCTTTAACGACGTTTCCAGTCTCCAAAATATATGCGCGGTGTGCGCGTTGAAGTGCCTGCTGGGCATTTTGCTCAACGAGCAAAATAGTCGTCCCAAGACTCGTATTGATTTCTGTAATGATATTGAAAATATTTTGAATCATCATCGGAGCAAGACCCATGGATGGCTCATCAAGAAGTAATACTTTCGGACGTGCCATTAGTGCGCGCCCAATTGCCAACATCTGCTGCTCTCCCCCAGAAAGCGTTCCGCCAGATTGAGAGGTGCGTTCTTTCAAGCGTGGAAAAAGTTGATAAATCTTATCGAGGTCTTCATTCATCTCGGCTTTTCTATTCTTACGGAAGTACTTTCCAATCTCAAGATTTTCTAACACGGTCATACCTGGGAAAATTCCGCGCCCTTCGGGCACCTGCGAGATGCCAAGTTCCACGCGCTCGTGGGGTGACATTGAAGAGATTTCCTGGCCATCGAATGTTATTGAACCTGATGAGACAGGCCGCAGACCGGAAATAGTTTTCAACGTTGTTGTTTTGCCTGCACCATTTGCCCCGATGAGAGTGACAATTTCGCCTTGATTTACAACGACACTAATTCCCTTTATTGCTTCAATTTTTCCGTAAAAGACATGAAGCTCCTTAATTTCAAGACGCATCTGTAGGCACTCCTAAATAAGCCTCGATCACTTTTGGATCATTTTGTACAACTTTTGGCAAATCATCGGCAATCTTTTTTCCGAAGTCGAGAACGACCACGCGGTCAGAAATACCCATAATCAGTGACATATCGTGTTCAATCAAAAGGACTGTGTATCCGGCATCGCGGATACGGATAATGTCATTTGCAAGTGCAACTTTTTCTGCTGGATTAAAACCGGCAGCTGGTTCATCAAGTAGAAGCAGCTGTGGGCCTGTTCCCAAAGCACGGGCTATCTCGAGGCGGCGCTGATCTCCATAAGGAAGGTTGCGTGCCAATTGATCGGAGCGATGATCGATACCCAAAAAAGAGAGAAGTTCATGAGCTTTAGCAATGCCTTCGCGTTCTTCGCGTCGAGAGCGTGGCGTTCCAAATAGTGAACCAACAAATCCGGAGCGTTTGTGCACATCTGTTGCCGTAATCACATTCTCTAATGCAGTCATATCACCAAAGAGGCGGACATTTTGAAAAGTTCTTGCTATCCCTAGCTGAGTGATTTTATTGCGTTTTTTGCCCGCAAGGTTTTGCCCGTTAAATCTAATCTCACCTTCGGTGATTTGATACACGCCAGTTACTACGTTGAAAACCGTAGTTTTTCCAGCTCCATTTGGGCCGATCAGAGCACAGATTTCACCTTTATTTACATGCAAATTGACAGTGTCCAGTGCACGAACTCCACCGAACTGCATAACTACATTGTCAAGTTCCAGGACTTTATCGTTACTGGTGGAATTAGTTTGCGCAAGCGATTGCTCAGACATTTTTTACTCCGCTCTTCGATTTAACTTTTTCACGTTTCTTACGCGGCAAAAGTCCATCTGGGCGAATATTCATAATGAGGACGAGTACTATTCCAAAGACAAGTTGTCTGGCATTTGTAATGAAACGGATTCGTTCAGGGATATAGGCCAAGATAACTCCGCCAAAGATGACGCCCCACATATTGCCCATTCCACCAAAGACGATACATGAGAGAATGAGTACTGAGATGTTGAAAGTAAACATTTGAGGCGCGATAACAATGACCTTAGCCGCATAGATAACTCCAGCTGCGCCACCGACGGCTGCACCAACGCTGAAGGACCAAATTTTGTAGCGCAGCGTGGGAACGCCCATCAACATTGCTACATCCTCATCTTGGCGAATCGCCTCCCAAGCTCGGCCGGGGCGACGAACCGACAATCGACGGATCATCCAAATTACAAGCAGAATCATTGTAAGGACTAACCAGAAATAATTTACTGGGTGCATAATGTCGAACTTAAGTCCGGCAATCGCTGGAGGATTTGGGATGCGCGCAATTCCATTTGTTCCACCGGTAATGGAAATATTCAAAGTCACGATGCGAACGATTTCACCAAAGCCCAGAGTCACGATGGCCAGGTAATCACCTCGAAGACGAAGCGTTGGGAGGCCAAGCAAAGCACCCGAGAGCATCGCGAAACCCATTCCTATTGGCAAAATTTCCCAAGCATTCAGGTGCGTGCGAGTTGATAAAATCGCCTGCGTGTAAGCCCCAATTGCAAAGAAAGCCACGTAACCTAAATCAAGAAGTCCGCTTTTGCCAACGACGATATTGAGGCCGAGACCCATCAATACGAACATTCCAATTGGATAGACGAGGACATCTTGATAGGAGGCAATTGGAGTGTCCAAGACGCTGGTGAAAGCGAAGTTTCCAGCAAAGGGCATTAGAGCGACAAAGCCAATGAGTGCAACGGCAAAAACTGTACGCTGAGTGTGATTCCAACCCTCCCAAAGAGCGGCACCCTTATCGCGAATATTGATCATTAGACCCTCGTCTGCTGGATTGCTTCGCCAAATATTCCATTTGGACGGACTAATAGGACAAGTACTAGGACAACGAACACGGTCACAGATTTCCATTGGCTTCCAAGCACAGCCGCCGACATAGTTTCAAGCAGACCTAAAGAAATACCACCAAAGAAGGCGCCGCGAAGATTTCCAATTCCACCCAACACTGCAGCGGTAAATGCCGCAAGACCCAAATTGAATCCAACATTGAACTTGGTGGTCTCATAAACAGTCATGAAGAAGAAGGATGCGGCACCGGTCATAAGTCCACCGATAAGGAAAGTAACTGAAATTACGCGGCTTATATTAATACCCATTAACTTGGCATTTTCTTCAGACATTGATACTGCGCGAATAGCTTTACCGAGGCGACTCTTATTGACAAAGCGATCTAGTACGACAAACATAATAAGAGCTGTGACGACAACTAAAACAGTATCGAGTCTAAAATTTGCACCAGCTAAATGCCCAAGTGAGATTTTTTCCATAAGGCGTGGGCTTGCCTGCGGGCGCGAGTGAGATAAAATACGTGCACTCTCACTGAGGACTATAGACATGCCGATTGCCGAAATTAAACTAGCTAGGCGGTTAGTTCCTTTGGCGCGGAGGCGGCGGTAAGCAAAGAATTCAACGGCAAGAGCGGTTATTCCAGAGGCCAACATAGCTACGACTAAAGCAAAGGTCATTGTCCAAACAAGAGAAAAACCATGTAATGGGTTTGAATTTGTCGTATGGCCAGTAACGCCAGTTTCAATCCAAACGGTAGCAAATGTGCCGACCATGAAAATCTCGGAGTTAGCAAAGTTAATAAGTCGCAATACGCCGTAAACCATCGTGTAACCAAGGGAGATCAAGACATAGATCAAACCCAAACTAAGGCCCGACAGGCACAGTGACCAAAATTGGCTGGTCAAGACTGAGAAATTCATTGTCTCCTTATTTCGTTTGCTTCGTTCTTGAAAACTCTAAAAACATGTTGTCAAATTTTTAATGTGTGAAATGCCTGCAGATGAATCTGCAGGCATTTCAGCACTTTAACTTAAGTTCTTTGGGCTAACCCAAAGGCATAGACCAGCCTAAATTAGGCCTGACCGATGTAAACGATATTTCCATTGGCATCAAGCTTGAAAGCACCAATTGGCGCTCCGCCCTTGATATCTCCCCATGCTTCGAAGGAGAAAGTTCCACCAGTGAAGTTAGGGAACTTGCCTGTGCTAACGCAAGTTGCGATTGCTGCACGTGTTAGCTTGCCCTGCTTGATGCAAGTAAGTAGAACGTTAGTTGCGTTGATTGTGTTAGTTACATAACCACCAGCAACTTGTACTCCGCTTGCCGCAGTGAAAGCTTTCTTTTGCGCTGCAGTTGCGACGCTAGAGAAAGGTGTATCACCTTCAGTTAAACGTGCATCCTTTGCAGCAGCATTTCCAGCAGCCTTTGCGAATGAAGTAGTCGCTGATCCATCGCCTGATGCGAAGATACCTGTGTATCCGCCATCGCGAAGTGACTTAACAAATGCTCCTGCATCAATATCGTAACCTGCGTAAATAACAACGTTAGCCTTTGAAGCAAGAACCTTCGCTGTAGTTGGTGACCAGTCAGTTCCAGGAGTTGGAAGGATGTGATCTGTTCCAACTGTTGTTACTTTGATCTTTGTTAGACCTGTAGCTGTGTACTGCGCAAGACCTGCACCGTATGGTGATTGGTCATCTACTAAGTAGACAGCAGGTGATGTAACACCCTTGACTGCATAACGAGCTAGAGCTGGACCTTGGACGCTGTCGTTACCAACAACACGGTGGAACACTGGTCCACCAAAATCAGGTGCCTGTGGTGTAGTTAAAGTTACGCGTGATGCGGATGGAGAAACCATAGTTAATCCAGTAGCGATATAGAACGGGAATGAGTTCGCTGAAGCACCTGAATAAGCAGATCCGATAAGACCTATTACTGCCTTATTCTTAGCAACGCCCGGAGCAACAACTGCTGCCTTTGAGCCAGAACCCTCATCATCAACCTGAATGTACTTAACAGTTACTGCAGGCTTTGATGCGTTGTACATTGCGAGTGCATACTTAAAACCAGCAAGCTCATCTTGGCCGGCCTGTGCAGCTTCGCCGGTGAGTGGACCCTGGAATGCGATTGTGACTGACTTTGCTGCGGCCTGTGCTGAAGTCGCTGTAAGCGTTCCTAGTGCAAGGAATGCTGCAGCGGCAACGCCAAGAACGCGAGTTGTGTTCTTATTCATGTTGACCTCTCGTAATCTTTTCTTCCCGGGACAGGGAGACCGAAAGAGTATCGGCAAGAAGTGGAGTAAACAAGGCAAATGCACGCTTGGAATGTTTCAATTTCGTTATAAATGTGGGGTACTTTCAGAAAAGAGTTAGCCCTAGTCCAGCGGGACGGCATCCGGGCTTATGACGGCTTGGGCCACGGCCTTCATGCTCATGCGCCGATCCATCGCCGCCCTTTGAATCCATGAAAAAGCATCAGGCTCGGACAAGTTGAGCGCCTTCATTAATATTCCCTTAGCGCGATCGATCAATTTCCGGGTCTCAAGGCGCTCATGTAAATCGGCGACCTCTTCGGAAAGTGAACGCATCTGCAAGTGCCTGCTAATTGCAATCTCGATAGCCGGAATTAAATCCCCAATTGTAAATGGCTTAACAACGTAGGCCATCACTCCTGCATCGCGAGCCCGGTCGATCAACTCTTTTTGAGAGAAAGCCGTGAGCATCAAAACTGGAGATATGTTAATTATTTTCTCGGCCGCCGAAATTCCATCCATGACCGGCATCTTTACATCCAGAATTGCAATATCCGGTTTGTGTAGATTAGCTAGATCGATGGCCTCTTGACCGTTGGTTGCCTCGGCTACAACTTCGTATCCTGCGCCCTGTAGCATTTCGACGAGGTCCATGCGAATCAGCGCCTCATCTTCGGCAACGAGAATACGGATCACTGCGATTCATCCTTCCAGGATGGAAATAAAAATTCTTAGCGTGCCCCGAGTCGGATTCGAACCGACACTGTGCAGTGTTTGAGACTGCCCTCTCTACCGTTGGAGTACCGAGGCTTTACTGGCAAATCTTAGCGGTAGGCGGGAGCTGCGCCACCAACGGCATCGCCCACTCGGTGAACGCGCATTGCATTCGTAGAGCCTGGAATTCCTGGAGGAGATCCGGCAACAATCATCACGTCATCGCCAACTGAGGCGCGTCCGGAGTCAATAAGTACGGAATCGACGATTTTTACCATCTCATCGGTAGCGCCCACTACAGGCGTCAACATTGATTCAACTCCCCATGAAAGAGCAAGGCGGTTATACGTGCCAACTTCAGGAGTCATTGCCAGAATTGGAATGGGTGATCGCAATCGCGACATGCGTCGGGCAGAGTCACCGCTTTGCGTAAATGCCACTAAATATTTCGCTCCAACGATTGCGCCAACTTCAGTCGCCGCTTTAGTAATTGCGCCACCCTTTGTGCGCGGTGGAGTTTTTATTGGGCGGATTCGATCAAGGCCGCCCTCTTCGGTCTTTTGAATTATGCGTGCCATTGTTTCAACGGCCTCAATAGGAAACTCCCCCACGCTGGTTTCACCCGAGAGCATCAACGCATCTGCACCATCTAATACAGCATTGGCGCAATCCGTTGCCTCTGCGCGCGTGGGGCGCGAATTAGTAATCATCGAATCAAGCATCTGAGTTGCAACAATGACGGGCTTTGCCATGTCGCGAGCAAGCTCCACGCAGAGCTTTTGCACGAGAGGTACGTCTTCAATTGGAAGTTCCACACCTAAATCACCGCGCGCAACCATGATGCCATCAAAGGCGTCCACGATCTCGGCGATATTTGTAACAGCTTGTGGCTTTTCAATCTTGGCAATCACCGGAATGCGAATACCCTCTTCATCCATAATTTTATGAACATCCTTGATATCCGCGGCATCTCGAACAAAAGAGAGTGCGATGAAATCGGCTCCCGCGTGCAGGCCCCAACGCAAATCCTCAATATCTTTTTCGGACATAGCTGGAACTGAAACTGCAACACCTGGCAGATTAATTCCCTTGTTATTGCTTACCGTGCCAGGTTCAGTGACCTTAGTTATTACGTCATTACCTTTTACTTCAATAACTTCGACGGTGACTTTTCCATCATCGATCAGAATATGATCCCCAGCTCTGCAATCTCCGGGTAGACCTTTATATGTTGTTCCGACTCGATCCTTTGTACCCTCTACGTCATCGGTGGTGATTGTAAAGATATCTCCACGTGCTAATTCATGTGGACCTGCAATAAATCTTGCCAGGCGAATCTTAGGACCTTGTAAATCGACAAGGATAGCGACGGGACGTCCAGCCGCTTTTGCTGCTGCGCGTACTAGATCAAGGCGACCCTGGTGTTCAACGTATGAGCCGTGCGAAAGGTTTAATCTCGCCATGTTCATTCCAGCATCAATGAGCGCCTTTACTTTTTCAGCAGACTCCACTGCTGGACCCATCGTGCACACAATTTTTGCTCTACGCATAAGGCAACCTTAAACCATTAATTGACGAGTAGTCGGTTCAATTGGACTTGGTAACTGTGTATCTCCAGTGAGATATCTATCTACTGCCGAAGCAACACTTCGACCTTCAGCAATTGCCCAAACAATAAGTGACTGACCGCGACCGGCATCACCTGCAACAAATACTCCATCTTCATTTGCAGCAAAGTTAGCGTCGCGGACTATATTTCCGCGATCATCTATGGCTACCTCTAGCTGAGTTAATAATGGAGACTGCTCGGGGCCCGTGAAACCCATGGCGAGAAAGACGAAATCCGCTTTAATCTCTTTCTCACTTCCAGCAACGGGTTCAAACTTCCCGTTAACCAACGTTGTTTCAACGATTTTAATTGCACGGAGATTTCCATTGCCATCGCTTAAAAACTCTTCGGTACTGACAGAAAAGATGCGATTATCTTTTTCTTCGTGAGCGCTCGACACTCGATAAATCATCGGATACGTGGGCCAAGGTTGCGATGCTGGTCGTTCTTCACTCGGCCTTGGCATGATCTCTAACTGCGTAACACTTGCCGCTCCTTGGCGGGTAGAAGTGCCAAGACAATCTGCACCAGTATCGCCGCCACCCAAAATCACGACGTGCTTGCCAGCCACATTAATTGGTGGGGTTTGCACTTCACCCAGTGCCTGCTGATTGCCCCACGGCAAGAACTCCATTGCTTGATAGACGCCAACCAAATCTCGACCAGGAATAGGTAAGTCACGCCATTGAGTTGCACCGATTGCAAGAACAACTGCATCGTATTTCTTGCGAAGGGCAGATCCGGTTAACTCTCCACCTACATCGACGTTGGGGCGAAAACGAGTTCCCTCTTTTTCCATCTGCTCAAGTCTGCGATCAAGGATATGTTTTTCCATTTTAAACTCTGGAATTCCATACCGGAGCAATCCGCCGATTTTGTCGGCACGCTCATAAACGGCAACTGTATGCCCGGCACGTGTTAACTGTTGCGCGGCGGCAAGACCTGCAGGTCCAGAGCCAATGACTGCAACGGTTTTACCGCTTAAGCGATCAGGTATGAGCGGCTTTACATCGCCCATTGCAAAAGCCTCTTCGATTGTTCGAAGCTCAACCTGCTTAATTGTTACGGCATCGCGATTGATGCCAACAACGCATGCTGTTTCACATGGCGCAGGACAAAGGCGGCCAGTGAACTCTGGAAAGTTATTTGTGGCATGAAGGCGATTGATTGCCTCGTGAGTGTCTCCGCGCCAAATCAGATCGTTCCACTCTGGAATTAAATTACCGAGTGGGCAACCAGAGTGGCAGAAAGGAATGCCGCAGTCCATGCAACGTCCAGCTTGTTTTTGCAAATGTTCAAAACTTTGTGGTTCGTACACTTCACGCCAGTCTTGAATGCGTACATCAACCGGTCGGCGAACTGGAGTTTCGCGCGGAGTCGTAATAAAGCCCTTTGGATCAGCCACTAGCTGCTACCTCCATTACAAGTGCGTTTACTGGAAGACCTTCGCGAGTTGCGCGAGCCATGGCCTCTAAAACGCGTGCATAATCGCGCGGCATAACAAGTGAAATTCGCGTTACGGCAACTTCCCAATCGACCAGTAACTCTTTGGCAATTTGTGAATCGGTGTTAGTCGCGAAATCAGAGATGATAGTTTTTAAAACACCAAGTTGATCTGTGGGTACGGCGAGAATATCGACCATATCGCCGTTAACTTTGGCGGGATCGAGATCTAAGACAAAGGCTCGCCCACCTGACATTCCAGCGGCAAAGTTTCGACCGGTCTGACCCAGTACGACAACAGTTCCGCCCGTCATATATTCGCAGCCGTGATCGCCAATACCTTCGACAATGGCAGTTGCACCAGAGTTGCGTACGCAAAAACGCTCACCGACAATTCCGCGAATCATAATTTCACCTGATGTCGCGCCGTAACCGATTACATTGCCGGCGATTACGTTCTCATCAGAGTTAAAAGTAGATGCGGCATCTGGTCGCAGAATTACACGTCCACCAGAGATTCCCTTGCCAACATAGTCATTTGAATCGCCGAATAGTCGAATTGTTAAACCTGCAGGAATAAATGCGCCTAGTGACTGACCTGCCGATCCACGCAAAGTAATATCGATAGTCCCATCTGCAAGTCCGGTACCACCGAAAGCGCGTGTGATTTCAGCTCCCAACATTGTTCCAACGGTGCGGTTAACATTTCGAACTGGTAAATCGATTCGGACTAACTCTTTATTCGTCAAAGCCGGTTGAGACAGACGAACGAGTTCGTTATCAAGGGCGGCATCCAGACCATGGTCTTGCTTAGTCGTATTGTGCAAAGCGCTAGTGGTTTCAGGCTGCATAAGAAGTGGTGATAGATCTAATCCACTGGCTTTCCAATGATCTACTGCACGCTTAGTTTCCAGATATTCAACATGACCTATGGCCTCTAGCAATGTTTTGAAGCCCAGAGTTGCCAGAATTTCACGAACTTCTTCGGCAATATATTCAAAGAATGTTTCGACGAATTCAGGTTTACCGCTAAAGCGCGCGCGTAGCTCTGGATTCTGTGTTGCCACACCTACTGGGCACGTATCTAAATGACACACGCGCATCATCACGCAACCAGAGACAACGAGTGGCGCAGTAGCAAAACCGAACTCTTCGGCGCCAAGAAGCGCGGCGATAACCACATCGCGACCCGTCTTTAACTGTCCATCGGTTTGTACAACAATTCGATCGCGTAGATTATTAAGAAGCAACGTTTGCTGAGTTTCAGCCAAGCCAAGCTCCCACGGTGCACCGGCGTGCTTTAACGACGTGAGCGGTGACGCACCGGTTCCCCCATCGTGTCCCGAAATCAAAACTACATCGGCATGGGCTTTACTTACGCCGGCAGCAACTGTTCCGACGCCAACTTCAGCGACAAGTTTCACATGGATTCGCGCGTTCTTGTTCGCATTCTTTAAGTCGTGAATCAACTGTGCTAAGTCTTCAATGGAATAGATGTCATGGTGTGGAGGTGGTGAGATTAGACCAACGCCTGGAGTTGAGTAACGAACTTTTGCAATCCATGGATAGACCTTGTTACCCGGTAATTGGCCGCCTTCTCCAGGTTTAGCACCTTGGGCGACTTTAATTTGAATATCATCGGCGTTTACTAAGTACTCACTTGTGACACCAAAGCGACCGGAGGCAACTTGCTTAATCGCCGATCGCTTTGAATCTCCATTTTCCATAGGTATAAAACGTGTTGGATCTTCGCCACCTTCGCCGGTATTAGATTTTGCGCCTAAGCGGTTCATGGCAATAGCTAAAGTTTCATGCACTTCTTGAGAGACCGAACCGTAGGACATTGCTCCAGTTGAGAATCGTTTTATTATTTCGTGCGCCGACTCAACTTCATCTATCGAGATTGGAGTTCTTTCTTTAAATTCAAAGAGGCCGCGCAGAGTCATCAAACGCGTGCTCTGATCATTTACTCGATTCGTGTAACGTTTGAAAATGTCATATCTCTTGGTTCGGGTTGAATGTTGTAGTGCAAACACGGTCTCTGGATCGAATAAGTGAGGCTCGCCTTCGCGGCGCCATTGATATTCCCCGCCGATAGGTAAGCGCTTAGTTCCTGGTACTTCTCCCCCAGGCGGGTATGCAATGTGGTGACGCGCGATTGCTTCCTGGGCAATTACATCAAGGGAGACTCCACCAAGCCTGGATGTTGTTCCAGTAAAGAACTCATCGATTACTTCGGCACTCAAACCAATGGCTTCAAAGACTTGAGCCCCTGTATAGGAGGCGATAGTGCTAATTCCCATCTTGGACATAACTTTCAAAACGCCTTTGCCAAGGGATTTAATTAAGTTTCGAACTGCTTTCTCAGGTGTAATACCTGTGATAACGCCCTGTAGAACTAAGTCTTCAGCACTCTCCATCGCAAGATATGGGTTGACTGCCGCAGCTCCAAAGCCGATGAGGAGTGCAACATGGTGAACTTCACGCACATCGCCAGCTTCAACTACTAAACCAACTTTGGTGCGCGTCTTTTCGCGAATTAAATGGTGATGCACTGCAGAGGTCAAAAGTAAGGATGGAATCGCTGCCTCTTCAGTATCGGCATCGCGATCGGATAGAACAATGATTCGAGCGCCATCGTTGATAGCTTTTGAGACTTCTAACTTAATCTCATTTAAACGTTCACGAAGTGCATCGCCTTCATCGGCCACAAAAAATAGTCCTCGTACAACGTGTGCGCTAAGCCCTGGATGATCGCCATCGGCGTTAACGTGAATTATTTTTGCTAGTTCGTCATTGTCAATGACGGGAAATGCCAATGAGATTTGGCGACATGAAAATGGTCCGGAATCCAGCAAGTTATGTTCTGGACCCATTGAAGTTCCAAGACTTGTAACAAGTTCCTCGCGGATTGCATCTAACGGCGGATTTGTAACTTGGGCGAAAAGTTGTGAAAAATAATCAAAGATAAGACGTGGCTTATTCGAAAGTGCGGCTATCGGGGTATCTGAGCCCATAGAGCCAAGGGCTTCCATTCCGTTTTTAGCCATTGGTGTTATCAGAATTCGAAGCTCTTCTTCGGTGTAGCCGAAAGCACGTTGGCGGCGAACAACGGATGAGTGCGGATAGACAATGTGTTCACGCGCAGGAAGATCGCTTAGTTTGACCATGCCGGCATGTAACCAATCGCCATATGGCGCAGCATTTGCTAGTGAATCCTTAATTTCGCTGTCTTCAATAATGCGCCCAGCTTCGATGTCGACCAAGAACATTTTGCCCGGCTGCAAACGACCCTTTCGAGCAATATTTTCTGGTGCAATATCCAAAACTCCAACTTCTGATGCCAAAACAACGAGACCATCTTTTGTAACCCAATAGCGGGAAGGGCGAAGACCATTTCTATCTAGAACCGCACCTACTTGGTGGCCGTCGGTAAATGTCACACAGGCCGGTCCGTCCCAAGGCTCCATAAGTGATGAATGAAAGGTATAAAAATCGCGGCGCTCTTGCGACATCGATGTGTGATTTTCCCACGCTTCAGGAATCATCATGAGAACTGAATGGGCGAGGGAGCGTCCTCCTAAATAGAGGAGTTCAAGGACTTCATCAAATGATGCCGAGTCACTACCTGACATCTGCACAATAGGAAACAGGCGTTTTAAATCCCCTGGGATTAAATCACTCGATAATTGGGACTCACGTGCGCGCATCCAATTTCTATTTCCCTTAACAGTATTGATCTCGCCATTGTGGGCGATAAAGCGATAAGGGTGAGCCAAGGGCCACGAAGGAAAAGTGTTAGTAGAAAATCTTGAGTGCACGAGTGCCAATGGCGAAACAACACGCTCATCACTTAAGTCCGGGAAAAACTCCTCTAACTGCCCCGTTGTTAACATTCCCTTGTAAACAATTGTTTGGGCAGAAAGTGATGGGAAATAAAGAGGAAGTGCATGTTCGGCGCGCTTTCTTAAACAAAAAGCCATACGCTCCAAGACAAGTCCGTTTTCATTCTTAAGGCCACTAACAAAAACTTGTCGAAAATCTGGCATGACTGAAAGTGCGGTTTTTCCTAGAGAGTTTGAATTAATCGGCAAGTCGCGCCAACCCAAAACTTTTAGCCCCTCTTCCTGGGCTATGCGTGCAATCTCTGCTTCGACGCTCGCACCTTTTTCAATGAAGGCGATACCGGTGGCATAAGAGCCCGCAATTGGTAAATCAAAGGTTGTGGTTTCCTGAAAGAAAAGATCAGGGATGCGAATTAGAATTCCTGCGCCATCGCCACTATCTGGTTCGGCGCCCGATGCCCCGCGGTGCTCAAGATTTCGCAAAGCAGTGAGAGCTTTTTCTACAATGTCATGGGTTGGAACTTTATTGAGAGTAGCAACCATCGCAACACCACATGCATCATGTTCTTGAGCAGGGTTATAGAGCCCCTGTGCAGGTGGATAGTTGGAAGGTAATGCCATTGAAGTTGGGCTCCGATTGTCTATGAAAGCTTGCGGGACAACCTTGGCCCTTGCCAGTTAAGAACTAACTAGCGGTGCAAAGAGTAGCAACAAAAACTCACTTGGCTAGCGCCTATATGCCGGCGACATGTGCAATCTGACCGATTCCAGCCGTGATAGCCATGCCCAAACACCCACCAAGAATGACTCTAATGGTTGGAATTAAAACCTTTGAACCCGATGCTCGAGCGCTAATCACACCTGTAAGAACTAAACCAATAAGAGTGAAGCCAACAATGCTCCACGCTTTGGCTCCTAGCGTTGGTGCAAAAGCTCCCACAAATGGAACCAAGCCCCCAACAGTGAAGGCGGTCGCAGATGCGATTGATGCTTGCACTGGACGGGCTTTAGTGTGTGGATGTTGTCCCAGTTCATCTCGCAAATGCGCAGCAAGTGGATCGATTTTATGCATTTCAACGGCAACCGTCTTGGCTAGTTCTGGAGTTAATCCGCGTTTGATATAAATTTCTTGAAGCTCTAAGAGTTCGCCTTCCGGATCTGATGCAAGATGTTGGATCTCAAGAAGTCGGTCGGATTCTTCAACATCATTTTGTGAACGCACTGAAACGTACTCACCTACTGCCATCGACATTGCACCCGCAGTAATTCCCGCCAGACCTGCAGTTACAAGGAAATCATTCTTTCCGGCAGCAACTACGCCAATCATTAATGAGGCCGTTGAAACTAAACCATCATTTGCGCCTAACACGGCAGCGCGTAACCAACCCGCACGATGTGTTCGGTGTTCTAAATTGCGAGCATATACATCTTCGATTGTCATGGCATAGAGACTATCAGCCATCGGCTTTGTTGTTACTCCCGAATTTCAGAAAAGCTATGAGTGCGCCCACTCCAACGATTGCGCCAACCCATACATTGAGCCGAAGACCGAGGAGGTGATGTGCTTGATCGATTCTGATCGATTCGATTCCAATGCGTCCGAGACAGTATCCCGCGATATAGAGTGCGAAAGCCTGTCCGGGTTGAAATCTCTTTCCAATTGCAATTAATAAAATAGCTAGCGCCACAGTCCAGATTGCCTCATACAAAAAAGTCGGATGAAATGTCGTAAATTGCGTGTAGCCGGCAGGTCGATTCGCCAGTGGAATTGATAACGCCCACGGTGCAGTTAGCGGGCGACCAAAGAGTTCAATGTTGAACCAGTTGCCAAAGCGCCCTAACGCTTGAGCAAAGAGAACCCCGGGTGCCAGTGCATCCATAAAATAAGTAAATGCTGGAAGTTCAATCTTCTTGGCAAGGGTTCTGTAACGAAGATATGCAGCATAAGTGCCGAGTGCTATCGCACCCCAAATTCCCAGTCCACCTTGCCAAATTTTCAATGCATCTAGCGGATGGCCACCGCTGCCAAAATAAGCATCAGGTGAAGTGATGACGTGATACATGCGTCCACCGATGATTCCGAATGGAACTGCAGTTATAGCAACTTCAGAGACCACGGACTTGCCGTTAACAGCTACCGACTTGAAGCGCTTATCGCCTAGCCAAATGGCAACGGCAATTCCAGAGATGATGCATAGGGCGTACATGTGAATAGTGAGTGGCCCGACCTTCAACACCGAAAACGTTGGCGAAGGAATCGAGCGAAGCAAAGTTTTATCCGGCCTCTACGGCAAGACGGAACTCAGTTGGATCAAACCCATTTGCTTTGCGAACCCAGAGTTTATTGTTAATAAAAATTGTTGGTGTTCCCGTTACCTTATAAGTTGCCATGGAATCTTCCTGCGTCTTCGCCAGATTTACGTTTGAGCCATTTGTTATACAGTCCGTAAATTTCTTACTAGTGAGTCCTAAATAACTACCAATCTTTATTAAATTAGCATTCGAGTAAAAGCCCGAGTTCTCTAATGCTGGCTGAACTAGATAAATCGCTTTGTGGAAATCTAAGTAGTGGCCTTCATCGGCAGCGCACATGGCGGCATTTGCCGTGCGAATTGACTCATCTCCCAGGAAGGAGAGAACATGAAAGACGACCGTTGCTTTTTTAGTACGCACCAAACTATCGATGTAAGCACCGTTTGCTTCTTCGAAAGTCCTACAAATAGGACACTGAGGGTCTTCCCATAAATCGATTTTTACTGGGCCTCCAGGATTTAGAACTAACCCTGAACCCTGAGTAGGATCTACGGTAGAGGTAACTTGTTGCCCCAATTTATAATCTTTGAGTGCGGCAAAAGAGGCGTTAGCTTTGTTAGATGAACTCATTACGGAAAAAACGACACCAGTGACAACGACAAGAGCGACCATTCCAATTACTAGCCAACGAGTGAAGTTATCGCCACTTTTTGTGGCCTTGGCTTGCTTTGACATTTAGTTCTCCTCATTTGTGGTGGCTGCTTTATCAATAGACAATAATCCGTAAGGGAAAAAGTATAGGTAGAGCGCAGTAATTGCCAAACCTAAATCTCGGGCAATTTCAATTGCATAGTTTCTGTGTACTTGCGCGGCTTTGGAAGGATCTATAGCTCCTCCGCCGCCGAAACATCCGCAATCGATGAGAATGCCTCTAGCCCACACTGAGATTATGGCAGCGATGAATACGACCATGGTTACACCAGCGACAACTGCAGACATTCGTACCGATAGACCGATAATAAGTAGAAATCCGATTGCAATCTCTAACCAAGGCAGGCCATAACCGAGGATATGTGCCATCTGAGTTGGCAGAATTTTATAGGCCGATACGGCACTTGCTGCCTGTGCTGGAACAAATGCCTTTAATCCCCCAGCCGCAATTAGAATCCCGCCGAGAATTAAGCGTCCCACCAAAGTAATCAGATTGCTATTTCGCTCGTTGAAGGCCTTCATGAATCTAGTCTAACTCTGATCGCTAGGGTCAATACCGGCATCGAGGTCTTGCCAAGAATTCCTAGCTCGTGGGGTGCGCTCGTAACGCGAGGAGATTCGAAATTTTCGGCCCGCAAGAATTACTATGGCAAATATCACCAAGGCACTTACCAATACGGTCGCGAGTTTCATTAACCTTATAAATCAATCGGCTTGTGGAAACAAGTGCGCTCACCTGTATGGCAAGCGGCTCCAGTTTGGATGACTTGAAGAAGGATCGTATCTGAGTCACAATCTAACGATATCGATTGAACATCTTGAAAATGTCCCGAGGTTGCACCTTTAATCCAGAGTTCATTTCGACTTCGACTCCAATATGTGGCTCTGCCTGTTTCCATAGTTTGAGTTAGAGCCGCACGATTCATGTAAGCCAACATCAAAACCTCGTGAGTTGTCGAATCTTGAACTATCGCTGGAATGAGAGTTGTAGAATCTTTGAATATCGAATCAGATCCAACATCGACAATCTTCATGGAGTAATTCTGCCTTACTTAATCGAAACGGTGCGCACGGGATAGTTGTGCGAGTCTAAATATCGCTTTACATCCTTAATACGATGGATTCCAAAGTGAAAAACACTCGCCGCAAGAAGGGCATTTGCACCGGCATCAAGGGCGGCGGCAAAATCTTCGAGGGTGCCTGCCCCACCACTAGCGATAAGTGGGACCCTCGTTACGGCACGGACCGCGCTAATCATCCCTATGTCATAACCGGCGCGCGTGCCATCGGCATCCATAGAGTTTAGAAGAATTTCGCCAACGCCGAGTGCGCAAGCTTTTTCAACCCACGCTAGAGCATCAATAGATGTGCCCTCTCGGCCCCCATGCGTTGTCACTTCAAAACCCGATTCGGTGCGAGCCCTGCGGGCATCTACCGAGAGAACCAAAACCTGTGAACCAAATCGATCGGCAATTTCAGCGATGAGTTCGGGTCTAGCGATTGCAGAAGTATTAATTGAAACCTTATCGGCACCTGCACGCAATAAACGATCGACATCTTGCACCGAACGAATTCCGCCTCCAACAGTCAACGGAATAAAAACCTCCTCTGCGGTGCGTCGAACAATGTCTAAAGTAGTCTCGCGCCCGGAACTGCTTGCTGAAATATCAAGAAAAGTTAGTTCGTCAGCGCCTTCAATGCCATAAAGAGCGGCCATCTCTACTGGATCGCCGGCATCAATTAAATTAGTAAAATTCACGCCCTTAACAACGCGACCGTCGGTTACGTCAAGGCAGGGAATTATTCGGACCGATAAACTCATTGGCTAACCAATTTCAGCGCCTCTTGTACAGTGAATGCTCCGGAGTAAATCGCCTTACCAATAATGGCGCCTTCAATACCGATGGAGGTAAGGGCGGCCAGATTTGCAATATCTTCTAAGTTAGAGATTCCACCACTAGCAATGACGGGTTTGCTTGTTACAGCACAGACAGATTTCAGTAATTCGATATTTGGGCCAGTTAAAGTGCCATCTTTCGTAACGTCGGTTACAACGTAGCGTGCACACCCATCTCGATCTAAGCGTTGGATTGTTTCGAAAAGATCTCCTCCTTCACTCGTCCAACCACGCGCGGCCAATATGTGCCCTCGAACATCTAAACCAACTGCGATTAAATCTCCGTACTTAGAAATAACTTGCGCAGTCCATTCGGGATTTTCTAATGCTGCGGTCCCTAAGTTGATTCGTTTACAGCCAGTTGCGATGGCGCGAGTAAGTGATTCATCATCGCGTATTCCACCTGATAACTCGACGTTGATATCCAGCGCTCCCACAATTTCAGCTAGCAGCGCCGAATTATCACCGCGCCCGAAAGCTGCATCTAAATCGACTAAGTGAATCCATTGCGCTCCAGCGTTTTGAAACTCAAGGGCTACTTCAAGCGGTGCCCCGTAAATACTCTCTTGAGAAAGCTCGCCTTGAACTAAGCGAACTGCACGCCCGTCTTTAACGTCGATTGCCGGTAGAAGTTCTAAGGCTTTCATAGTGATCGCGTCCAATTTTTAATGAGTGCAAGGCCGGCTCCGCCTGATTTTTCCGGGTGAAACTGCGTGGCACTCATGTAGCCATCTTCAACCCCTGCGAGAAATCTTTCTCCATATGTGGTCCAAGTTTGCACGATGCCAACCGGCTCTTTTGCCGCATAAGAGTGCACAAAGTAAAAGGATTCATCACCAATTCCGGCGAACAGAGTGGATTCGCTGGGGGCCTGAACGTTGTTCCAACCCATGTGCGGCAAAATTGGGGCGTCAATCTCGCTAATAACCCCAGGCCAAATTCCAACACCTTGATGCGGTACCCCTTCTGAATGTTCCACACCAAGTGAAAAAAGAATTTGCATTCCAATACATATCCCCAAAGTTGGTCGTTCGCGTGCAATGCGTTCTCTAATTATTCGCGCGCCATCGATGGAGTTCAGACCCTGCATGCATGCAGCAAATGCCCCAACACCGGGAACAACTAACCCATCTGCTTCAATGGCAGTTCGTGCATCTGATGTAACAACTACACTTAGGCCACTCGTTGCAAAGGCGCGCTCTGCTGAACGTAAGTTGCCCGATCCATAGTCAAGAATTGCAATCAAAGAGAGCCCTTGGTTGAAGGAATCCCTGCAACTCGACCATCAAGTGAGACGGCATCACGAAGTGCGCGCGCGACCGCTTTGAACTGAGCTTCAAATACATGGTGGGCATTACGTCCTTCGAGTACACGAATGTGTAGGGCAATATGCGCCTCAGCCACAATTGATTCCCAGATGTGTCTACCTAACGTTGTATCAAAAGTTCCGATGAGTTCTACGATCTCTGGTTGGCGATGAACTAAGTATGGACGTCCCGACAAATCAACTGCGGCCTGAACCAAAACTTCATCGAGCGGAACCATGGAGTCACCAAATCGGCGAATTCCCACTTTATCTCCAAGGGCTTGACGCAGTGCTTGACCAAATGCCAATGAAGTATCTTCAACACTGTGATGTGAATCGACATCGATATCACCCGTTGTCTTAACAGTTAAATCAAATCCGGAGTGTTTACCAAGTTGCGACATCATGTGATCGAAGAAGGGCACACCGGTTGAGACATCTATGACGCCTTGACCATCCAAATTAAGTTCGACTAGGACATGCGACTCTTTAGTCGCTCTCTCGATTCGTGCAGTTCTCATCCGCATCTCTCTTTCTACAGTAGTTCGGTTAAGGCGTTGATAAAGGCGGTATTTTCGGCCTCATTGCCGACACTTACGCGAAGATAAGACGATAATCCCACATCTCGAATGAGAACACCTTTTTCCAGCAATTGAGCCCACAGTTCGGCGGAACTGGCGTCAAAACCCGTGAAAAGTATGAAATTAGCCGCACTTGGCACAGTAGTTAACCCTAAGGATCGCAATGAAACTACGAGCCCTTCGCGGGCCGAAACAAGACGTTCAACATTTCCTAAAAGTTCGTCGCGGAATTCAAGGGCGATAATCGCGGCAGCCTGCGTGAGTGCACTCAAGTGATACGGCAATCGCACAAGCTTCATTGCATCAACGACTGCAGTATCTGCAACTAAGTATCCAACGCGTGCACCAGCAAATGCAAAGGCTTTACTCATCGTTCGAATTGCAACTACATGCGGCCTGTTTTCAAGCAAGGTAATTGCAGATTTCTCGGTCGAAAATTCGGCATAGGCCTCGTCCACAACCAACAGACCGCCGTGCTTACGGACAACTTCGGCCAAAGCTTCAATCTCACCGATGGAGATTGATTCCCCTGTTGGATTATTAGGCGTTGTAATAAATGTCAAAGTAGGTCTGTGTTTAATTATCTGCCTAATTGCTAACTCTACGTTGAATGAAAAGTCTGGGTTTCTTGTCCCATTGATCCATTCAGTGCCAGTTACTTTTGCAATCAGTGGATGCATTGAATAGGAAGGAGTAAAGCCGAGTGCTATCCCACTTCCAAATGCTAAAAAGAGTGACTGAATAATCTCATTGCTGCCATTTGCTGCCCAGATATTATTCATGTTTAGTTGAGTAGAACAACTCTCATTAACATAACTTGCTAAAGCTGTGCGAAGCGCTTCGGCATCGCGATCTGGATAGCGATTAAGCGTTGAAGCCGCACTCTCTATCGCTTGATTAATGGCAGCTTGAAATTTTGGTGATGGCGGATATGGATTCTCGTTTGTATTCATTGATGCTTCGGCAGGTAACTGAGGTGCACCGTATGGCGTTAAAGGCTGCAAATCATCACGAAGTGGTAACCACATTGGCCAACTCATTACAAATTCTCCAGACGCGCTGTCATCGCTTGCCCATGAGCCGGTAAATCCTCAGCCGTAGCCAAAGTAACAACCGTAGGAAGAATGTCTAGAAAAGCCTGTTGTCCATACTCAATGAAGTGGACTCCGCGAAGAAAAGTTTGAACCGATAGACCGCTTGAATGGCATGCGCAACCGCCAGTTGGTAGAACATGGTTAGACCCGGCCGAGTAATCACCGAGGGAAACTGGGGAGAATCGTCCGATGAATACTGCACCTGCATTTCGAATCTTGTCGGCATCATCTCGAGCATTGGCTGTTTGAATCTCTAAGTGCTCGGCGGCGTAGGCATTAACTACATCGATGCCTTGACTGATTGAATCCACCAATGCAATTGCCGACTGAACGCCAGATAACGCCTCTCGAATTCGATCCGAATGCTTAGTGCTTCTGACACGCTCCTTTAACTCCAGAACTACAGCATCTGCCAACTCAGGACTATCGGTAACGAGTATTGCTGCGGCGATAACATCATGTTCTGCTTGGCTTATTAAATCGGCGGCGACATCGGCTGGAACTGCACTCTTATCGGCCAAAATAGCAATTTCAGTAGGTCCAGCCTCTGAATCAATTCCGATCTCACCACGTAAAGCGCGCTTAGCCGCAGCAACGTAAATATTTCCAGGTCCAGTTACAAGATCACATTTTTCGCAAAGACCATCCATGCCATAAGCAAAGAGTGCAATCGCTTGTGCTCCCCCAACTGCGTAAACCTCAGTTATTCCAAGTAGTGCACATGTCGCCAAAATAGTTGGATGCGGAAGTCCGCCAAATTCACTTTGGGGTGGTGAAGCAACTGCGATGGAAGCAACTTTGGCAATTTGAGCAGGAACAACATTCATCATTACGCTGCTTGGATAAACCGCTCTACCCCCAGGAACATAAAGCCCCACTCGATCCACGGGAATCCATTTTTCAGCGACGGTTCCGCCATCTACAACGTGGGTTCTCTTTTCGCTTCGGATTTGATCATTGTGGACTTTGCGCACTCGTTCAATAGAGAGTTCAAGGGCGACACGAATCTGCGGGTCAAGTTCTGCAAGGGCGTCGTCCAACGCCGCCTGAGGAACACGAATACTTGGCGGAGTTATGCCATCAAACTCCTGCGCTAATTTAATTAAATCTTCTTCACTTCCATGTTTAACTCGCAGCAAAATAGGTTCAATCAAAAGCATTGCTTCTGCGACATCAAGTGGGGCTCGCGGGAGTTCGGCTTTATAAGAAGCCTTATTCAAGGCTCTTCCGCGGAAATCTACCAAGCGAATCATTGCGCAATTGTAACGGTGCGAGCTTGGCCGTCGGAGCGGAATTAGTGCGCCAGGCTTAGACCAAGCAGTTGGGGCCCAAAATTGATTTCAAATCGGCGCTCAAACTCGGTGAGGCAGTGACCAGAGCATCGATTTTCATATGCGTGTTACTACCGTTGTCATTGATTTGTAGATGAACTTCGCGTTTACCTGGATGGGAGCGGAGGATTTCTTTGATGCGATCAACAATGGGCGGTGTGCACTGTGACATTGGAAGCGAGATGACCAGAGGGCCAGCAGGTCCCATTGAAATATCTGGCATTGTCATTTCAAGGGCGGTAAAGCGAAGCGTATCTTCGCGCCGATCCACTCGACCCCTTACCGTCACAATTCTGTCCTCGGTCAATGACATTGAATATTGGTTGTACGTATTTGCAAAAAAGAGAACTTCTAGTGAACCTTCTAGATCCTCAACGGTTACGACGGCCCATGAGGCCCCTTGGCGTGAAACTTTACGGGTAACGCTCGTAATCAATCCGCCAATAGTTACAATGGATTCACTTTGTGCACCATCATCGACTAACTCGCTAATACTCATATCCGTACTTGCCCGAAGCACGTGTTCGACTCCCAGCAGAGGATGATCAGAGACATAGAGACCGAGCATCTCACGCTCGTAGCTGAGCAACATTGTTTTATCCCATTCGCCCTTTGGAATCTCCAAATCAAGGGTCTCGGCATGACTTATTGAATCGCCGCCAAATAAATCAAACTGCCCAATAGCATCTGCCCGCTTTGTTTCAATCACTGAATCAATTGCCTCTAAATAAATAGACATCAATCCCTTACGGGTAACACCCATCGAACCAAATGCACCGGCTTTGATGAGAGATTCAATAGTTTTCTTATTGCACACTTGTGCATCTACCTTGGCAAGAAAATCACCAAATGATGTAAATCGACCTTTGGTCTCGCGTGCATTCTTAATCGATGCAACGACTCCCTCACCAACATTGCGAATGGCAGCTAAACCAAAACGAATATCAACTCCACGTGGCGTATATTCGGCATCGGATTCATTGATATCGGGCTCTAAAACTTTAATTCCCATGCGGCGACATTCACTCAAGTAAAGCGCCGATTTATCTTTATCATCGCGCACGCTGGTCAAAAGTGCGGCCATGTACTCTGTTGGATAATTAGCCTTTAAGTATCCGGTCCAGTAAGAAACGACACCGTAACCAGCTGAGTGCGCACGGTTAAATGCATAGTCGGAGAACGGGATCAGAACATCCCACAATCTTTTTATCGCAGCGGTTGAATAACCATTGGCTTTCATGCCCGCTTCGAATGGCACGTACTCTTTATCCAAAATATTCTTATCTTTTTTACCCATCGCCTTGCGAAGTAAATCCGCACGACCAAGAGAAAAACCGGCGACTTTTTGAGCAATCGCCATTACCTGCTCCTGATAGACGATTAACCCATATGTATCACCGAGAATGTCTTTTAAAGCGTCCACTAACTCAGGGTGAATTGGCTCAACAGGTTTACGGCCATTCTTACGATCGGCATAGTTATTGTGGGCATTTTCTCCCATTGGACCAGGGCGATAGAGCGCGATAACAGCTGAAATATCTTGAAAAGAATCGGGCGACATAGATCGTAGTAACGCCCGCATTGGGCCGCCATCTAGTTGAAAGACGCCCAGAGTGTCACCGCGCGCAAGAAGCTCATAAGTCTTCTTATCATCAAGGGTTAGATCCTCTAGAACGATATCGATACCTTGGTTTGCTTTGATATTAATAAGTGCATCATCTAAAACTGAAAGGTTTCTAAGTCCAAGAAAATCCATCTTGAGAAGACCGATAGCTTCGCATGCACCCATGTCGAACTGGGTAATGATTGCGCCGTCGGCTTCACGTCGATGAATTGGAATGACGTCCAGTAATGGTTCGCGCGAAAGAATTACGCCGGCGGCATGTACGCCCCATTGACGTTTTAAACCCTCAAGGCCACGGGCGGTGTCGACTACACGCTTAGAGTCTGGATCGGATTCATAGAGCGAGCGGAATTCGCCAGCTTCGCCATATCTATCATCTTTAGGATTAAAAACTCCGCCTAAAGAAATATCTTTACCCATAACTGATGGGGGCAGGGCTTTAGTGAGCTTCTCCCCAACCACATATGGATAACCAAGAACACGCGTTGAATCCTTAATCGCCTGTTTAGATTTAATTGTTCCGTACGTAATGATCTGAGCGACGCGATCTTCGCCATATTTAGTAGTTGCATATCTAATCATTTCGCTGCGTCTGCGCTCGTCAAAGTCCAAATCGATATCAGGCATAGAGATACGTTCAGGATTTAAGAATCGCTCAAATAAAAGTCCGTGTTCGAGCGGATCAAGACCGGTTATGCCAAGGGCATATGCAACCAGTGAACCAGCTGCCGAACCTCGTCCTGGGCCCACGCGAATTCCAACTTTTTTCGCGTGGGCAACTAAATCTGCGACAACTAAAAAGTAACCAGGAAAGCCCATTGCTTCCATAACACCGAGTTCGTAAGCCAGACGGGCTTTGTGCTCAGGCGTTACACGCTCACCCATGCGAGTGATTAGACCGTGCTCTGCCTCTTTCTTAAGCCATGAATCTTCGGTTTCGCCGGCGGGCACGCTAAATTGCGGAAGAAGGTTTTCGCCTTCGCGCAGGGTCACATTGCATCGCTGCGCAATAAGTAATGTGTTGTCACAACTTTCAGGAACCTCTTTGAAGAGCTCACGCATTTGGGCCGCTGTTTTGACGTAAAAACTATCATTGTCGAATTTAAATCGCTTTGGATCTGCCAGAGTAGATCCAGATTGGACGCAGAGAAGCGCTTCATGTGCAGGCGCATCCGACTGCAATGTGTAGTGAAGATCGTTAGTTGCAAGGAGAGGTAAGCCGAGTTCCTTACCCAGCTTTAAAAGACCGGCCTTAACTCGAGTTTCAACCTCGATTCCATGATCCATAATCTCTAAGTAAAAATTGTCTGCACCGAAAATATCGCGAAAATCACTTGCCGCTTTAATCGCCTCTTTATAGGCGCCCATACGTAATCGAGTTTGGACTTCTCCGCCGGGGCAACCAGTTGTAGCAATTAACCCAGTTGAATACTGCGCCAGAATTTCTCGGTCCATACGCGGTTTGTAGTAATACCCTTCAAGGGATGCTAAAGATGAGAGCCGGAAGAGATTGCCTAGGCCAACATTATTTTCGGCCAAAATCGTCATGTGCGTATATGCGCCGCCACCGGATACATCATCCTCGCCACCATCGGCCCACTTGACCCGCTTTTTTTCTAACCGTGATTCGGGTGCTACATATGCCTCGATGCCAATGATTGGTTTAATTCCAGCTTTCTTGGCGCTCTTGTAGAAATCAAAGGCGCCAAAAACATTTCCATGATCGGTCATCGCAATAGCTGGCATTTTCTGCCGAACCGCTTCATCCATTAACTCGCCTACGCGTGCGGCACCGTCGAGCATTGAGTACTCGGTGTGAACGTGAAGGTGAACGAAATTATCAGATGACATAGGTGCTTAAGGCTAATACTTACGGCAAGACAGCATCAGATAGCAACGCCAGTGAGCGTGTGAGATCGCCTGGATATGGCGCGGTGAAGTTGAGTTTGGCGCCAGTAATAGGGTGCGCAAAACGTAGCTCTTTTGCATGTAACCAAGGCCGTGACATTTCAAGGCTTTTGGCAAGAACTGGATCTGCGCCATATGTCGTGTCCCCCACGAGCGGATGATTGAGTGCCGAGAAATGCACGCGTATCTGGTGGGTGCGTCCAGTCTCTAACTCAACTTTCACAAGTGAGACCGCTCTATAGAACTCGATTACCTCATAGTGCGTAATGGATTCCTTGCCCGTTCCAACAACGGCAAAACGATGATCTTCCTTAGGGTGACGATCAATTGGGGCATCGATCGTTCCCGTTGTGGGATCCATATGGCCCTGGATTAATGCATGATAAATCTTTTCAACGGTGCGAGTCCTAAAGGCATCTTTCAAAACCGTGAATGCCCGATCACTCTTTGCAACAATCATGAGGCCGCTAGTTCCAACATCTAATCGATGGACAATTCCTTGACGCTCGGCGGCGCCACTTGTAGAAATAATGTAGCCAGCGGCACTTAATGCACCGACAACCGTTGGTCCAGTCCAGCCAGGACTTGGATGAGCCGCGCAACCTACAGGCTTATTTATTACCACGATGTCATCATCTTCATAAACTATTTCGAGACCTTCAATAGGTGTCAATGGAATTGCAACAGTATTAATCGGAGCTGGGAGAAGTACTTCGATAATCTGTCCAGCGCTAACCCGTTCAGATTTGAGCATTGCTCGACCAGATGTAGTGATATCTCCATCATCGAGCAGCTTTACAACTGACGTGCGCGATAAGCCCAGAACGCGAGTAAGGGCGCTATCTATGCGCTCTCCTGCCACTCCCTCAGGTACAGCAAGTGTTCGCAACTCTCGGTTACTCATAATGTTGAATCCTTTTTTGCAATGGGGGGAATATTACGTACCGATAGGACAACTGACAGTGCAGCAGCAATAACAATTGACGAATCGGCTACATTGAATATAGGCCAATGCGGCAGTTGCATCCAATCGATGACATGTCCACGTAAAAAGCCAGGTTCACGAAAGATGCGATCCATGAGATTTCCCAAAATACCGCCCATGACGAGGCCAAGCACGACTGTCCAGCCCTTGGATGTAATTTGCGGGGTGATGTAAAGGATTCCAATCATTACTGCAAAACTAAACAGTGAGAAAAGTAAGGTGGCACTGGTGGCAAATGAAAATGCAGCTCCGGAGTTGCGAACAAGCGTGAGCTGGAAAAAACTACCTAGGATCTTTACTGGATCGTGATTCGATAGCTGATTTACCGCCCAGGCTTTCGTAGCTAAATCGAGAATCCAGATGAACCAGGCAACACTTAGAAGTGTTCGCCACCTTTGCACTTTTAGCGCCGTTCTTCCTTTTGCTTGCAGAGCATGCACAGTGTTGCACGCGGAAATACTTGTAGGCGAGCCTTTCCAATTGCATTGCCACACTCTTCGCAATATCCGTATCGCTTTGAATCAATTCGGTCCAGAGCGCGCTCCGTTTGTAAAACCATATCGCGGGCGTTAATGACGAGTGACATTTCATGCTCACGTTCGAAAGTTTTAGTACCGGCATCGGCCTGGTCATCGCCGGCGCCTTCGCCAGATTCTTGAATCAGCGAATCCATTTCCTTCTCAACAATTGCCAACTCTTGGCGCAATCGATCAAGTTCTTTGGAGATTTCAGTACGAATCGTTTTCAATTCTGCCGCTGTCCAAGGAATCTCTGATTCACTAACAACAATCGGAGTTGGCGCACTTTTTATTGGTTTAAGCGGTGCAACTTTTTTTGCACTCTTGGTAGGACGAGGTGGGGGTGGCATTACAAGTCGGCGCTCTTGAATAACGGGAGCCACAACTGGCGCACTTACGGTTGAGACTGACACGGTCTGTGATTTTTCATCAACAGTCAGAGTTGTCTTTGTAGCAGTCGCTTTCGCACCGGCCTTCTTCACCGGAATACTCTTTACTGCACTCTTTTTCGCAACGGCCTTTTTAACTGCGGGCTTCTTGGCGATGGCTTTTTTAACGGCGGCTTTTTTAGCCACTGGAGCTTTGGCGCTCTTGGTTAAGGCCTTTTTTGCAGGAGCCTTTTTGGGAAGAGCTTTCTTAACAGGCTTCTTGGGCATGACGCGAACCTTATGCCGATGCACTATGTATATCAACTGCGCCACGGACAATTTTGATCACTTCCATGGCCTAGACTGTGAGCACTAACTAAAGATGGGCGTTGACGGGGCTATCACCTCACGAGTTCGTCGGAAGAAGTGAGTGAAAACTCATCTAGAACCGGCCTTAGTTGGTAGTTAAGTGGCGTGAATTTCACGCAAGGTGGGTGGTACCGCGAATCCTGCGACAGCAGTTTTCGTCCCTCCAGAGTTCACTCAATCTCGGAGGTTTTTCTATAATGTCATTTCGTGCAATCTCAGCTGCCGTTGATTTGCCTGCCGTTGAACATGAGATTTTAACTTTCTGGGAAACAAACGAAATTTTCCACAAGTCTGTCGAAGCCCGTTCAGCGGCCGAGCCTTGGACATTCTATGAAGGCCCACCCACTGCCAATGGAATGCCAGGAACACACCATATTGAAGCTCGCGTGTTTAAAGATGTGTTTCCGCGCTTTCAAACAATGAAGGGACGTCATGTAACCCGTAAAGCTGGATGGGATTGCCATGGGCTTCCAGTGGAGATTGCCGTTGAAAAAGAGTTGGGCTTTGCCGGCAAAGGCGATATCGAAAAATTTGGTGTGGCCGCTTTCAATGATAAATGCCGTGAATCGGTGCAACGCCACGTAGGAGCTTTCAGCGATATGACTCATCGCATGGGATTTTGGGTGGATTTTGATGAGGCATATTGGACCATGTCACCGGAGTATGTTGAAAGTGTTTGGTGGTCCTTGAAAGAGATTTGGAAAAAGGGCTTACTCGTTCAGGATCATCGCGTAGCTCCATATTGTCCGCGTTGTGGAACGGGATTATCTGATCATGAGTTAGCACAGGGTTATGAAACGGTAACTGATCCATCTGTCTATGTTCGCTTCCCCGTCACTTCTGGAGAACTCGCCGAACTCAACGCCAGTCTTCTCGTGTGGACTACAACGCCTTGGACGCTAGTTTCAAATACGGCGATCGCGGTTAATCCAGATGTTGACTACGTAGCTGTAGAAGTCACGGTTGAAGAAAAGACCGAGGTTTTAATCGTTGCCGAAGCACTCATTGAAAGCGTAAAAGGTGAGCGCACAATTCTTAAGAAAATTCTTGGCAAAAACTTAGAGCACACTACATATAAGCGTCCATTTGATTACGTTGAGATTCCCAATGCTCACTACGTTGTTCTTGCAGATTACGTGACAACTGAGGATGGAACTGGACTTGTCCATCAATCTCCAGCCTTTGGCGCCGATGACTTAGCAGTATGTCGGGCTTATGGTCTACCTGTCGTAAATCCAATCGCCCCCGATGGAACTTTCCTCCCCGAGGTCGCTGTTGTTGGTGGCATGTTCTTCAAAGATTCCGACAAAGTTCTAGTCAAAGAGTTAAAAGCAAGTGGCGCACTTTATAAGCACCAACAATATGAGCACTCATACCCACACTGCTGGCGCTGCCACACCGCACTCATGTATTACGCGCAGCCTTCTTGGTATATCCGTACAACATCGATTAAGGATGCCCTGCTGCGCGAAAATGCGGCGACCGATTGGCACCCAGAGACCATTAAAGATGGACGCTATGGCGATTGGCTCAATAACAATATCGACTGGGCCCTTTCACGCAATCGCTATTGGGGAACTCCCCTACCGATTTGGCGCTGTGAAAATAAGCACGAAGTCTGCGTCGATTCGCTCAAAGAGCTAGGAGCGTTAGCTGGACAAGAACTATCCAACCTCGATCCACATCGTCCCTTTGTTGACGACATTACTCTGCCTTGCCAAGAGTGCTCCTCCACTATGGTGCGAGTGCCTGAAGTAATTGACTGTTGGTATGACTCTGGAGCTATGCCCTTTGCCCAGTGGGGTTATCCGCACGTTGAGGGTTCGGTTGAAAAGTTCAAAGAGTCCTATCCCGCCGATTTCATCTGCGAAGCCATCGACCAAACGCGTGGATGGTTCTATACATTAATGACAATTGGAACTCTAGTCTTTGATGAATCTTCCTATAAAACAGTTCTATGTCTTGGCCATATTTTAGATAAAGATGGTCGCAAGATGAGCAAGCACGTAGGAAATGTTTTAGAACCTATGGCGCTTATGGAACAACATGGCGCCGATGCAGTGCGTTGGTACATGCTGGCCGCGGGCTCTCCTTGGGCCGCCCGTCGCGTAGGTCATGAAGCGATCAATGAAGTTGTACGAAAGACTTTATTAACGTATTGGAACACAGTTTCGTTCCACGCGCTCTACGCCAAAGCTTCACAATTCGAATTGAGTCAAAGCCCATTACTAGCCGATCGTCCTTTGATGGATCGATGGATAATCTCTGAATTGAACTTATTAATTAGTGAAGTTGATAAGGCATTGACTGGCTTTGACTCACAAATTGCTGGCCGCGCACTTGCCGGATTCATTGATGATCTATCTAACTGGTATGTCCGACGCTCGAGACGACGTTTTTGGGATGGCGATGTTGCCGCAATGGCAACGCTACATGAATGTTTGGTAACGCTGACTCAGCTTTTGGCACCAATGGTTCCATTTATCACCGAACAAGTGTGGCAACTCCTTGTTCGTCCGACGGACCCGAGTGCGCAGCTATCAGTTCACTTAACTGACTTCCCAGTTGTTGACTCAACGGCCGTTAATGCCGAGCTTGGCCAGCAAGTTGCATTAACGCGCCGCATCGTTGAACTTGGGCGGGCATCCCGCGCAGAATCTGGAATTAAGATTCGCCAACCTTTGGGTCGCGCCCTTATTGCAGCAAGTGGTTGGGGATCGCTTCCAGTTCAAATGCGCGAACAGATTGCCGATGAGCTCAATGTAATGACTTTAGAAGATATTGCTAACGCCGATGGCGATTTAGTAGACATTTCAATTAAGGCCAACTTTAAAACCCTAGGTGCACGATTTGGTGGAGCGGTCCAAGAGATCGCCAAAGCTATTGCTGCAAGCGACGCCACCTCCCTCGTAAAGACACTTCGAGTTTCTGGGGCCACAAACATTGGCGAGTGGGAAATCACCTTAGATGACTTAGTAGTCACTGAAGTTCCAAAAACCGGTTGGATGGTTGCATCCCACGACGGAGAAAGTGTCGCACTCGATCTAGAGCTAACGCCTAGCTTAATTTTGGCCGGCCATGCACGTGAGGTTATTCGATTCATTCAAGAGCGCAGAAAGAGTGATGGTTTTGATATCTCTGACCGAATTAACATCTCATGGAACGCAACGGCTGAAATAACCGAAGCTATCGAGAGCGACTTAGTTCATATTCAAGATGAAGTTTTGGCAATCTCAATGGCTCGCAACGAGGCGATGGAGTTTAGTGACAGTGAAATCGGTTTAGCTGTAGAGCTAACTAAAGCCCTCTAACAAAACCCATCAGAAGTTGCACGCCGAAAAAAAGTACAATAAAACTCATATCTAAACTAACTGCGCCTAAACGAAGGGGCGGAATAAACCGTCCCACAAAGCGCATTGGTCGATCAGTGATGGCATAAACCGCTTCAACAAAATAGAGCGAGATTCCGCTTGGCTTCCAATTTCGGGCAAACATGCGAATGTAGTCAAGAATTAAGCGCCCAAGCAGCGCCAAAAGAAAGAGTTGGAGAATGCCAGCGAGTAACGAACCGATCCTCATAAACTAATCAGCTCTGATTAAAGAAACTTGCTTGCGCTGCAGCTGATTTGTCTTCAGAACTCACTTGAAGATTTGCAGGAGAGATTAGGAAAACCTTTTTAGTAACCCGTTCAATTGTTCCATGTAGACCGAAAGCTAGACCACTTGCAAAGTCAACAAGGCGCTTGTGTTCAGACTCATCCATGTCAGTCAAATTGATGATGACTGGATTACCTTCGCGAAAGTGCTCGCCAATCGTACGAGCCTCGTTATAAAAACGAGGATGTAAAGTAATGATGCGATCTAAGACTGGTAGATCCAGTTGAGGCGCAACTTCTACTGTCGATGTTATTACTGACGAGACATTGCGAGCTGGACGCGCTTTAATGCGAACATCATTGGACATTGGAACCGCCGGTACCGATGAACTCACAGGAGTATCGAACTCTGGGTCATCCATCAACCCTAAATAATTTGCGACGCGCTTAATTGCATTAGCCATGTGTTAACGGTACCTGTCTGACTACCTAGAACCGAGGATTTGGCTACCAATACGCAGATGTGTCGCACCGTATGCGATTGCAATTTCAAAATCTCCGCTCATCCCGGCCGACAGTGCTCGGGCCCCTGGGAAGTTTTTGAGAAAAGCCGATTGCGCCACCGCTAGTTGCGAAAAGGCTTCCTCAGGGTTGCTGGCCAGTGGCGCAACGGCCATTAGCCCTGCGAGTTTATGAATCGGACTATTCTCAATTGCATCGGCTAATGGATATAGGTTTTCAATGCTAGCTCCCCCGCGATGCTCCGTGCCATCGAGATTGACTTGTAAAAATATTTCGAGAGGATGCGTTGCAACCTTTTCAATAATGTGAAAATGGCTCACATCATCAAGTGAGTGAATTACATGAGCCCACGAACATATCGATTTCAACTTATTGCTTTGAATCTGGCCTTGAAAGTGCCACGTGCCAGACACTGCCGCGGCTTTCGGTGCCGCATCTCCATCGCGATTTTCGCCAAAGTCGTTGATTCCTAGAGTTTTGAGAATTTCGACATCGCTAATCGGAAATGTCTTAGTTACTGCAATGAGAAGAATCTCGTTGGAATCTCTTCTCGCCTTGGTTGCCGCCATTGCAATTCGCTCGCGTACATCGCGCAAATTTGCTTCAATCATTTCGTGACGATTCATAGCCAGATGACTCCAGCGCTGCGGCCCGTTATGTTGTGGCGGCGGTAGGAAAAATACTCCGAATCTTCCAAAGTGCAGATCGTGGATGCCTCGTAGGTAACACCTTCAGCGACTAAATCTGCGATTAGAGCTTTAGGTAGATCCAATGCAGCAGTGGCATCACGAGTAAGGGCAAAGGCGGCTGGATGAGATGCAAGGACTTGATCTGCCAGCGCCTCTGGAACTTCATAACACCGCCCACATATAGATGGACCAAGCTGCGCGTGAATGTCGAGCGCACCTAATTGGCGCATCTGATGAATAACTTTCATTGCAATTCCATTTACTAACCCGGCACGTCCAACGTGTACGGCTGCGACTACACCTGATGAAGACAAGAGCAATGGAATGCAATCGGCAACTAAAACTCCGAGAGCTAAACCCGGAGTTGTCGTGATGAGAGCGTCGCACGTTGGATCGTTCTCAATTGGAGAGCTGACTATTTCTAATGAATCACTATGAGTTTGATTCATGAATTGCACTGGCCCAGTTATTGGTACGAGCAGGGCGCGATTAGCAAGGACGACATCGCGGTCATCGCCAACATGAAGCGCTAAATTCATAGACTCAAACGGCGCAAGGCTTAAGCCTCCACGCCGATTCGTAAAAATCGCTGGCAAAATCCCTTACTTCATGAAGTCAGGGACGTCGATCTCATCCTCAGAGACGAGCTCTTCAAAAGTAACGCGCCTGCGCGGGGTTGGATCATCACCGAGTTCAAGGGCCACTGACAAAGGATCATTTGAGGCGATGGGGTCGGCTTGGCCGCCCAACGTTGAAGCATCAATGATTGGAGTTGAAACCCGCTTAGGCTCTCCCCCTTCAAATCCGGCAGCTACGACAGTAATTCGAACTTCATCACCAAGAGCGTCATCGATCGTTGTTCCAAAGATGAATTTCGCATTGGGATGAACTGCCGATTGCACTAACTCGCAGGCCTCATTAACTTCAAAGAGTCCCAAATCAGATCCGCCGGAAATTGAAAGTAGAACTCCCATTGCGCCATCAATCGAGGCCTCAAGAAGCGGGGAAGAAACTGCAAGTTCAGCGGCACGCAAAGCTCGGTTTTCACCGCGCGCAGAACCAATGCCCATAAGTGCAGATCCGGCGCCGGCCATAACAGCTTGAACATCGGCAAAGTCGAGGTTAATTAAACCTGGTTGAGTAATAATTTCGGTAATTCCCTGAACACCTGAAAGTAAAACTTGATCGGCGCTCTTAAAAGCATCAGCTAAAGTAATTGTTCGATCTGAAATTGCCAGTAACCGATCATTAGGTATAACAATTAACGTATCTACTTCGTTGCGCAAAGCTTCAATTCCCGCATCTGCTTGCGTCGAACGTAGTTTTGCTTCAAAAGAAAATGGTCGAGTTACGACACCGATTGTTAACGCACCGAGATCTTTAGCAATTTTTGCAACAATCGGAGCAGCACCTGTTCCAGTTCCGCCACCTTCGCCAGCGGTTACGAAAACCATGTCGGCTCCGCGAAGAATCTCTTCAATATCTTCTACGTGATCGAGAGCTGCAGCTCGTCCTTTTTCAGGATCCATGCCGGCACCAAGACCGCGCGTTGTCTTACGTCCGATATCTAATTTAACATCGGCATCGCTCATTAATAAATGTTGGGCATCGGTATTGATTGCAATAAATTCGACGCCCTTTAATCCAACATCAATCATGCGATTAATAGCATTTACTCCACCGCCACCAATACCTACAACTTTGATGACTGCCAAATAATTTTGCGGTGAAGCCACGTTTCTCCTCCTTGCGAACTATAAACCTCAACTTGAGCCTTATAATTCAAGCTTATTTAATAAGGTGAAAGTAAAGTGCTAGCGCCCCTTAAGCAAACACCAACCCAAATTATTTTTTTCGTGTCGAAAAATCTATTTTACAATCGGTGCGTGAGGAGCTGAGAGATCTAACTGATGGATTTTAGAATTTTCCGCTCTTGCTATTAAAGCCTTATAAACCGTGGATTTTAAAGCATTGTCTTGGCTGCTTCCCCAAACAACTTCAATAACATGTCCAGTTGCTTGCATCTGCAAGGTGTACATCTCGCCGTTTCCTACTTTTACTAACTGGACAGAACTGGCAATCTCTTGAGGCAATGCCGAAAAGAAAGCCGCCGCAGTTATAGCCGAATCAATCGAGGGTGCTTGAATGCGAGGCAGGCCCTTTGTACTTTGGTTTGTAATCGCAAAACTAACGCCATCCTTATCGATTGCGCGGTTGTTAAATATTGCAATTGGCAACCGCTCGGTAATGGTGATCGTGATTTTTCCATTAATCCAATTTCTTGATACTTCGGCACGTTGAACCCAGTCAAGTTTTTCGTACTCTTTAGCTACTGCCCGTGGCTCTATCCGAGCTAATCTCTCTCCCGGTTTAATCGTCGTTGAAAGGAATGTACCGGTGCCCTTCATTTCAACTGAGCTGACCGTCAAAAGATTGGACCAACCTAATGCATAGGCCGCTAAAGCAAATACGATTAAAGTGAGGGCAACAACAAGTCGACGTTTTTTCATTTATTCAAAGCGTCGAATTAGACCATCGACGATGATGGGAGCAAGAGAACTCACGTCACCAGCACCTAAGGTAATGATGACATCGCCCGGTTCTGCCGACTCGATGACGCTATCTGCGACCTCGATGAAGTTGGGTCGGTATTCACCTTTCTCCATTAAATCAGTAATCAAGCCCGAACTAACGCCTGGGATAGGTTTTTCACTTGCTGCATAAATTTCCAACACAATTACGCGATCTGCTAACGAGAGAGATTGTGCAAAACCTTTGGCGAAAGCTACCGTGCGCGAATAGCGATGGGGTTGAAAAATTACAATCAAGCGGCCATCCCCAGCAAATCTACGTGCGGCTCGCAGTGTGACATCAATTTCAGTTGGGTGATGTCCGTAGTCATCGATAACTCGAATCCCATGCACACTCCCCTTTAACTCAAATCGGCGGCCTGTGCCGCGATAAGTGGCCAAACCTTGCAAAAGGTCGGGCGCGCTAAAACCAAGTTCTATTCCAGTTGCAAGTACGGCAGCGGCATTGAGCAAGTTGTGATGACCAGGAACTTGCAACTCAATTAAGCCGATATTTTTGCCGTGCCAAATCGCGCGTGCGCGAGAGCCCATTGCTAAGAGTTCAATCGAGTCAATAACTAAGTCGCTGCCTTCGCTTATTCCATATGAAATGCAATTCAATTGACCCATCGATGCGGCTAAATCGCTAGCCCCAGCATCATCGGCACAAAAAGTTAAAAATCCGTCGAGATTAATAGTCTCGGCAAAGGCGCGAAATGCCGCTTCAACTGCCGCGGGGGTTGGAAAGTAGTCAACATGATCATGTTCAATATTTGTCACAATAGCGGCGAATGGGTGATATTCAATAAAAGATCCATCGGATTCGTCGGCCTCTGCGACAAAAATTGAACCGGTTCCGTGATGGGCATTTGATCCCGAGGCTGTAATGGTCCCCCCGATAGCAAAAGAGGGATCGGCGCCACAAGCCTGGAGGGCAACTGCCAACATCGAAGACGTTGTAGTTTTCCCGTGCGTTCCAGCAACTGCAATGCTCTTTGACTCTGACATTAAAATCGAAAGTGCTGCCGCCCGAGTTAAAACGTTAATCCCGAGTTCGCGCGCCCGCTCTAACTCGGGATTGCTCGCGGAAATCGCCGTTGAATAGACAACAAGGTCTGCGCCATCTACGTTACTGGCCGAATGTGAAGTTGCAATTCTCGCGCCAAGTGCGACTAAAGCATTTACTACCGAAGAGTCTTTTGCATCTGAGCCAGTGACTTCTATCGAATTCGAGAGTGCAATTCGAGCTAAGCCACTCATCCCAGCTCCGCCAATGCCGATGAAGTGCACTCGCTTTCCAACGAGGGATTTTAAAGTTGGCCTCATCGATTTGACATCGCAAATTCACCATAGGCAACAATCTTTGCGGCGGCATTGAGATCAACGTCGGAGCCGTCCATGGGTGCATTCGCAGAACTCTTTAAAAGCGCGTCAATGTGTAAAGTTAAATACTTAGCATTGAAAGCCCTCTGCTCAATTATCTCTGCGCGTCCATCTGCAAGAAGGCTTCGAGCATTGAAGAACTGCTCGCCATTTCCAATTGGTAGAGGCACGAAAAGAGCGTAACGCCCAAGGGCGCGAAATTCGCTGCACGTTACTGCGCCACTACGAGCAATGATGAGATCACTTGCTAAATAGGCATCTGCCATATCATCAACGTAGGCAACGGGGCGGTAGGAGGATGTAGCGTGCGGAAGCACATTACCCCGTCCAAGTGAGTGCAGAATCGAAACTCCCTTTTCTGACAGTGGTTCGATTGCACCCGCTACGGCGTTATTGATTGCTACCGAGCCCTGAGATCCGCCCATAATAAAAACTAAAGGCGCACCTACATCAAAACCTAATCTCCGCTTAGCTTCAAGCCGTGCCACCTCAAAACGTCCCTCCGATTGCGCGAAGGCATGTGCAACATCTGATCGAAGTGGCAGGCCAGTGATCCGGGCACCTCTGAATTCGCGTGAATCGACAAGATGGGCAACTGCCAAATAAGGAGTCATCAACGCACCCAAACGATTAGCCCACCCGGGCTTAGCATTCGCCTCATGAATGAGGATCGGTACTCCCGTCAGTCGCGCTGCGAGGTAGGCCGGAGCACTCACATAGCCCCCGAAGCCAATCAGTAAATCTGCATCTTTGAGAACAACTCGTGCAGACGATACTGCTTGAAATAAATCAGTTGGAACGCGTAGCCACGTTGCTGACGGAGTTCGAGAGATAGATACTTTTGGAATATGTGCAAGCGTAAATCCCGCCGATGGAACGAGTTTATTTTCTAAACCTGATTTAGTGCCAAGAAAAACAATGGTGTCTTCAGGGTGAGCATCTCGCCAGGCGCGCGCTACCGCTAGGGCTGGCTCGACATGTCCGGCCGTTCCTCCACCAGCTAAAACTATCGTAGCCATTTTAATTCACTTTTCTTTAACTCGGCAAAGATCTCTGGATCACGACGCGCAGCACCAATCACAAAACCAATTCCCATATATGTCGCTACGAGAGCTGAACCACCATAAGAGACAAGCGGCAATGTAACTCCGACAACGGGTAGAACGCTTAAAGCAGAGCCGACATTTAGAATTGTTTGAATTGCTATCCAACAACCGATACCGGAGCTCACATATCGAACCATTGGATCTTTTGCGCGCAAAGCAATCTTAAAAATTGCAAATAAGAGAATGCAGAGAAGCGCCAAAGTCGCGAGTGTTCCAAATAGACCCAACTCTTCGCCGATGACCGAAAAAATAAAATCGGTATGCGCTTCAGCTAAGTTGCCCCACTTTTGCCTACTGGCGCCGAGACCAACGCCGAAAAGCCCACCACTAGCTATTCCTAGAAGGCTGTGTGCAGGTTGCCAACCAACATTTTTATATTGACCGGCAGCAAATGGATCGAGAAAGACCGAAAAGCGAAGTAAACGATATGGAGCCGAGATTATGAGCGCTGCAATTCCGGCAAAGCCAACTCCTATAACCGAGGCAAAGACTCCCAAACGAACCCCAGAGACCCATAGGAGGCCGGCCAGAATAAAAGCGAAAACCGAAGCAGTTCCCAAATCCTGACCGTATAGAACTAAGAAAAGGCATACGGCAAATGCAGGCGCAATCTGTGTAATGACATTGACTGAGACCGCCGAACTTCCTTCGCGCTTAGCTAAAATAAAGCCGGCCCACAAAATCATTAAAAATTTAGCAACCTCGCTAGGTTGAATATCGATGAAACCAAGGCTAATCCAGTTGTGATTGCCATTAACACTTTTTCCAATAACTTGAACAACGGCTAACATGCCAATTGAAAGCATTACGCTAAATTGTGCAATCACTTTCCAGCGCGCAAGAGAAAACCTTGATAGCACCCATGCCATGGGAATAGATAACATCAAAAAAATTATCTGGCGTAACACAATGGCATAGGCAGAGCCTTTAGATTCAAGCGAGTGAATCGATGAGGCTGAAAAAACCATAATGACGCCTAGAAGGCTTAAACTCAACGTGCTCACTAATAGCATGTAATAAAGATTGACTGGCTTTGTAAAAAAATTGGCGCGAGCTTCACTTTTCATGAGCAACCAATTTCTTAACGGCTTTTGCAAAGCGATCACCACGGTCGGCATATGAAATAAATTGATCCATCGATGCGCAAGCAGGTGCCATCAAAACGGTATCCCCCGGAGCAGCAAAACTAGCTGCAGCCTTGACTACTTCCTCCATGAGCGCATTCGATGCCCCACCTTTGATGTAATCGGCATCAACTTTAACGACGGGTGTTGCAGGTGAGTGACGCAAGAAGGCCGCTTCAATGAGGTCTCGATCGTTGCCAATCAAAATGGCCGCTTTAATTCGCGCTTTAGTGCGCGCTACTAAAGCGTTCATATCGGCCCCTTTAGCTAAACCGCCTGCAATCCACACGACTGATAAGTGCGACATGAGCGATGCAGCTGCGGCGTGAGGGTTGGTCGCTTTCGAGTCATCTATCCAAGCAATCCCATCGGCTTCATAAATCTTTTCAATGCGGTGTCGACCGGGATGAAAGTCAATGAGGGCGTTTTGAATATCGCTATAAGGGACGCCTACCGTGAGTGCCAAGCCAGCAGCGGCAAGAGCATTAGAAACACTGTGGGGCAAAGTCGGTTGAATATCATTGATTGAAGCAATCATGGCCGCTTCTTGCGTATCTGGGACAAAGGCTCTATCAACTAAGAGATCCTCCACAACTCCAAGCTCTCCTGGTGAAGGGGTGCCTAGTGAAAAGAAGATTTTTCGACCCTTCCAATTATTCGCACGCTTAACAATCTCGCCATCGTCGCTATTTAGAAGTGCTACCTCGGCGCGGTTTAAAATTGAAAACTTCGCTGCGCAATATGCCTCGAAACTTCCATGCCAATCCAAATGGTCATCTGCAATGTTTAAGATTGCAACACTTTTAAAGCAGGCATCTTTCAACCAATGCAGTTGAAATGATGAAAGTTCAAGAACTAAATAATCAAAGCCATCCGGATGGATAACTGCATCAATTACCGTATCCCCCACATTGCCACACGCAATAGCCTTATAACCTGCGCGTTGTAACATTGCCGCGGTCATTTCAACGGTCGTTGTCTTTCCATTAGTACCGGTTAGCGCCAACCACTTTTGACCAGGAGAGATTTCTTGAGCAATACTCCAAGCAATATCTACTTCATTAAGGATTTCAATTCCAGCTGTAACTGCTGCACGCAAAAGTCGATGGCTCTCATTCCAGCCAGGAGAAACGACAACTGCGGCAAAATCACTCATTTGAACGGCATCTGGAGTCAGAACTCTAAAATCGCTCGTCGCTCTCGGATTGTCATCGACCATGCTAATAATTGCACCGCGCGCATTGAGCGCCTTAGCTACCGAGTTACCGGTTACGCCTGCACCGAGTACAAGAACTGGTTGTGCGTGAAAATCAAATGACATTTCTAACTACTTAACAATCCATTGTGTATAGAAGAGACCCAGACCAAGGGCAACCGATAGCCCAGCAATGATCCAAAATCTAATAACGATAATGACTTCGCCCCAGCCCAAAAGTTCAAAGTGATGCTGCAATGGCGCCATTTTAAAGACCCTTTTACCGCCACTGATTTTGAAATACAAAGTTTGAATTACTACGGACATTGTAATAATGACGAAAAGCCCACCAAGGGGAATCAGTAATAGCTGCACACGAAGCGTTGCAGCTAATCCAGCAAGTGCGCCACCTAAAGCTAGCGATCCGGTATCGCCCATAAATATTTTTGCTGGTGACGCATTCCACCAGAGAAAACCTGTACACGAACCGGCAAATGCTGCGGCTAATACCGCCAAGTCCAGTGGGTCTCGCACTTGATAACATCCAATTCCTGGAGTTACTGCGCAACCTTGACCGAACTCCCACACACCTATCAAAACAAAAGCTAGAAAAGTCATTACAGATGCACCTGTTGCAAGGCCATCTAAACCATCGGTCAGATTTACGCCGTTGCTGGCAGAGAGCACCATAAAAGCTACCCAAATAATGGTAACTATCGGACCAAGGTATAACGCGGTATCGCGAACACCCGATAAATAATAGGAAATGGGCGTTAAGGATAAGGAATCAGCAAATCTAACTCCAAGTAGAGCAAAGATCGCAGCCACAGTGGCTTGACCAAAGAGTTTCTGCTTGCCAGTTAGCCCTAAAGACTTTTGACGTGAAACTTTTAGCCAGTCATCAATAAAGCCGAGAGCACCAAGTGCGATTACTAAACCTACAACCAAAATTGCAGATACCGTAAACGGTTTTTGCATCAGCAAGTGCGCCAATAAATATCCCATCAGCGCAGCTGCGATAAGAATGATGCCACCCATGGTCGGCGTTCCCCGCTTTGTATGGTGACTGCTTGGTCCATCATCACGAATTATTTGGCCATAGCCTTTTTTTGCCAGAATTTTTATAAGTCCGCGGGTTCCTAAGAGTGAAACTAGAAGGGCAAATGCTCCAGCAATGAGGATCTCTTTCATTGATCAGATCCCTCTCGAGTAGTCCAGCGTTTTTGAATCTCTTCGGCTAAAACTTCAAATCTCTCAGCCCGAGAGGCTTTCACTAGAACAACATCTCCGGGAGCAATATGATTAACAAAATCGGCGGCTTCGGCGATAGTTCCTACATGGTGGTACTGCATGGGGCCGACTCCAGATCCATATTCAGGTGCGTTAACAATGACTGCATGATCGATACCTATCTCGGATGCAAGGGTGCCAATATCTGCGCTAGCCGAGGCTCCTGACTCGCCGAGTTCATGCATTTTTCCTAAGAAGGCCCATGACTCTCCCCCACGTTCTTGCGCAAAAAAGGCCAGACTGCGAAGGGCGGCAGCCATTGATGCTGGATTGGCGTTGTACGAATCATTAATGATGAGCAGATCCTCAAGTTCGGTTAACTCCATACGCCATTTGCTAGATATTTCAGCAGTAGACAACGAACTTGCGATCAGTTCTAACGGCAGCGAAAGTGCCGTCCCAACTGCTGCTGCTGCAAGGGCATTTGATACTTGGTGCGCACCGACTAATCGCATTCCTACTGCATCTCGACCGGCTTTAGTAACTAAATCAAAATGTGGTCGGCCCTCTCTAATTTCAACATCGGCGGCACGAACATCAACGCTATTTTTTTCACCAAAAGTTATAACTGTGCCCGCATGAAGTTTAGACATGGCCGGTGTGAATTCATCATACGTGCCGAGAATCGCAATATCTTTTTCACCAAGAGATGCAATCATCTCGCCCTTAGTCTCTGCGATAGCTTCCTGTGAACCAAATTCGCCCAAGTGCGCGGTACCCACACATAAGACAACGCCAATATTAGGTCGTGCGATATTGCACAGCCGAGTGATATCGCCCTTATGTCGTGCGCCCATTTCCAGAATACAAAAACGGGTTCGTTCATCACATTCCAATAGCGTAATTGGCAACCCCAAGTCATTGTTGAATGAGCCCATGGGTGCAACAGTTGGCCCGACGGCCTCCAACATATGTCTCAATAAGTCCTTAGTACTTGTTTTACCCTGTGATCCGGTAATCGCAATAACCGTTAAATTTTCTAATCTCGTTCTAACAAACGCTGCCACAATCGATAAGGCAGAGATAACATCGTCGACGACGATACAAGGTCCGTCAATTACTCGTGTGGTTAGTGAAAAAACAGAGCCGGAACGGTATGCCTGTGCAGCAAATTCATGACCGTCACTATTGTCGCCCTCAAGGGCTAAGAAGAAACTACCTGGCGTGGCCAAACGCGAATCGAAAACGGGAGGTTTATAAACTAATAGATCGCGATCACAACGGAGCTCTCCCCCAACAAGTAATGCAATCTCTCCAGCCGTTAAAGTAATCATTCTTTCGCCTCAATCGCTTTAGCTAACTCGATGCGATCATCAAATTCATGAATCGTTCCGGCAACCTCTTGTCCCTTTTCATGTCCCTTTCCTAGGACAATGACAAGATCGCCAGCTTGGGCGTAATTTACCGCGGTTCTAATCGCAGTAGCACGATCACTAATAACTGCACTCGGTAGTTGAACATCAATATCTAGAACCATTTGAACCAGGATATCTTCAGGTTTTTCACTTCTCGGATTATCGCTCGTGTACATTGCGATATCGGCGCCATCGTGTAGCGCGGCGCCCATAAACGCTCTCTTAGTTGCGTCTCTATCTCCGCCACAGCCCAAAACCGCAATTACATTTCCAGTTGTAATCTCACGCGCAGTTTCTAGAACTCTGGCCACAGCATCGGGTGAGTGAGCGTAATCGACCAGTGCAGTAAAATTTTGACCAAGACGTATTGCCTCAAGACGACCGATGGCGCCAGTTAGTTTGGGCATAATTGCAGCGATATCGATTGGATCAATTCCACTTTCCGTAGCAATGGCAATAGCCATCAATAGATTGTCGTAATTGAACCCACCATGGAGAACTGTCTTTGCTTCAATAAGAATTCCGCCGCTGCCTCTTATCGATACTGCGGCACCCGCATAGTCATGTGAAATTGATACGTAATGCCAATCAGCCTTAGTATTTTCCCGTGAAAGAGTTAAAACGGGTAGCTCGGTCATTCCCACTAGTCGCTCACCATATGGATCGTCGATGTTTATTACTGCGAGGTCGGCATATTCAAAAGTAAATAACTTTGCTTTGGCTTGGAAATACTCCTCCATCGATGAATGAAAATCCAAATGATCCTGGGTCAAATTTGTAAAACCAACAACTGCGAAGTGGCTACCGCGAATGCGCTCCAAGGTAATTGCATGGCTGGAAACTTCCATAACGAGATTGCGCATGTGGCGCTCACGCATAACGGCACATAATGACTGCAAGTCCGTACTCTCTGGCGTCGTGCGCTTACTCGGTAATACCTCAACTCCAATACGCGTCTCGACCGTGCCTATCAGGCCGCTATCTCGCCCAGCGCCCTGCATAATCTGATGCAACAAGGTAGTAACAGTGGTTTTACCGTTTGTACCAGTCACGCCAACACTATACAAATCACGCATGGGTTCGGAGTAAAACCAAGCACTGACAATTCCACATGCTCGACGTGGATTCGCAGAAATTAGTACAGGCACACCCGTAATCATTGCTGCGCCTTTAGCATCGCTCAAAATGGCAACTGCGCCATGTGCGATTGCATCTGCGGCAAAAGTTGCGCCATGGAATTTTTCACCAGGAAGGGCGATGAATAGATCCCCAACGACAACATCGGTGCTAGATTGCGAAATTCCAGAAACTGAAATTTCAGATAACTGCGCATCGTTCAAAGTTGATTGTGCGCCAATTACTGCTGCAATCGAGGCAAGGGTCTTGTTGGAATTATGTAGTGGTCTTAGCAATGATCACCTTCTTTGCTAACAACTCTTTTTCATTGAGTGCTACGGGAATAATTTTGGTTCCAGTAGGAGCGATATGGCGGCTTTGCAGAACAAATGACATCACTTGCTTAAATACTGGTCCGCCGAGTGATCCACCCCAGTGCAAACCTTTAGGATCCTGAATCGTCACACTAATAACATAGGCGGGCTTGTCAGCTGGTGCAAAACCAATAAATGATGCCGTATATCCGCGGTAGCAACCACACGTATCATCGATTCGCATTGCCGTACCAGTCTTACCCGCGACACGATAGCCAGCAATAGCTGCGCCAGGCGCGGTACCTGCGGCCGAAACCACGCTCTCCATCATTAAGCGCATCGTTTGCGCAGTTGCAACACTCACTACACGTTCACTAGTTCGAGCCGCTGCTGGTGTGTAGTTTCCACTTGCATCGCTTGTTCCAGCAATTACAGTTGGCGAAACTCGAATTCCATCATTTGCAATTGTCGCAAAAATACTTGTGGCTTGCATCGCCGTCACTGAATAACCTTGCCCAAATGCAACCGTGGGCGCAGTTGTACCCGACCAGTTAGCTACTTTTGGCAAGATTCCCATTGATTCACCGGGCAATCCCGAACCAGTATTGCTGCCAACGCCGAACTTTCGTAAATAGTTATACAGGGTTTGATTGCTTAACTTTTCACCAATTTGAATCGCTCCAGTATTGCTCGAAATTGCCAATATGCCCGATGTCGTTAAACGCTCAGTGGGATGCTTTTCATGATCACGGAACGTTCTATTCGAGCGTTTGAGGGCATATGGAATTGTAAAGACTGTATCTGGAACAACTATTTTCTCCTCAATAGCTGCAGCAATAGTCATTACTTTTCCAGTTGAACCCGGCTCATATACGTCTTCAACCGATGGGTTTCGCATTGCCGCGAGTGAGACTTTTGTCGTGTTATTTGGATCAAAAGTTGGCGCTGTAGCGTGAGCCAGAATTTCACCGGTTTTAGGATCCATAACAATGACCGTACCGCTAACTGCGCCTGAGGCTTTAACTGCAGCTGATATGGCCTTTGATGCCACCCATTGAATATCTCGATCAATTGTCAGACGAACCGTTGTGCCAGTTTGGGCTGGAATTATTTCCGATTGAGAACCCGGAATTTCAGCGCCATAGCCATTGGCATATGAGTATTTACCATCAATACCTGCAATTTTAGAGTTCATACTCGATTCAAGACCAGCTGCGCCTTTTCCATCATGATTAACAAAACCAATAAGTGAAGCAATAAGTGAGCCCGATGGATAGTCCCGAATGTATCCGCGCTCTGGGAAAAACCCGATGATGCGTTCCGGACTCATTGGCGGATATTTCGCGTTGAAAATCGCAAGGGCTGAAACCAATTTTTGCCACGTTGCGGGTTGCGCGTTTCGATCGACCATATACCACTTGCGTTTGCCCGTAATGCTGGCCTGAACAGTTGCCACTGGTAGTCCAAGAATCGGAGCCACGAAACCAGCGGTGCGGGCCGGGTCAATAATCTGCGATTGATCTACGACAATACTAATTGCCGCGACACTGCGTGCGAAAGCAACGCCATTAACATCGGTTATCTGACCGCGAGGTGCAGGAAGCTTGCTCGTATTCTCCATTTCATTAACTGCGCGCAAGCGATAGTCAGCGGCTTGAACGGCTTGAACTTGTACTAAACGAACCCCAAATAAAAACATCACAACGGCAATAGCCAGTACCAGTAATCGAATGCGATTGTGAGCCAGGGCAAAATTACCCATTGCTTTTGCTTTCCTGAGGATTGATAGGAGAATTTAAATTCAAGAAAGTTGGCGCATCTGAAGGTTTCATTCCGAGCGCTATCGCGGCTTTGGCCAATGCTTCGGGTGATGACTGCTTATCGATTTGCCTGGCGATAGCTTCGCGCTGATCACTAAGTGTCTTGACTTCATATTTTAAGTGAGAGAGCTTAAAGGCATCTTGCGCCAGCATGGTATTGATGACTAGCAACGATAATAAGCCCACGATTCCAATGGCAGATACGATTAGTGCAAAGAATTTACGATCTGCCTGTTTGCCAGCTGAGATATCTGGAACTAATTTGAGTGCAACTTGCGAAGATTTCTCCGCCAGAATTTCTCTGGATCGCGAGATTGCCGGAGCAAAAGATGTCATCGCCATTATGCCGCCACCCTTTCGATTGCACGCAGTCGAACGGAAGCCGACCTAGAGTTCTCTTCTAACTCTTTTGCATGTGGAGTTTCGCTGCCACGGATTACTAAAGAAAACTTGGCGGCAAATTCAGGTAATTCAAATGGCAGGTCGCGGGGCGTACCTGAAGTTGTTGAGGCAACAAAGAGATCTTTTACGATTCGATCTTCAAGGGACTGAAATGACATAACAACTAACCGCCCACCCACACTTAGAAGTTTTAGCGCTGCAGGAAGCGCCCTAGTTATGGCACCTAACTCATCATTTGTTTCAATGCGAAGAGCTTGAAAAGTGCGCTTTGCGGGATTTCCACCGGTACGCCTTGTTGCCGCTGGAATAGCATTCTTTACCAGTGTTGCTAACTGGGCAGTTGAATTCAGTGGAGCAATGGCCCTTGCTTTAACAATCGATTCGACCACTCGTGTGGCAAATTTTTCTTCGCCATAGGTACGCAAAATTTTAACCAGTTGCCCAGGCTCATACGTGTTTACAATTTCTGACGCCGTTAAAGTTTGCGTCCGATCCATGCGCATATCAAGTGGCGCATCATTTGAATATGAGAAACCTCGATTTATTTCATCTAGTTGCATCGATGAAACACCTAAGTCAAAGAGTGCTCCAGCAATTTGCGTGCAGCCAAAGGATTCGACGACATCTGCAATGGCATCAAAAGTTGCATGCTTAGTCATCAGTCTGTCTGCGTAAGGAGCCAGTCTGGCACTTGCATGATGAAGCGCATTTAAATCGCGATCTATACCGATGACTTTCAGCGTTGGAAATCTTTGCAGCAGAGCCTCTGTATGACCTCCCATGCCAAGGGTTGCATCAACAACCACTGGATTTTCGCTGGCATTAATTGCAGGTGCGAGGAGTTCGATGCATCGATCTCGCATTACTGAAACATGTAGGTTGTTATCAATCATCACTCCCCCTTAACTTGAAATTAAATTGCTCTTGGTTTTTCTCTTTCGACTCTCAGCTCTGGTCACCGCCGGCCGACGGATCTATTTAGTAGCGGCGCCGGGGAAGGGGCGCCGTTACGTTCGAAGGGTCGGCGGTGGCCACAGATGAGAGTTAGTTAGAACAGCCCTGGAAAGACCTCCTCTGAAACGTCGGCAAAAGTCTTTTCGCGATCAGTGAGATATTCATTCCACGAAATTGCATCCCAAATTTCAACGCGAGTATTTGCGCCGATGACAACGCAATCTTTTTCAAGACCTGCATATGTGCGAAGACTTTGTGGAATTGTTATGCGACCTTGGCGATCAGGAATCTCATCGTGTGCACCGGCAAACATCACGCGGCTGTAATCACGAGCTGATTTCGCAGTGACTGGCGCTTGTTTTAACGTCTGTGTTATAACTTCAAATTCACTGGAAGGAAAAACATAAAGGCAACGCTCTTGTCCTTTAGTAATAACAAGTCCAGATGCCAACTCATCACGAAATTTTGCAGGGAGAATAAGTCGGCCTTTTTCATCAAGGCGCGGTTCGTGGGTACCAAGAAACATCTCTCGCGCCCCCTTCCCCGGAGTTCGCTGGGCCGTATCAATTTCCGGCCTATTCCCCCACTTTACTCCATTTCCCCCCTTTTTGCACCACTTTTAGCCACAACTCACCCACTATCCCCACTTCCTTTGGGCAGAAAAAAAGCCCCCAAGTGGGGGCCTGGCCGTGCACTTACTTACTGATTATTACGCTCATCCCAGCGCTGCTCTAAGCGAGAGCCGAGGCCTTTGCCCTTGCGAGCGCCTTTGCCCTTTACGCGAGGGGCGTGCTTGCCCAACGAGGAGACAATGGCAATGACGCCAGCTAAGGCGATCACAAAGCCAAGTACGCCGACCGGGGTTGTCTTGGAGACAAGACCAGCAAATAACGTCGCAATTCCAATGGGGATAAGTGATATTCCAACGAGCGTGCTATTTCGCCGCGGAGCCTTAGCATCTCCAGAGAGAGCTGAAAAAAGCCGTGGATCCTCAGTTAAAAGGGCGGCTTCCATCTCTTGAAGCATTCGCTTCTCATGATCGGATAAAGACATGGTGTAACAATAGAATATTTTTGGACTACTCGCCACTGTGAGTTAACCCTCGGTTTTCTCGCCTTTCTCAGGCCTAATGAGCCGAGCTGGACGCACGCTTCCTGCACCAAATCGCTCTCTGGCACGGTCAATCGCCCCATCGGCCTGCCGCCAGCCACTCTCTCGTGCGCCCAGAACCATTTGTTCGGGGGCGCCACTACTTAAATTCTCAAGGGAGACCCCGACTAGACGCAGCCTGGCCCGTTCAATTCGAAGCGCTTCATAGAGACCCTTAACTACTTCATAAATTTCTTGCGTACCATCGATGGGAAGGGCCAGAGTTTTAGATCTATTGATTGTTGTGAAATCTGCAAAGCGCACTTTTATTGAAACAGTCCTTGCAAATAAATCTTTATCCCGAAGTCTTGCCGATGAGCGCTCGGTTAAACGTAAAAATTCAGTCAGAATTTGTGTTGGATCATCTAAGTCTTGAGGAAAAGTCTCCGCCGAGCTAATACTTTTTTCGGCATCATGCGGTGTGACATCGCGATAGTCACGGCCCCAAGCAAGTTCGTATAACGAGGCACCACTTGCCTGTCCCAAAGCTCGAATCAAAGTTGCCCGCGGCAATTTCGCAATGTCTTCAATAGTACGAAGACCTAATCGCTCTAGCGTCTCTGCCGTCTTAGGTCCGACTCCCCACATTGCTTGAATGGGTAGAGGATGCAAGAAAGTTAGAATTCGATCGGCGGTAATTTCTAACATTCCATTGGGTTTGCAATGCTGTGATGCAAGCTTTGCAATGAACTTCGATGGCGCAATTCCAACTGAACACGTGATGCCCTCTTGTGACTCAACTTTTGCGCGGATGGCTGTGGCAATTTCGCGAGGAGACCCCAGCAAGCGTTGTACGCCACTTACATCTAAAAATGCCTCATCGACTGAGACGGGTTCAACCCAGGGAGTAAAACTTTCAAAAATCTCCATCACATGCGATGAAACCTCTTGGTAGCGGGCCATATCAACGGGCAAAAAAATCGCATGCGGTGCTAATCGGCGAGCCCGGCTCACTGGCATAGCTGAATGAATACCAAATTTTCGTGCTTCATAATTAGCCGCAGAGACAACGCCGCGCGCGCCCATTCCGATAACTACCGCTTTACCTTTTAATTCAGGGTTATCGCGTTCGGCAACGGAGGCAAAGAATGCATCCATATCTACGTGAAGAATCGAGGCCGACGTCATATTGCCAGCGTACTTTCTTTAGTGCGCCACGTTTCATATGCCGCGCGCAAATCCCAGGCGCCTGTCCCCCGAATTGAGATCCCACGCGCACCCGTACGGCGGGTAACGCCGCGCACCAGTAGCAGAGATGATGAATACAGCGTGCTAGCAAAGTCGGCCTGTACGTCGGTAAAAAATGCAGAATCGCTACAGCCATAGCCATCATCGAGAGTTAAAAAGATGACCCGCTTGCCTGAGCGTACGGGCGGTGTTTGCATCGCAACTTTAATGCCGGCAACTAGAACACTAGATTGCGAACGCGCAGTTAATAACTGTGATGATCGCACTGCACCGATGGCGTTGAGGAATTCACCGTAAAACTCCATCAAATGGGCGGACATATCAATGCCTAAGCGTTCGACTTCATGGCGCACGCTTTGTGCAGAACTCATAGAAGGTAGGCCACTGCTAATTAGCGCTGGGGGTGCAAAAGCTAAGTTCATCTGTGCACCGGAGATAGCTTTGCTCGGTGAGCGTTGTAAGTCGCTCAAATGCAGCAAAAGATCGCGGCGATTAACATCACTGTGTAAGCGATCAAAGCCGCCGGTAAGAATCAAACTTTCAGTAACTGGAGCGCTGCTGCCAGAGCGATGGACGAAGTCAGCTAAGTCGGTATATGGGCGGCCGGCAATAATCGATGCAATTTCGCCATCGCTTATCTTTGAAATAGTTGAAAGTGCGATGCGAATTCCACGCCCACCTTCCTCAACGCGATAGAGGGAATCCGATTCATTAACATCTAGCGGCGCGATAGTGATTGACATCTGACGTGCTTCATCAACGATTAAACGTTTGGGGTACATACCCGGATCATGTGTAAGAACCCCAGCTAAAAAAGCTGCCGGGTAATGTGTTTTAAGCCAGGCCGATTGATACGTGGGCATGGCAAAGGCTGCAGCATGTGCTTTGCAAAATCCGAATGATGCAAAAGCGCGCAGTAGCTCCCAAATTTCATTGACGATTGGCAGTTCATATCCGCGCGCTGTTGCTGCAGGAAAAAACCAGTCACAGACCTCTTGTGCCCCCGTCTTATCCCCCAGTGCGCGCCGCTTTTCATCGGCGCTAGCCAGAGATACGCCCGTCATCGTTGCAATGATTTGAATTACCTGTTCGTGAAAGACCACAACGCCTTCGGTATCACGCAGAATTTCATAGAGATCTGGGTGAATAATCCGTGGACTGCTCCACCCGTGACGCGCCTTTAAAAAGGGCGTAATCATGTCGCCCTTAACTGGTCCCGGTCGAAACAGTGAGATATCAATAATTAAATCGGTAAATGTTTTAGGTTCGAGTTTTCCGACTAGCTCACGTTGACCCGGACTTTCAACTTGGAAAATTCCAAGGGTGCGTGTTGATTGAATTAACTCAAATGTCTGCGGATCATCTAGCGCCACTGCATCGATATCGATTGCGAGATCTTGCGTACGTTCGATTTCAGTAAGTGCATAAGAAATCGCCGATTGCATGCGTACACCCAAGACATCAAGTTTTAATAAACCAATCGCCTCAACATCATCTTTGTCAAAGACGACCATCGGATAACCGCTCGCACTAGCCATCAGTGGTACCCGTTCTAATAAAGCGCCATCAGATAAAACTATGGCGCACGGGTGCATCGCTAAATGTCTAGGTAGGCCATCTAAACGCTCGGCAAGGGCGATAGTCATCGCCGTTAAAGGTGCTGAGATATTGAGAGATTTAAGTTCAGGTAGGTTTTCAAGTGCACTAGATATATTGCGAGCACGCACATGGGGCATTGACTTTGCCAACATATCAATCTCCATCGCAGGTAGGCCAAGGGCTGCGCCGGCATCACGAATGGCATGCCGGGCTCGATATGTATCGACCATTGCAACGGTTGCACAGCGCGATTGATTATTCGGTGTATCCCACTTGGTATCACCGTAGCGTTTGAAAACCATGTCATAAATTTCAAGGCGGCGATGGGATTCAACATCGATATCGATATCGGGTAAGGCCCTGCGCAACGGTGAACAAAAACGCTCCATCAATAAACCATGGGCCATGGGTTCAACGCCAGAGATTCCAAGTAAGTGACAGATCAATGAGCCTGCACCACTGCCACGTGCGGCGACGCGAATATTGGCCTTGCGCGCCATGTCGCAGATGTCGGCAACGGTTAAAAAATACGATTCAAAACCTAACGTTGCAACCGTCGATAGTTCATCATCTAGACGGGCACGGGCTTTCTTAATTGCACCGCTATCGCTGTAACGCCAGTTGATTCCAGCTTCGCTACGCGTACGCAATAACATGCGCATCTCGTGTGCCGATTGCGCACCGACTACGTGAGGCTCCGGTAAGTGCGCACCACCGAGTCCAATATCGCGTGCGGGAGATAATAAAGAGCGCTCAGCCCAAGCCCTCGTTGTTGCAAGTAATTGACGCGGTGTGCGCTCTCCAGCTGCCCGCGCAATTTCTGCCGCAAGTGAAATCATCTCATCGCCAGATTTTAAAAAGCCCTCAGCGTTACGACGTTCGACATGGCGTGGATGCAGCGGCACTAATTGACGTGCGCAATCTAAAACATCGGCCACTGGTCCATCGCTGCGATCGCGCATCCGTACAGCGTTCGTAACAACGGCATCAATATCGTGATCGCGTGCAAAAATCAGTGATCTAGCAGCGTGCGAAGTAGAGCGTGGGCCTTTACCCGCAACTAAATGTGAAACACACTCAATAGCGTTGCCGGCAAATAAATCACGAGTCGTATTGAATGCAGCAAATGCGGCATCGATACGGTTATCGGTCAGCAGCGCACCCACTGGTGATTCGGGGCCGTGGAGTGCATAGAGTTTTGAACTGTAATGGCTGAAGCGCTCTAGGAACTCAAGAGTAAGAACTGGATTACGATTATCAGAGACCATGGCCAGTGAGGTTAATAATCGACACAACGCAGACCATCCCCCATCGCTATGGGCAAGTAACGTGATGCGGTTTTTTGTACCCCCTGCATCGATTCCTACATTGACTCCAATGATCGGAGCGATGCCAAACTCCAGACAACTTTGGGCAAAACGAACTGCGCCGGCTAAACCATCGCGATCGGTCAGTGCTAGCGCTGGCATTTCAAACTCGGCAGCTCGGGCAACTAAATCTCGTGGTTGCGTTGTTCCATATTTAAGTGAGTAGGCACTTGCAACATTGAGGTGAATAAAACTCATATCGATCTAATAATCCACTGACCGCTAAGTTCGTCACGTTCGAGTTCAAAGGTTGTAAGGGAGCCGATAGGTGCGGCCTCAACCCGCCACAGTGCACGAGCGGCATCATCGGGGCGATACTTGCCATCGCTAATGCGGTTCCACCAGCCGCCGGCCTCACACCATCTAGATAAGACTGCATGGATGCGAAAACGTCTGCCCTTGAACGTGAACTCAATAGGAGTGGTTGCGCCATCGATTGTGACATCGTGAGCGGGATTGATCTGTGACATTTCTAAGACGCACTCCTTAAGGCTGTGGATATTCGAACAGGTGTTCGAAAAATAGCCCCTTGGACTGACAAATGGCAAGTGCTCGAGCGTGTTGGGCATATAGGTGGTTGAAACTTCAACCATATCCCTTGAGGCCCTCGCCTGAGGCTCTCTATTTTTTAATGATGTGGGACTGATAGCCCGCAAGAAGCAGCATTGCAATGGGATAAAACATCGCAACTGGCAAAGAGGTTAATTGGGCAAGTGCGCCAGTAATCGATGGTCCGATGAAATAACCCGCCAGACCAATTACTCCAACGCGGGCTATTGCAACCGATGATGCAACTCCTGGTATTTCAGAGGCGGCCAAAATAAATGCCGGAAACATCGGGCCAATTCCAAAACCGGCACATGCAAAGCCAGTGTTGACGATTATTAATGCAAGTAGCGGGTGCGAATGAGATAACGGAACACCAATTGCGATACCTATACCTAAACCCGCCCCGCCTACATATCCGCCGAGCAGAACTGTTTTTCTGGGGCCAAAATAATCGAGCATTCGGTCTCCTAGAAAACGCGAAACGATCATGGCAAGTGCGAAAACTGCAAATGCCGATGCGTTCACTCCAATTCCGAAGCCCATATCATCGCGTAAAAGGATTGCGCCCCAATCACTTGCTGCGCCTTCTGCAATAAGACCTCCCAGTAAGCCAACGCCTATCCCCCACAGTGGCAAAACGCTTTTGCTGAAAAAGGGGATCTTAGCTTCAGTCTCTTCTTCGCCCCCGCTGTGCTCATCTAACGCTGGAGGCAAAAGTTTTAAGACTGAGGGAATGAAGAGAAAGAAGCAAGCGATTCCGACACCTACTAAATTATCGCGAGGTGAAACATGCTTTGCGATGGCTCCGCCTAAGACTGTTGTAGAAAATGCGCCGCAACTCCACATTGCATGAAAAGAGGACATCACGCGTTTTCCTAAATGCTTTTCCACAATAACAGCTTGAATATTTGAAGATATATCCATACTGGAATAACCAAGGCCCATGACAAATAGGCCGGCAATCAAAGTTAACGGTGATGTGGATGTGCCCATCAGTATCAGACCTATAGGCATTATTACTGTAGCAATTCGAAGAATTGGTTTAGTTCCATACGTATGAACTAATCGTCCAGAGAGTTGAGCACCGGTAATCGCACCAATTGTGCTGGAAATTAGAATCAAACCCAGTTGCGCATTATTTAAACCATTCGCATCGCGAATTTCAGGAATGCGAGCAACCCAGGCCATCGAGACAACACCCATAAAGAAAAACATCGCCCATAGACCATTTCGAGCGCGTTTAGCCGATGCCAATAAATCAATGCCCATAAGAGTGATAACGGTAACTGACAAGAGGTGTTAAGTCTGCTTACATACCTACATGTTCTTTTCCTTTTGGCCACGCAAAGGAGAATTTTCAAGAACTCGCAGAGATTTAGCCACTGATTTCATTGCTGGATTAACCGTTGCAATTGTGGCGCTACCCCTAGCTATTGGTTTTGGAATCACCTCCGGAATGTCAGCCGCCTCGGGTTTAACGACTGCAATTATCGCCGGATTCTTAGCGGCAGTATTTGGCGGATCTAAATACCAAGTGAGCGGTCCAACTGGTGCGATGACAGTGATATTAATTCCCGTGATTCACAAATTCGGAGTTTCGGCGATCCCGG
>JBAXFS010000002.1:0-68763 GCA_037139795.1 Actinomycetes bacterium
GGTCTTGGTCTTTTACTTGTATTTCTTTACTCACTTCTTTATTACCGAGCTCTAGGTTTTGTAACCGTCGGTTCATTACTTGTCGCAGGCTCTCTTGTGATTCTCCTCTTCCTACTTCTTGGAAAGTGGATTGGTTTCACTCTAACATTGGCTGGAATCGCAGGTGCGATCGTCGCCATCGGAGTTACTGCCGACTCCTTCATTGTCTATTTTGAGCGTATTCGAGATGAAATTCGCGAAGGCAGATCGCTTCGAACGGCAGTTGAAACCGGTTGGGTGCGGGCTCGTCATACGATCCTTGTCGCTGACTTTGTTTCGATTATCGCCGCCGCGCTGCTTTATTTCTTCGCAGTCGGAAGCGTTCGAGGCTTTGCATTCACGCTTGGATTGACAACGCTGATCGACTTAGTGGTTGTGTTCACCTTTACGAAACCGCTGGTAACAGTTGTATCACGAATGGCTTTCTTCTCATCCGGTCACCGCTTCTCTGGTTTTTCAGCTAAGAGCACCGGAACAGTTCTAGTTACTAAGGAGGCATAATCAATGTCAAGAATGTCTGGTTTAGGTGGACGTCTTTATCGTGGTGAAACCTCAATTGATTTAATCGGTCGCAGACGTCGCTGGTACTCAGTTTCAGCTCTGTTTATTCTCCTATCTATTGCCGCCCTTAGTTTGCAGGGCCTACATCTAGGTATTGAATTTAAGGGCGGATCTTCTTTCACTGTCAGCAAGGCAAATGCCTCGATTCAGGATGCACGAGACGCGATTGCACCAATCGGCATTCCAGGTGAAATCATTGTGCAGAATATAGGCACGAATAAAGTGCGCGTTCAGACCGCCGCTCTAGATAATGTTCAAAATAATGCCGTGCAGGATGCGTTATCGAAGAAGTTTTCCGTAACCGTTGAGTCGATTGATACGCAGATCGTCGGCCCGTCATGGGGTAAGGAGATCACTCGGAAAGCTCTCTACGGCCTCTTTGGATTTCTTATCTGTGTGATGTTCTACCTAGCAATGGCATTTGAACCGAAGATGGCCGTGGCAGCAATCGTTGCCGTTATCCATGACGTCTTTATTACCGTTGGAATCTATGCACTGGTTGGCTTTGATGTAACTCCGGCCACCGTCATTGGCTTCCTTACCATTCTCGGTTACTCGCTCTATGACACAGTGGTTGTTTTCGATAAAATTCGCGAAAATACTCGCACGATTACGGCCAGTTCAAAGAGCACATATTCACAGGCCGTTAACTTAGCTGTCAACCAGACTTTGGTACGTTCCTTTAACACTTCCCTGATTGCGTTATTACCGGTTGCATCGATTTTGTTCGTTGGTGCTGGGTTACTAGGTGCGGGAACATTAAAGGATCTCTCTCTGGCTCTGTTTATTGGTTTAGCCGTTGGAACGTATTCATCGGTTTTCATCGCACCTCCCGTGCTTGCGCAGTTGCGCGAGAGAGAGCCTGCGATGATTGCATTGGCTAAGCGCGTCAATGGACGCGGTGCTACCCCAACAAGCTTTGCACCAGTGTCAGTTGCGACAGTTGCCGCTCCTGGCCAGACACGCGGCCCACGTAATCAGCCAAAGCGTAAAGGCCGCAAGTAGGCAGTTTCTGTGAACACTTTGATTGCACCAGTTGTTAGTGCGCTCAAAGAGCATCACGCCGCAAGTAAACAGGGTGATATAGAGCGCGCATTTCTTGCTGCAGAAAAAGCTCATGAAGGACAGTTACGTAAATCGGGGGAGCGCTACATAACGCACCCAGTTGCAGTGGCACAAATTCTGGCCGACCTTGGTTTAAATACTGAAACGATAATCGCTGCGCTTTTGCACGACACTGTTGAAGATACGCCGTATTCACTCAAAGAGCTACGGCACGATTTCGGCGACGAAGTAGCTAATTTAGTTGATGGCGTTACCAAGCTAGACAAATTAACGTATGGTCCAACGGCCGAAGCTGAAACCGTACGCAAGATGGTTATCGCAATGTCGCGCGATATTCGTGTGCTCGTTATTAAACTTGCTGACCGGCTTCACAACGCCAGAACATGGAAGTACGTATCCCACGAGAGCGCGGAACGAAAAGCACGAGAGACGCTGGATATCTACGCACCACTTGCTCATCGTTTAGGTATGAATGCAATGAAGTGGGAGCTAGAGGATTTATCCTTTGAAGTCCTTGAACCTAAAAAATTCGAAGAGATATCCAGGTTAGTAGCAGAGCGTTCGCCTTCGCGTGATTCTCTTACTGAAGAAGTTATCAGAATTGTGAGAGAGGATTTAGCCAAGGATTCGATTCATGCAACCGTAACGGGCCGCCAAAAGCATTTCTTCTCGGTTTATCAAAAAATGGTTGTACGCGGCCGCGAATTCAATGATATTTATGACTTAGTTGGAATCCGTGTGCTCGTCGATGACGTTCGCGATTGTTATGCTGTCTTAGGGTCAATTCACGCTAGATGGAGCCCAGTCCCCGGACGATTTAAAGATTACATTGCAATGCCGAAGTTCAACTTGTATCAATCTCTCCATACAACCGTTATTGGACCGACTGGTAAAGCAATTGAGATTCAGATCAGAACTTTTGATATGCATGCACGCGCCGAGTTTGGAATCGCAGCACATTGGAAATATAAGCAAGGCCATGAAAACAATGAAAGCTCACCTGAAATGTTATGGCTGCGACAGTTGCACGAATGGCAGAAAGAGACTGAGGACCCATCAGAGTTCCTCGAAGCTCTTCGCTTTGATTTAGGCTCTCCCGAAGTCTTTGTCTTTACGCCTAAGGGCAGTGTGATCGCACTACCTGCTGGCTCAACACCAGTGGACTTTGCTTTCTCTGTCCATACCGATGTTGGAATCCGATGCGCCGGGGCCAAAGTAAATGGTCGTTTAGTGCCGCTGGAATCGCGACTAAACAACGGCGATGTTATTGAAATCCTTACTAATAAGGGCGAGCATGCTGGTCCAAGCCGCGATTGGCTCAACTTTGTACAGAGTCCACGTGCACGCTCAAAGATTAAAGCTTGGTTTAGCAAAGAGCGGCGCGAAGAGGCGATAGATGCCGGCCGTGAATCTATCGCTCGGCAGATGCGAAAAGCGGGACTTCCTTTGCAGAAAATATTTGCCGGTCATTCACTTCTCGAACTTGCCCATGATCTGCGCTATCCAGATATTGAAGGTTTGTATTCGGCCGTTGGCGATGGACATGTTTCTGCCGCTTCAATTATTGATAAATTAGTTGTTGCCCTTGGGGGAGATGATTCACATCCAGAGCCAACAATGGATGTTTTACCGACTCGTGCCCCTGCAGTTCGACGATCGAGCAATGCAGTAGATGTCGAAGGCACCGATGATGTCTTGGTTAAGTTAGCGCGCTGCTGCACACCTGTACCGGGTGATGCGATTATGGGTTTTATTACTAAGGGCAGTGGGGTTTCAATCCATCGTGGCGACTGCGTCAATGCGGCAGATTTAATTACTAATCAAAACGATCGAGTAGTCAAAGTTAAGTGGCGTGCTGGAGCGGGCTCGATTTTCTTGGTAAATATCCAAGTTGAAGCACTAGATCGTGCCTCATTGCTAGCCGATGTCACAAGAACGCTATCGGACCAGCATGTAAATATTTTGAGTGCATCGGTAAGCACCTCGAAGGACCGGACTGCATTCTCCCGCTTTACTTTTGAGATGGCAGATGCGACGCATTTAGATGCCGTCCTTGGAGCGGTACGAAATATCGAAGGCGTCTATGACGTCTATCGAACAACTAATAATTAAATTAGTTAAACTCCGCCAAACTCTTTTCCGCCTCAGCTAGCCAGACTTTACGTGCTGCAGCCGACTCTGAAGCCTCTGCGGCCTTCTTAGTATTACCAGCAGCAGCAGATTTAGTTGCAATCTTTTCGTAGTTATCAATCGATTCGCTCAGTTGTTTAACAACTTCAGCGGCACGGGCTTTAGCTGCAGGATCGGTCTTGCGCCAGTTATCGGCCTCAGCCTCTTTGATCGCGCTTTCAACGACATGCACGCGGGCATCGAGCGTGGCGCGCTTATCGCGATGTGTCATACCGATTTTACTCCACGTATTCATATACTCACGTAGTGCTTTTTTGGAGCTGTCTAAATTTGTTATTGGAAGAAGCGCTTCGATTTGAACAATTAACTCTTCGCGCTTTTCTAAGTTAGCGGCCATCGTGACGTCGCGCTTTTCTAGATCGGCATTCTTGGCAGTGAAGAAAGTATCTTGCGCAGCTTTAAATCTCGCCCACATTTTGGCATCATCGCTGGGTTTGCCACGGCCTGATGCCTTCCAAGCATCCATGAGAGTTTTAAAGCGCTTGGCAGTTGGAACCCACTCGGTAGATGTCGCTAACGATTCGGCTTCAGTAATGATTGCCTTCTTAGCAACGGATACGACGCTTTGAACGGCTTCAAGGGCGGCAAAGTGTGTGCGGCGGCGCTTGTCGAACTTATTGCGCGATGATGAGAAGCGCTTCCATAGATCGGCATCGGCTTTTTTATCTAAGCGAGGTGCAGACTTCCACTCATCAAGTAAAACTTTCAGGCGATCTCCCGTGCTCTTCCATGACTCGGAGAGGGCTAGTGATTCAGCTTCGGCGACAATCTTTTCCTTCTCGACCAAAATCTGTTCGCGTCGAGCGTTTTTTGCTGCAGTCTCTGCCGCTTTCTTAGCCTCATAAGCTTCGCGATGACCTTCAATTAAAGGTTCAATCTGTTCGACCGAAGCAGACAACGCCTCGAGGTCTCCAACAGCGTTTAACTCTTTGACTTGTTCGCGCAATTTTTTAACGGATGCATATGCATCGGATGGAACTAGCGCACCGCTCTTAATGCGAGCTGCAAGTAGTGCGATTTCGGCGGCGAGCATTTCAAATTTGCGAACGAAATACGTCAGCGCCTCTTCAGGTGTTTTGCCGGGATATGAACCAACGGCCTTTTCTCCACTAGGCGTTCTCACATAAACGGTGCCATCTTCGGCCACTCGTCCAAATGCTGCTGGATCACCTATAAGGGCAGTTGCAGCGCTAGCGTGAATAATTGAATCGAAATCGGTCATGATGGTGATCCTCTCAGAGCGTTGTCGGTCAGGACGTCGCTGTATTCTTGATTGGCCTTGCCAGTATTAAAACTCGCAAAGCGTGAATTGAGCATTTATGTAGGGGCAAAGGTACCCTGTACCAGCGGCCTAACGTCAATCGCGTAGGCGCAATCGAGCGGTAAAGGGGTGTTTTTCGTGTTAGTTGCCTCGTTTGCCGCCCCCATGTTTGCCACGAACTGCTGGGTCCTAGCCTCCGAGCCTGGGAGTGAGTGCGTGGTCATCGACCCTGGTATGCCCGATGTAAGCCATCAACTCGATGAGATTTTGCATGAGTTTAAATTAAAGCCCGTCGCAGTTATCGCCACACATGGCCATTTGGACCATACATTTTCCATTCGTCCTATCGCCGATGGCTATGGAATTCCTGCATATATTCATAGCCAAGATCGTTTGGCGCTTTCGCATCCCGAGCGTATTTTGTCGGCAGAATTTGGTGCGACATTGAGCGGCATGGAGTTTATTGAACCGAAGGATGTAAGAGAATTACGCAATGGTGAACTTCTCGAACTCGTGGGTCTTACTTTTAAAGCTATTCACGCCCCAGGCCATACAGCGGGCTCTGTGATGTTTGAAGTTTCACATGAGGTTTTGGTCAGCGGCGATGTTCTTTTTGCGGGATCTATTGGGCGCACTGATCAGCCAAGCGGATCGGCTAAAGATATGGAAGAGACGCTACGCAAAAAAGTTCTTCCTCTCAGTGATCACTTTCGCGTTTTGCCCGGTCATGGCCCAGAGACAACTATCGGCCGTGAGCGCAAGAACAATCCTTACTTAAACTCCATAAAGGGGCGTTATTAATGGCACGACAAAAGATTCAAGCACCAAAGGGCGTGAGCGAATATGTCCCTCCGCGTTCAAAACTCTTTGAGTTTGTTCGAGAGGCTTTGATTGCACCGGCTCGCTTAGCTGGATATCAATTGATGGAGCTTCCAGTTTTCGAAGATACCGAACTATTTACGCGCGGCGTTGGCGAATCTACTGATGTTGTTTCCAAGGAGATGTATACATTTACTGATCGTGGTGACCGCTCGATAACTCTTCGCCCAGAAGGAACAGCGGGTGCGATGCGTGCAGTTATTGAACATGGACTCGATCGCGGCCAACTGCCAGTAAAGATTTGGTATTCAGGCGCTTATTTTCGCGCCGAACGTCCCCAAGCCGGTCGATACCGCCAGTTTTATCAAGTTGGCATTGAGGCCATTGGTTTAGATGATCCGGCCATTGATGCCGAAGTAATTGCAATTGCCGACGCTGGTTTTAAAGCCATTGGCCTCAAAAAATTTCGTTTAGAACTTACTTCCCTGGGAGATTCGGCATCACGCGCAGCACATCGCATCGACCTGCTTACTTACATTGCCACCCTTGATTTAGATGATGCGACTAGAGCGCGCGCAGTAATTAATCCACTACGTTTATTTGACGATAAACGCGAAGAGATGAAAGTTGTGATGGCTAAGGCACCGTTGTTGATGGATTATTTGAGCGAAGCATCGACAACACATTTTGAATCGGTGAAAAGCTATTTGGATGCCCTTGGAATCGAATATCAATTGAATCCACGGATGGTGCGCGGATTGGATTATTACACTGGAACAACGTTTGAATTCGTCCATGAAATGCTCGGAGCACAATCGGGCATAGGCGGTGGCGGCCGATACGACGGACTTATGTCAGAACTTGGTGGCCAAGAACTCTCGGGGATTGGCTTTGGTCTAGGTGTAGATCGCGCACTTCTAGCCGCTGAAGCTGAAGGCGTAATTGCAGTCGATGGTTTTGTATCCGACCTTTTCATCATTCCCCTTGGTGATAATGCAATGATTAAAACTTTAGAGATAGCGACGGCGCTCCGAAAAGGCGGCAAAATCGTAGAGATTGCTTTTGGAGATCGTGCGCTCAAAGGCGCGATGAAAGCGGCCGATAAGAGTGGTGCCAGATATGTAGTTGTGCTGGGCGAGGATGAGATTTCTAGTCAGAACGTAGAAGTTAAAAACATGAACTCGGGAGTATCCATATCGGTTAGGATTGACTCCTTAATCAACGCACTGTAGAAAGCGACGTATTCATCACTATGTTAAGAAGCCACGAAGCAGGCTCGTTACGTAAAACCGACGTAGGTACGACCGTCACTCTGGCTGGCTGGGTATCTCGACGTCGTGATCATGGTGGAGTTGCCTTCATCGATCTTCGTGATGCAACAGGCTCAGTCCAAGTTGTCATCCGTGATGAGAAAATCGCTGCGATGCTGCGCGCCGAATGGTGTTTGGCAATAACGGGTGAGGTCACGTTGCGTCCAGCTGGAAATGAGAATTCGAATATTCCAACTGGAGATATCGAAGTTATGGGCGACGCAATCGTTGTTTTGAGCGAATCGGCACCTCTGCCTTTTCCAATCGATAGCGGTAATGACTCAGATATCGGCGAAGAAGTTCGATTGAAGTATCGCTATTTAGATCTACGCCGTGAAAAGCCTGCTGCTAACTTGCGACTTCGATCCAAAGTGACATCGACGATTCGTCGCGTCATGGAAGATGAGGATTTCCTTGAGATTGAGACACCTTACTTAACTCGATCCACGCCAGAGGGTGCTCGAGATTTCTTAGTACCAGTTCGTTTGCAGCCAGGTAGTTGGTATGCCCTTCCACAGTCGCCTCAACTTTTCAAGCAGTTATTAATGGTTGCCGGAATGGAAAAGTATTATCAAATTGCTCGTTGTTTCCGTGATGAGGATTTTCGCGCCGATCGCCAACCAGAGTTCACGCAGCTAGATATTGAAATGTCATTTATCGATCAAGAGGATATCTTGGCGATTGCTGAAAAAATCGTGGCAAAGATTTGGAAAGAGGCCGTTGGTTACACAATTCCGCTTCCACTTCAGCGAATGACATATGCCGATGCAATGTCACGATTTGGTTCAGATAAACCGGATCTACGTTTTTCCAGCGAGCTCTCTGAGCAGACCACTTACTTTGCCGATACAACTTTCAGAGTTTTCCAAGCACCCTATGTTGGCGCAGTTGTTATGCCTGGGGGAGCGGCATCACCTCGTCGTGAGTTGGATGCCTGGCAGGATTGGGCTAAAGCGCGCGGTGCTAAGGGTCTTGCTTACATTCTGATAAATGACGATGGCACATTAGGTGGGCCGGTTGCGAAAAACTTAAGTGAGAGTGAGTGCGCAGGAATTGCCGCATCAACAGGTGCCAGTGCAGGAGATGCAATCTTTTTCGCTGCGGGTGAGCGAATGGCGTCATTGAATTTGCTAGGCGCAGTTCGACTTGAAATTGGAAAGCGCTGCGGTCTAATTCCCGACGGTAAGTGGGAGTTTTTGTGGGTCCTCGATGCGCCAATGTTTGAGCCAACCGATAACGGCGGCTGGACTGCGGTTCACCACCCATTCACTGGACCGAAGCCCGAGTTTGCTTCAACTTTTTCCAAAGATCCGGCCAATGCTTTGGCCTATGCCTATGACATTGTTTTAAACGGAACCGAACTTGGTGGAGGATCAATCCGTATCCATGATCAGAAGATGCAGAAAGAAGTCTTCCGCGTCATTGGTTTAAGCGATGAAGAAGCGGTCTCGAAGTTTGGATTTTTACTAGAGGCCTTTAATTACGGTCCACCTCCACACGGCGGAATCGCCCTTGGACTTGACCGCGTCTGCGCACTGTTAACGGGCTCGGATTCCATTCGTGAAGTTATCGCCTTTCCAAAGACGGCAAGTGGCGGGGATCCGTTAACGGGAGCCCCCACCCCAATCACTTCGGCACAACGCAAAGAGAGCGGAATCGATGGCGCTCCTAAAGCGGCGCCTCAGGTAGACTAGAAACATGGGACCAGGCGGAATTGCAACGATTATTGCGGCGTGCGGGCTTTTTATCATCGCAATTGCTATTAGTTATGTTGTAATCCGTGTTGGCCGTTTCATCGATGAAGCTAAAACCTCACTCAAATCATTGACCGATGAGACTGCGCCACTAATCGAAGAGGTTCATACAACGGTGACGTTAGTAAATGGCCCACTTCAAAGCATCAATCGCATTACTAAAAACGCCGAGGATCTCTCGGATAAAGTTAACGAAGCAACAACATCCTTTTTGAACAAGAGAGGCTCTGCGGTCAAAATTGCAGGCGCGCTATTATCGGCGGCTTCAATGAGTAAAGCCCGCTCGAAGAAGAAGGCTGAGTGATCTCGGTACGTGGAATCCGCCGAGGTCCGTGCGCGCTGGCTGCGCTTCTTTGAATCAGATAACCGCCAAGGTCTAACTCATACAGTTGTCCCATCGGCCTCCCTTATAGCCGATGATCCAAATCTCCTTCTCGTTAATGCAGGAATGGTTCCCTTTAAGCCGTATTTTCTAGGTGAAGTTACGCCACCATTTAAGCGTGCAACATCGGTACAAAAGTGCGTGAGAACTCTGGATATCGATGAGGTTGGTAAGACAACTCGACACGCTTCATTTTTTCAAATGTGCGGAAACTTTTCTTTCGGAGATTACTTTAAAGAGGGTGCAATTTCACTTGCGTGGGAGTTGTTAACAAGGCCAACAAATGATGGCGGTTATGGTTTTGAACCTGAAAAATTATGGATCACAGTTTTTCTTGATGACGACGAGGCTGCAGATATCTGGCACAAGAAAATTGGCGTTCCGAAAGAGCGCATTCAACGCATGGGCATGGCCGATAATTTCTGGTCCATGGGAGTTCCAGGACCATGTGGACCGTGTTCTGAGATTTACTATGATCGCGGACCGGCCTATGGAAAAGATGGTGGCCCCCTCGCCGATGAAAATCGTTACATGGAGATCTGGAACTTAGTTTTCATGCAAAACGAGCGTGGCGTTGGTAGCGGCAAAGATGATTTTCCAATTTTAGGGGAGTTGCCAGCGAAGAGCATTGATACCGGTCTTGGTCTAGAGCGCACGGCGGCACTTTTGCAAGGCGTTGAAAATATCTATGAAATCGATACAACGATGCAGATTTTAAAGAAAGCATCAGAGCTCACGGGCGTTTCATATGGCTCCTCGGAGAAATCTGATATTTCACTGCGAGTCATTGCAGACCACGCCCGAACTTCTGCCATGCTCATTGGCGATGGCGTGACTCCAGGTAATGAAGGTCGCGGGTATGTCTTGCGTCGTATGATGCGTCGAACCATTCGCAACATGCGCTTACTGGGTTCAATGGATCCAATAATGTCTGAACTTACAGTTGCAGCAATTGGGGCGATGGGTCCGCAGTATCCTGAATTAATAAGCGATAAAAAGCGAATCCTTTCTGTGAGTGTCTCTGAAGAAGAGAGCTTCTTACAAACTCTTAAAAGCGGTACAACAATTTTTGATGTTGCAAGTGCAGGACTTAAAAAGAGTAAGAGCTCAGTTCTTCCTGGAGCCGACGCTTTTAAACTCCACGATACGTATGGCTTCCCTTTCGACTTAACCCTCGAAATGGCCCGTGAAGAAGGCCTGGAAGTAGATGAAGAGGGCTTTAGACGCTTAATGAAAGAGCAAAAGGATCGCGCTAAAGCCGATTCGCGCGCTAAAAAGAGCGGTCATACCGATGTTAGTGAGTACCGAAAGATTGCCGATATGAACGGTAAAAGTGAGTTCTGCGGTTATACATCGGTAACTTGCGAGGCAACGATCACAGGAATTTTGTTAGATGGCATTTCCTCACAGAGCGCTGCTACCGATGATGAAGTAGAAATTATTTTGAACCGCACGCCATTTTATGCCGAAGGTGGCGGGCAATTAGCCGATGGCGGAACGATTACTTTGGCCAATGGAGCGATTATCGAAATCGATGACGTTCAAACACCTGTGCCCGGAGTCTTCGTTCACCGTGGTCGTGTACTAAGCGGTTCGGTTGAGCTCGGCAATGACGCGCAGGCGATGATTGATATCGAGCGACGTGAGGCGATTTCAAGAGCACATACTGCAACGCACATGGTGCACAAGGCTTTTCGCGAAATATTGGGAGAGACTGCTACACAAGCCGGATCTGAGAACTCTCCGGGGCGTTTCCGTTTTGATTTTCCCTCAGCAGGTGCGGTTCCAGATGGTGTCATCAATGATGTCGAATCTCGAGTTAATACACTCTTGTTAGATAACTTAGAGGTGACTGCAGAAAATATGTCTCAAGCCCAAGCTAAAGAGATCGGTGCAATGGCCCTCTTTGGTGAGAAATATGGTGATGTAGTTCGTGTAGTCAGTGTTGGAGATTGGGCCCGCGAACTCTGCGGCGGAACACACGTAACTAGATCTGGGCAGTTAGGTGTAGTTAAATTATTGAGTGAGTCATCCATTGGCGCCGGCGTTCGCCGTGTCGAAGCACTTGTCGGGGTCGATGCCTATAAATTCTTAGCTCGCGAACATATTCTTCTTAACTCACTTACATCCATTATTAAGGGTGCGCGCGTTGAAGAGTTGCCAGAACGAATCTCCGATTTGTTAACAAAGATTAAGGATATTGAAAAAGAGCTCGCTGGCGTTCGATCGGCTGCAGCCTTTGCGCAGGTCGATGAGATTGCAAAGAGCGCCAGCGTTATTAATGGAGTTTCAACAATCGTCGCCGTTCTCAGTGATGGAATCTCAGGCGATGACCTACGCAAAATTGCTTTAGAGCTACGCGCTAAATCGGCGAACTCCGTTGTTGCGCTCATCAGCGTCAATGATGCCAAGCCTGTTTTAGTCGTGGCTGCGAGTGATGCCGCGAGAGCACAGGGTGTTAAAGCTGGAGCACTCGTGAAAATTGGATCCACCGTGCTTGGTGGTGGCGGTGGCGGTAAAGATGACTTTGCTCAAGGTGGCGGCACCGACATTACGAAGCTAACGCAGGCATTGGACGCCATCACGGCCTCACTTCAAGGATAATTGCCGGCATGCAACGTGGCCGCCGCATAGCCTTTGATTACGGTGACGTTCGAATAGGTGTTGCGCTCTCTGATCCCGATTCAATTTTGGCATCTCCACTAACAACACTCACTTCCAGTGATAAGAGACTTGCTTCGTCATTGACGGCGATTTTCGAGGAATTTGAACCCATCGCAATTTTCGTTGGTAAACCCTCAAACATGGATGGCTCAACTGGGTTAGCAATTGAAAAAGTTAAAGTATTTTGTGCCCTATTGGCTACATTAACTAAAGCACCGATTGAGCTTATCGATGAACGATTATCTACCGTTAGCGCCGCCAGAGATATGCGCACATCTGGAATCAATGCCAAAGAGGCTAAGTCCCGTATCGATCAAGCCGCTGCCGTCGCCATTTTAGAGTTCGCGATTTCTATTGAAAAAAACCGTCAGTGAAATTCAAAACTTTAGCGTTGGCTCTAGTCCTTCTCTGCCTTTTGGCTTATGGACTACATGTAGTTCGTAGTCAAAACGCATCTGCCCCAGATTATCCAAATCGCGTTATTGCGACGGGAGAAATCGGCGTTACGTTGGAAATTCCATCTGGGGCTACGGGCTCAGATGTTGGGAGAATTCTCTTTGCTCACGGTGTTGTTGCATCTTCATCGGCATATTTTGCAATTGCAGTTGCCGATAAGAAATCCGAACGCGTCTCACCCGGTAATCACCGACTTTCTCGCCGAATTTCGGCGGCTCAAGCTTTAGCCCAGCTCCTAGACCCTGCACGAATACCAAATCTCATTAAGGTTTTCGAAGGCGCTTGGCGGAGCGAGGTAGTTGCTTCAATGATCACTTATGGATTTACTGCCAGCGAAGTCACTGCGGCTTTTGCCAAAGTAGTTATACCGAAGGGATTTTCAAACTCTGAAGGCCTGCTCTTTCCTGCCCAATATAGTTTTCCAAAGGGAACAAGTGCGTTAGAAGCGGTACAAGCAATGGTTGAGCGTTTTAAAGCCGAACAAGTGGGCCAACAATTGTTAAGCGCGAACGGAAAATACACGCCATTACAACTTCTAACAATCGCTTCTATTGTCCAGGCCGAGAGCGATACTTCCGACTTTGAAAAGGTTGCCAGAGTAATTTTTAATCGTTTGAATATATCTATGCCGCTACAGATGGATTCAACGGTGCATTATGTAAAAAAAGTACGAGGCCAGATCTTTTTAAGCACCGACTCCACGCTTATTAACTCCCCATTTAATACATATCAGCACTACGGTCTACCTCCGTCTCCCATTGGCAATCCCGGAGTAAAGGCCATGCAAGCGGCGTTAAAACCAGCCATCGGGGATTGGCTCTATTTCATTACAGTTGCCCCTGGAGATACTCGCTTCACGGTATCCAACAGCGAATTCAATTCGTGGAAACTGCTCTATGAGAAGAATCGAAAGGCGGGTGCATTCAAGTGATTAAAGCGGCCGTTCTTGGCTCTCCAATTAATCATTCTCTGAGCCCCCTGCTTCACACCGTTGCATATGCCGAACTGGGTTTAGAAAGTGACTACTCCAGAGTTGAAATCAAGAGTGGTGAACTCAAAGCTTTTCTTGATCAGTGTGATTCAAGTTGGACCGGCTTTTCATTAACGATGCCGCTCAAAGAGGAAGTTTTGCAGTTCACAGATGATGCAACGGCCCTTGCCAAACGAATTAAAAGTGCGAACACACTTGTTCAGAAAGCCTCGCGCTGGAGTGCAACTACGACCGACGTTACAGGCATTACCCATGCGTTGGCTGCTCACGACACTGATGCAACTGGCGACGTTCTTATAATTGGAGGAGGCGCAACTGCGCGCGCTGCGGCCGCTGCTTGCGATGGGATTGCGACAAAAATAACGATTATGAATCGCTCCTTATCTAGAGTGGCCGATCTTGCAAACGCAGTAGAGGTTTCAGATTTAGAGTTCATTAGTTGGGGTGATGACAGCGCCTTCGAGTTAGCTGATTTGATTATCTCGACGACCCCAGAGGGTGCCACTGATTCACTTGTTTCATCATTTCCCGAAAAGCCTTCCGGAATCTTCTTTGAAGTCCTATATAAACCCTGGCCAACGGCTGCGGTGAGTGCTTGGAGTGATAATGGTGGCCAAATTATTGACGGCCTTGATCTTTTAATTCATCAAGCGATAGATCAAGTGAGCATTTTCTCCGGTGAGATTGTTGAACGCTCGAGCATGGCCGCGCTTATGCGTCGCCACGGATTGAAGGCCTTGGCTTCATCCACATAGCTCTCGGGGGCTCAAAGCTCTCTAAAATAGGCTAGATACATGGTGGGTTTAATTCTCTTCGCGATTCCGGTATGTATTGCCGACTGGCAGTATCGAAGGATTCCAAATATCTATTGCGCCCTAATTGGATATGGAGTCATTTTTGAACGGATTATTTTTGGCATTGCTTCAATACCCACCCAACTGACTGCGTTACTTATTGCCGGCATTGCTCTCTTGCTACGAATGGGGATGGGGGATGCCAAACTTTTCGTGATTACTGTTTTGTCAATTAATCTCATTGATTTAGCTGCGTTAGGGTATTTAGTGATATCTATATACATAGTGGCAATCACGCACGTTCTGCTTGTGTGGGCATATTCACGGGCGATTCCGCACAGTATTCCGATGGCTTTTTCAATATTTATGGGAAGCGCGCTCTATTTGGCAGCGCGTAGCCATCCATTTCTGCAAGAATACGCAGATGCGTTGGTTAACAGCTGGTGAATCTCACGGCCAAGCCCTGAGCGCAATTGTTGAGGGAATTCCGGCATCAGTAGAGATTACGACGAAAGATATTGATTACCACCTGGAGCGTCGACGCTTAGGTGTTGGCCGAGGTGCCCGTCAAAGTTTTGAGGCGGACAAAGTGACAATTCTTGGCGGTATACGTTTAGGTTTAACTCAAGGTGGACCGATCGCAATCCAAATCGCAAACTCGGAGTGGTCTAAGTGGGAGAAAGTTATGTCGGCCGATCCCGTGCCGAACTCTGAAATCGAAACTTTGGCTCGCAATGCTCCACTTACAAGACCGCGTCCTGGCCATGCCGATTTAGTTGGCATGCAGAAATACGATCTTGACGATGCAAGACCTATTCTCGAGCGAGCAAGTGCCAGAGAGACGGCCTCGCGTGTTGCTCTTGGCGCCGTGGCGCGTAATTTTCTAGAACAAAGCGTTGGGATTACCATTTTGTCTCACGTACTTTCTATCGGCACCGTTCGAGTTCCTGATGGCACTGCGCTTCCAGTAGCGGGGGATATGCAAAGTATTGATGCCGATCCTGTGCGATGTGCCGATGCACCAACAAGTGCGCGAATGATTATCGAAATTGAGAGCGCCCATTCCGATGGAGATACTTTAGGCGGAGTTGTTGAGGTTCTTGCATTTAATATGCCGCCAGGTCTTGGTTCGCATGTGCATTGGGATCGGCGATTGGATTCGCGTTTAGCTGGAGCACTAATGGGGATACAAGCTATTAAGGGCGTTGAGCTTGGCGATGGTTTTGAAACAGCAACACGTCGCGGCAGCGTTGCCCACGATGAGATTGAAAAGTCAGCGAGCGGAAAAATTGTTCGCCGAACCGACCGCGCTGGTGGTACCGAAGGGGGAATGTCTAACGGTGAAACGCTGCGCGTGCGAGCTGCGATGAAACCCATTTCAACAGTGCCAAAGGCGTTAGATACCGTAGATGTTGCAACTGGATTACCAGCTAAAGCGATTAATCAGCGCTCAGATGTGTGTGCAGTCCCTGCCGCAGGAGTTGTCGCTGAAGCAATGGTTGCTTTAGTGCTTGCCGAAGCAGTTCTTGAAAAGTTCGGTGGCGATAGTGTTACTGAAACTAAGCGAAATTTTGATAGCTATATGCAGAACTTGAATTTTAAGTAGATCGCAATCGTGCCACGTGCAATTTTGATAGGCCCACCAGGTAGTGGGAAAAGCGTTGTTGGAAAAGCTCTGTCAAAGGCGCTAGGCGCTACTTTCATTGATACCGATAAAGTGATTGAAGAGCGCGCTGGAAGAACTATCTCCGATATTTTCGTCGACGATGGTGAGGAGTTTTTTAGGGAGTTGGAGTTCGAAACTCTCGTGACTTGCCTTAAAGATGTTGGTGCAGTTCTCTCTTTGGGCGGTGGAGCTCCAATTTCCCCGCGCGCTCAAGAAGTATTAGCAGCATCCGGTGCTCCAATTATTTTTCTTGATGTGTCGCTATCAGTTGCTGCCCCCCGTGTGGGGTTTAATCGTGACAGGCCACTTCTCCTTGGAAACCCGCGTGCTCAGTGGCAGGCCCTTTACGAAAAGCGAAAGCCCATATATTCAAAGTTAGCGACAATGACGATACAGGGCGATGGCATGAAGGCCCACGAGATCGCTACAGTAATTGCGAAGGCGTTATAGATGAAGAGAATTAGTGTTCGCGCCGAACGTAATTATGACGTGCAGGTTGATTGTCATTGGAAGAGCGAGCTTGACACTTTGGTCGTTGATCGATCACGAGTTGCCATCATCCATACAGATGCGATGCGGGAGGCCGTTCGCATGTCAGTTGACTTTGCGCCGGAGGTTTTCTATTTCACCATACCTGATGGCGAGGCGGCAAAGTCATTCGAGACTCTCTCGAAACTGTGGAACTGGCTTGGGGCTGCAGGTTTCACACGTTCAGATTTAATTGTTGGAGTTGGGGGAGGCGCCATCACGGATGTTGCGGGTTTCGCCGCGGCTACCTGGCTGCGTGGAATTGATTGGGTCGCAGTGCCAACGAGCATTGCCGGAATGGTAGATGCGGCAATTGGTGGAAAAACTGGAATTAATAGTGATTACGGCAAGAATTTGATCGGTGCCTTCCACTCTCCGAATGCAGTTTTAATTGATACATCGTGGTTATCCACTTTATCTGATCGCGATTTAGCCGCTGGAATGGCCGAAGTTATTAAGTGTGGGTTCATTGCCGATGGAGAGATTTTGAATTTACTAAAAGACCAATCGGTGAGCACATTGCGTGCGGATTTGTCGAGAGTTCTCTCACTCATCGAAGCGGCAGCGCAGGTGAAGGCGACCGTTGTCTCCAATGACTTCAAGGAAAGCTTCGCACGCGAGATTCTCAATTACGGCCATACTCTGGCCCATGCAATTGAACTTCACAGTAAATATTCTTTGCGGCACGGTGAGGCCGTGGCCATAGGTCTGGTTTTTGCCGCTGAACTTTCGAACATTAAGAGACACCTAAATCCAGAGGTCGTATCCCTACACCGTGAACTTTTGCTTGGCCTTGGTCTGCCAATCTCATATCCACGCCAGGCATGGTCAGAGTTGCTTCCCCTATTGTCTCTTGATAAAAAGGCTCGTGGCAAAAAGCTACGCTTTGTTGCGATATCTGGTGTAGCTCAAACAATCCGTATTGAAGATGCAAATGAGGATGAACTTACTGCCGCCTATGAGAGAATTAGTTCATGAAGATTCTCGTAATCAATGGACCTAACCTTGCCCGTTTAGATATTCGCGATTCTTCGATTTATGGCGATCTGAATTATGCCGAACTCAAGAGTGTCGTTGAAACTGCAGCGACACAACACGGCCTTGAAGCCGATGTTCGCCAGAGTGATGATGAGGCAACGATAATTGGTTGGCTACATGAGGCCGCGGATAAGCAGATTCCGGTGATTATTAATCCAGCGGCATTTACGCACTACTCATATGCAATTCGCGATGCCGCGGATTTAGTAAAATCGCCGCTAATTGAGGTTCATTTATCTAATCCAATGTCGCGCGAAGAGTTCCGCCATACTTCGGTAATCTCCGGTGTGGCTAATGGAACGATTGCGGGTTTTGGTCCAAATTCTTATGTATTAGCGATAATTGCGCTTAAGAACCTCATCAGATAAAGGAACAAAGCACTAGCTACGAGCGGGTATCCTTAACCCCTTGCTATCGCATCCGATGGCCGAATTTATACGAGTGGAGCTTTTACCGTGGCAACAACAGCTGATCTAAAAAATGGAATTACTTTAGACATTGAGGGTCAACTGTGGAATGTTGTTGAGTTTCAACATGTCAAGCCCGGCAAAGGTCCAGCTTTCGTGCGCACGAAGTTGAAGTCAGTGTTAACCGGAAAGGTCATTGACCGTACCTTTAACTCAGGCGTTAAAATCGATATTGAAATTTTGGAAAAGCGCGATATGCAGTTCCTGTACAAAGAGGGTGAAGACTTTGTTTTCATGGATGCTAAGACCTTTGATCAAATGACTATTTCTATGGCCACCGTTGGCGAGATGGCTAACTACATGTTGGAAAATACTGATGCTGTTGTTGCTGTTCACGATGATAATCCTCTATATATTGAACTTGCCGCTGCAGTTCCTCTAAAAATTACATATACCGAACCTGGAATTCAGGGAGATCGCTCATCAGGTGGCACAAAGCCAGCAACAGTTGAGACCGGTATCGAGATTCAAGTTCCGTTATTTATTAAGCAAGATGAGATCGTCATGGTTGATACTCGTGATGGGTCTTACCAAGGCCGCGCTAACTAGTGTCGGCCCGCAGTAAAGCCCGAAAAGCGGCGTTGGATCTTCTCTATGAGGCAGATATCCGCGGTACTAACGCGGTAGAAACTCTTACTCTTCGAGATGTTGTTCAAGAGGGTCCAGATGCCAGGCCAATACGCGATTACACGCGCGAGTTAGTGGTTGGCGTTGGTGGTAACGCACGAAAGATCGATGAACTCATCACGACATATGCCCAAGGCTGGGATATGGATCGTTTGCCTACAGTGGATAGAAATATCTTGCGCCTTGGTATTTATGAAATTTTGTGGTCGGACTCAATTCCAGATGGCGTAGCAATTGATGAAGCACTCGCCTTAGCTAAAGAGTTATCAACCGATGAGTCCGCGGGATTTATTCACGGTGTATTGGGACGAATCTCATCTATCAAAGAGAGTTTAGCTATTTAGCTTTGAGCAATAAGTTGTTCTCGGCAAGAATTTGATTGACCCCATCATGGCTTATTCCTATGGCTAGTGAGAGCGCCGTTAAATCCTGCGATCTCATTGAGAGAACTTCGCCATTCCAGTCGTTACGAAGTGCAATTACTCCGCTGATAAAGGTGATAATTGTCTGTAGTGGCCGCGTTGATGATGCTATGAGTGATGGATTGGTGCTCATCGCCCGCAGCGCACGCAAATCAATTACTGGAAGCGTCGAATGGGAGGAAGAGGGCGTCGGCGTCTCTAAAAGGTATGTGAGTGGGACTGCGTAAAATTCGGCAATTGTTATCGCCTTGCTAACGCTCAAGCTTCGATCGCCACGCTCGTACGAACCGAGAACGACGGCCTTAATTTTTTTGTGACTGGCCTTCTCCACATCTGAGAGGGATAGTCCTTTGGCGATTCGAATTGCCCGAATCCTTGCTGAAATGCTTTCGCTAGTTGTCATAGTGGGCAGATTAGTTTGGTGAGCCGACAGACAAGTGGCGATATCCACAGGTCGATAGATCCGGTGGTATACTCGCCCACGCATCCTTTAACGACCCATCCTGAGAGATGGGGAAGGAGATTTACATGAGTGTTGCCCTGTCCGCATCGGATATTTCACGTGCGTTGATTCGTATTTCCCACGAGATTTTGGAAGCTAACTCCGATGCCACAAAGATAACTCTGCTCGGCATTCCAACGCGTGGGGCCCACCTTGCTGCGCGAATTGCCGCGATCATGGCGGGAATTACAGGGCACGATATCCCGGTTGGAATGCTGGATATAACGCTGCATCGCGACGACTTAAGACTTCGTCCGCTACGCGCGATTATGCCTACCTATATTCCAGTTGCGGGAATCAATGGCCGAGATGTCATATTGATCGATGATGTTCTCTTCTCAGGACGCACAATTCGCGCAGCGCTCGATGCCTTAGGCGAAATTGGCCGACCACGTACTGTTCAGCTAGCGGCATTGGTCGATAGAGGACATCGCGAGCTGCCTATTAGGGCTGATTTCGTAGGTAAGAATTTGCCCACATCGATCGCGCAATCGGTAAAAGTTCATTTAACTGAAATTGATAACGTTGATGAAGTTCTGATTGAAGATAACTAATGCGCCACTTACTCTCAATCTCCGACCTAACAAAGCTAGAGGCGATATCGATTTTAGACACGGCAACTGAGTTATCGCGTATCAGCGATGGCGCAGTCAAGAAACTTCCAACTTTGCGCGGTCGCACAATCGTTAATCTCTTTGCAGAGGACTCCACCAGAACCCGAATCTCATTTGAAGCTGCCGCTAAACGTTTATCGGCCGATGTCATTAACTTTTCGGCTAAAGGTTCAAGCGTGAGTAAAGGTGAATCGTTGAAAGATACGGCGCTGACTCTACAAGCCATGGGCGCTGACGCAGTAATTATTCGTCACGGCGCATCCGGTGCACCTCAACGTTTAGCTGATTCGGAGTGGATGCTCGGCAGCGTTATTAATGCCGGAGATGGAACTCATGAACATCCAAGCCAGGCCCTGCTCGATGCCTTCACAATTAGAAAACACCTTGGAAAGGGAAGTACGGATTTAGCTGGCATACGTGTTGCAATTGTTGGCGATGTCCTCCATTCACGAGTAGCTCGATCGAATGTTTTACTGCTTACACTCCTCGGGGCCAGCGTTACGTTGGTTGCTCCACCAACTCTTCTTCCAGTAGGTGTAACGACATGGCCAGTCACTATTTCCTATGATTTAGATAGTGTGATTGCAAACGTCGATGTTGTCATGATGTTGCGCGTTCAACAGGAGCGAATGACCGATTTATTTTTTCCTAATGCCCGCGAATATTCGCGGTACTTTGGTCTCAATACTGAGCGTTTAAAATTGATGGCACCTAACGCCATTGTCATGCATCCAGGTCCAATGAATCGTGGATTAGAGATTGCCGCAGAGGTTGCCGATAGTGCACGCTCGGTTATCGTTGAACAGGTAGCTAATGGTGTCAGCGTACGAATGGCCATCTTGTATGTCTTACTTGCCGGTCACCCTTTGGAAGCAGGTACTAACTAATGTCAACGCCACGCTATCTGATTAAGAATGCACGTCTGGCCACAGGAAACCCAACGGATCTACTGTTAGTCGACGGAGTTATTAGCGCAGTGTCGCCAAATATTTCAGATGCAGAAGCGACGATGATTGATGCGAAATCCTCGATTGTTCTTCCCGGCTTAGTTGATTTACATACGCACCTGCGCCAACCTGGACGCGAAGATGCCGAAACGGTTCTCTCGGGTTCGCGTGCTGGTGCAAAAGGTGGATTTACTGCACTCTCTGCCATGGCGAATACTTCACCAGTTGCAGATAACGCTGGTGTCGTTGAGCAGGTTTTTCGTTTAGGTCAAGAGGCGGGATATGTAGATGTTTTTCCAATTGGTGCAGTAACTGCAGGCCTAAAGGGAGAGTCGCTATCCGAAATCGGCGCGATGGCCGATTCCATTGCTCGCGTTCGAGTTTTTAGCGATGATGGTAACTGCGTCTTTGATCCCTTAGTAATGCGCAGAGCCCTTGAGTACATCAAGGCCTTTGATGGTGTCATTGCACAACATGCCCAAGAGCCACGCCTGACAGTTGGCTCACAGATGAACGAAGGCGAAGTCTCCTCTATCTTGGGTCTAAAGGGTTGGCCGGCAATTGCCGAGGAGGCGATAATCGCTCGCGATGTTTTGCTCACTGATCACGTAAAATCTCGACTACATGTTTGTCATGTTACGACCGCTGGGGGAGTTGAGATAATCCGTTGGGCTAAAGCTCGCGGAATTAATGTCACTGCTGAGGTAACTCCGCACCATCTTTTGCTAACCGATGAACTCGCGCGCTCCTATGATCCGATTTTTAAAGTTAATCCACCGCTTCGAAGTGAACGTGATGTCATGGCGCTTCGCGAAGGGTTGGCCGAAGGAATTATCGACATCGTTGCAACTGATCACGCGCCACACACTATGGAGAGTAAAGAGTGCGAGTGGCAGGAGGCCTCCTTTGGAATGTTAGGTCTTGAAACTGCGCTATCGATTGTACAAAAAACTATGGTTGATACTGGACTTATGAATTGGGAGGCAGTGGCAGATCGTTTATCAACGGCCCCTGCGCGCATAGGTGGCTACGGCCAGCAGGGTCAAAATCTTGCAGTAGGTTCGAAGGCCAATCTGGCAATCATTAACCCAGCCGCGAGTTGGTTAGTTGATCGCGATTTAGTGGCATCGAAGAGCCGCAATACACCTTTCCACGGCTTTGAACTTCCTGGAGTGGTGACACATACTTTCTTTAATGGCACACCAACGCTAATTGATGGCGGACTCGTCGCTCCGATTGGTTCGCGATGAGTACCGCATTTTTCGTGCTTGATGATGGCCGAATTTTTGAAGGTAAAAGCTGGGGCGCCGAAGGTAAGGTATTTGGCGAGGCTGTATTCCAAACTGGCATGACGGGATATCAAGAGACTTTAACTGATCCTTCGTATCACAAGCAGGTAGTAGTTATGACTGCGCCGCATATCGGAAACACCGGAGTGAATAAGGAAGATAATGAATCGGCGAAGATTTGGGTTGCCGGCTTTGTGGTGCGCAATCCTTCAACGTTGACCTCTAACTGGCGCAGCGAGAATGATTTGGAAACCGAGTTAATTGATCAGAATATTGTTGGTATCCAAGGTGTAGATACCCGCGCGATAACTCGTCATTTGCGTGATCGTGGTTCGATGCGAGTGGGTATTTTCTCGGGATTGGAGTTAAGTCGCGAAGAGATGGTCGTTGAAGTTCGAAAATCCGAGTCGATGACCGGTGCATTTTTAGTAGCCGATGTTTCAACACCTGTGCCTTACGTTGTTCCAGCGATCGGCGAGAAGCGATTTGTAGTTGCGGCCATTGATTTAGGCATTAAAGGCGCAACTCCGCGAGCTTTGGCAGAGCGTGGCGTTGAAGTACACGTGTTGCCCTTTAATTCGACGATGGATCAAATTCTTAGTTTGAATCCAGATGGTGTCTTCCTATCAAATGGGCCGGGGGATCCCGCATCCATGGCTGAGACCATTGAACTAGTTCGCGAGATTTTATTGAAGGAGATTCCAATCTTCGGAATCTGTTTTGGTCATCAGATTTTGGGCAGAGCTCTAGGTTTTGAAACATACAAACTAGTTTTTGGTCATCGCGGAATTAATCAGCCGGTCATCGATAAAAATACGGGTAAAGTTGAGATCACTTCGCACAACCATGGCTTTGCGTTAAAGGCTCCCACGGATAACCAATTTTCAACGGTTTACGGAAGTGGAGAGGTCACTCACGTCTCACTCAATGATGGCGTTGTCGAAGGCCTGCAACTGCTGGATCGCCCAGCATTTTCGGTCCAATATCACCCAGAGGCGGCGGCAGGTCCCCATGATGCGGCCTATCTCTTTGATCGCTTCGTAGATCTCATGGCTAAGAAAGTGCGTGCATAATGCCTTTAGATCCAACGATTAAATCAGTTCTAGTCATCGGCAGTGGCCCAATCGTTATTGGTCAAGCCTGTGAGTTCGATTATTCCGGGACACAGGCCTGTCGTGTCCTTCGCGAAGAGGGTATTCGCGTCATTCTCGTGAACTCCAATCCAGCAACAATCATGACCGATCCTGAGTTCGCCGATGCGACGTATATTGAACCGATTACTCCTGAAGTAATTGAGAAGATCATTGCACATGAAAAACCGGATGCGGTTTTAGCAACACTAGGTGGACAAACGGCGCTAAATGCCGCGATTGGATTATTCGAACGCGGAACATTGGCAAAGTACGGCGTTAAATTAATTGGCGCGGATGTTGCCGCGATTCAACGCGGTGAAAACCGTGAGTTGTTCCGAGGTATCGTTGAAAAAGTAGGTGGCGAGTCGGCTAAATCTATTATCGCTCACACGATGGAAGAGATTTTCGTCGCGGTCGAATCTTTGAACTATCCAGTTGTGGTGCGTCCCTCATTTACTATGGGTGGACTGGGTTCGGGTATCGCCTTTGATGAAATCGAACTTCGCCAAATAGCTGGAGCTGGACTGCGTCACAGCCCAACATCTGAGGTTCTTCTTGAGGAGTCAATCATTGGGTGGAAAGAGTACGAACTAGAGGTCATGCGTGATCGCAAAGATAACGTGGTGATCGTGTGCAGTATTGAAAATCTTGATCCAATGGGAGTTCATACTGGTGATTCAATAACGGTCGCTCCCGCTATGACTTTGACCGACGTCGAGTACCAAAAACTGCGTGACCTGTCACTAGATATTATCCGTGAAGTTGGCGTTGATACGGGCGGTTGCAACATTCAATTCGCTATCAACCCAGCTGATGGCCGGATTATTGTTATTGAAATGAATCCACGAGTATCGCGTTCAAGTGCTTTGGCATCTAAAGCAACGGGTTTTCCTATTGCTAAGATAGCTACGAAATTAGCTATTGGCTATACGTTGGATGAGATACAAAACGATATTACCAAAGTTACTCCTGCATCATTTGAACCAACCTTGGACTATGTAGTCGTAAAAGTTCCACGCTTTGCCTTTGAAAAATTTGCTGATGCCGATCCGCGTTTAACCACCACGATGAAGAGCGTTGGCGAAGCAATGGCAATCGGGCGATCTTTTTCTGAGGCTCTCATGAAGGCGCTCCGTTCGCTGGAGCGCAAAGAAGCTATATTTACCTGGCCTACTGTTAGTGCCAGTGAGAAGAATGAACTTCTGCAATCAATGCAAATCCCTACTGAATACCGTTTGCAACAAGTTCAACGTGCGATGTGGGCAGGGGCGACGATTGATGAAGTCTTCAACGCCTGCAAAATCGATCCATGGTATTTACGCCAAATTGAGATTATCAATGAGCACGCGGCGCTTATTTCACAGCCCGGGGATTTAAGTACGCAAATTCTTAAAGATGCAAAGTCTGCGGGCTTCTCTGATGCCCAAATCGCAGAGCTGCGAGGAATCAGTGAAGATGAGGTTCGACGATTACGACATCACTTTGGCGTTCGCCCTGTCTATAAAACTGTAGATACATGTGCCGCCGAATTCGAGGCTTTTACGCCGTATCACTACTCAAGTTATGAAGAAGAGAGTGAAGTCCGAACACGCACGACGCCGGCAGTCATAATCTTAGGTAGCGGGCCTAATCGCATTGGCCAGGGAATCGAGTTCGACTATTCATGCGTGCATGCATCTTTTGCGCTACGCGCAGCGGGATTTGAAACCATCATGATCAACTGCAATCCTGAAACGGTTTCAACTGATTACGACACAAGCAATCGCCTTTATTTCGAACCACTCACGCTAGAGGATGTCCTAGAAGTTATCGCCGCAGAGACTGCTGCCGGACCGTTGCTCGGTGTCATCACTCAACTGGGCGGACAAACGCCTCTGGGATTAGCTGCAGGTTTAAAAGCCAACGGCGTAACTATCTTGGGAACTAGCCCTGAAGCGATCAACTTAGCTGAAGAGCGCGGAGCTTTCGGCGATATTTTGGCCCAGCAAGGTTTAAATGCACCTGAGTTTGGAATGGCCGCATCAGAGTTAGAGGCGATAACTATTGCCACTCGAATCGGTTACCCGGTTCTTGTGCGTCCATCCTTTGTTTTAGGGGGTCGTGGAATGGAGATTGTCTACGACGATGCCGCCCTTGGTGGTTTCATTACGCGCGCTACCGATATCACTCCCGATCATCCGGTTTTAGTCGATCGCTTTCTCGATAGTGCGATTGAAATCGATGTTGATGCGCTATTTGATGGCACTGAACTCTACCTTGGCGGCGTCATGGAGCACATTGAAGAGGCCGGCATTCACAGTGGTGATAGCGCTTGCGTCCTTCCCTCAATGACTATTACGCCCGCGCAACTAGTTGAGATCAAAGTTGCGACAACTAAGATTGCGCAAGGCGTCGGCGTCCTTGGCTTAATCAATATTCAATTCGCCATCGCAGATGATGTTCTCTATGTTTTGGAGGCAAATCCACGTGCCTCTCGAACAGTTCCATTTGTTAGCAAGGCAACTGGAATAGCTTTAGCAAAAGCCGCGGCCAGGATTTCACTTGGGTCAACTATCGCTGAACTACGCAGCGAGGGAATGTTGCCGCTCGTCGGCGACGGTGTAGCAAAAGGAATTTCAGTTAAAGAGGCGGTTCTTCCGTGGAATCGTTTTCGTCGCACCGATGGTCGCGGAGTCGATGCAATTCTGGGTCCAGAGATGCGCTCCACGGGCGAAGTCATGGGAATCTCTCCGGGATTTGGTGAAAGCTATGCCAAATCTCAGATTGCCGCCTTTGGTCCACTTCCAAAGCATGGAACTGTCTTCATCTCACTTGCCGATAAGGATAAAGCATCGGGAATCGATGCGGCCAAAGGTCTTAGCGCTCTAGGTTTTACTATCTTGGCCACGGAAGGTACTTCAAAGTATTTAATCGAGCATGGTGTAGTTTCAATCGCAGTTCGTAAGAACTCAGATGGCACAGGACCTATGGGGGAGCGCACCATCGTTGAGATCATTAATTCGGGAGATATTGATTTGGTCATTAATACACCCGTAGGACGGGGCACGCGCGCCGATGGTTGGCTTATTCGCACTGCGGCCGTCCAACGCTCGATCCCAATTATCACTACTACGGCCGGTTTTAATGCTGCTGTAGAGGGCATACGTTTTCTACAATCAAATGAACTATCAATTAGACCTTTGCAGGAATGGTTGGCTTGAGCATGAGTGCGATTAATAGGAATGCCAAGCAGATTAGTGCAACATTAGTGAGCAATAAACGCGTGGGTCAATATCACCAATTGATAATTAATGTTGGTGATATCGCGAGTGTGTGTAAGCCTGGAAACTTTGTTGCAATAAGTGTTGGTGGAGATAGTTCGCGAATGGTGTTACGACGCGCATTTGCAATCTCTCGAGTATCTACGAACGCTACTTTTGGTGGAACTATGGAGCTCATCGTTGCTCCACACGGGTCAGGAAGTAAATGGTTATGCGCCCAAGGCGAAGGGGCGATTTTAGATGTTGTAGCACCATTAGGGACGGCCTTTGGAATTCCAACTGAGCCGGTACAGGTTTTGCTAGTTGGCGGAGGTTATGGCTCTGCTCCACTATTTGGTTTAGCTGAAGTGCTCAATGCACGAGGATCTCGCGTAGACATGCTGCTCGGTGCCAGTACTGCAGGCAAAATTTATGCGCCGATGGAGGGCAAACGTTCAGTCAATTCACTTCGAATTTACACTGAAGATGGCTCGATGGGTCAAATGGGCCGTGTAACTGATCCAATTGCCTCATTGATAGCCGATCTCAATATCGCCGTTATTTATTCGTGTGGTCCAATGGCGATGTTAGCGGCCATCAATTCAATTACAAACGGCACCGAAGTTGTTCATCAATGCGCAGTTGAGGAGTCGATGGCCTGCGGAATTGGTATATGTATGACATGCGTTATTCCCGTCTCCGATGAGTCTGGAAATATTGCAATGCAAAGAAGCTGTATCGATGGGCCTGTCATGGATGGCGCATCGGTGGCGTGGGACAAAGTAGGTCAAGTCCTATGACGACGGTAGATTTCTCAACGACCCTTGGAAATGTTTGGTTTCCATCTCCAGTATTTACAGCAAGTGGTTGTGCCAGTTCAGGCCGCGAATTAGCTCAATTCTTCCCGCTTAGTTCAATCGGTGGAGTAGTTACAAAATCGATTATGAGTAAAGCGCGTTTAGGTCGACCAACGCCACGGATGGCAGAAACGCCAAGTGGCATGCTCAATTCAATTGGTTTACAGGGTCCAGGGATCGATGCCTTCATTGCCAAAGATATTCCCTATTTAATTGAACAAAAGGCACGCATCATCGTCTCTATCGCGGGGGAGACCGTTGAAGAGTATGCAACGTTGGCACGAAAACTTCGCCCCGTTGCAGGTATTAGTGCGATCGAAGTTAATATCTCTTGTCCAAATGTTGAAAACCGTGGCTTAGTATTTGCGTGTGATATCGATGCATCTCGGCGCGTTGTCGATGGGGTTCGACGCACCATTGGTGGTGAACTTCCCATCATCGTCAAGCTATCTCCCGATGTTACTGATCTAGTCTCGATTGCAAAAGCAGTTGTCGATGCAGGTGCAGATGGATTAGCGCTCATTAATACGGTTCTCGGAATGGTTATCAATTTAGACACTATGCGTCCGCACTTAGGTGGCAAAACTGGCGGACTATCAGGGCCAGCAATTAGGCCGATCGCAGTACGTGCAATTTATCAAGTTCATGCTGCACTGCCGAATGTTCCAATTTTAGGAATGGGTGGCGTATCAAGTGGAAGAGATGCCCTGGAAATGATTGCCGCCGGCGCACGCGGAGTCTCGGTTGGAACAGCTAGTTTTGGAAATCCTAACGCGCTCATTAACATTCAAGACGAGTTACGAGCGCTGCTAATTGAAAAGGGTTTCAACTCGCTTCGAGATGCCGTTGGTTATGCCCACCGCGTAGAGGAGAATTAATGAGTACTAAAGCACCGATAGTCCTAGCCGTTGATACGTCGGATTTAGATACTGCAATCAATTGGGTAAAGGCGACAGAGGGTGTTGTCCAAGTCTACAAACTCGGTTTGGAGTTCTTTCTTACTTTTGGAAGCGCTGGAGTTCGGGCGATCACCGATCAAACCAACGGCGATATCTTTTTAGATTTAAAGCTCCATGACATTCCACATACCGTTAGCGGCGCTGCACGCGCAATTTCATCCCTACGTCCTAAATTTTTAACTGTTCACGCCTCAGGTGGAAGCGCCATGATTGCCGCGACAGTTGAGGCGGTACCTTCGACGCACGTGACCGGGGTGACGATACTGACCTCGCTTTCCGAAAGCGACGTAGCATCAATTGGATTTGGCGCTAATGCGTTGGAGAGCGCAGTTGGACTTGCAAAATTAGCTGTGGCTAGCGGTGCTCGAGCCATCGTCTGTTCCCCCCTTGAGATTCTTGCAATTCGTTCAGCAGTCGGTGATGCCATAACGATTATTACTCCGGGAGTTAGGCCGGCAGATACGGCTACTAGTGATGATCAAACAAGGACCATGACACCGCGTGAGGCAATCGATAGAGGCGCAAACCTAGTTGTTATTGGACGGCCTATTACCTCTGCTTGGAGTGATGGAGCCAGTGCAATGCGAGAACGCGCCATCGCCATTGGTGCTCAGATTCTTTAATCAAGGCTTTGTAGTCTAGATTTCTTCCATGGGCGCACCTCCGATTCTTACACCAGAACAACGTGCAGCCGCCCTTGCAAAGGCCGCCCAATCACGCAAACGCAGAGCTGAAGTAAAAATCAAGATTAAACGCGGCGAGTTTTCGATTGATACGGTCTTAGAGATTGCCGCTAATGAAGAGGCCGTAGCAAAGATGCGAGTCCGTGAACTTCTTGAGGCACTTACCGGAGTTGGAAAAGTCCGCGCTAGCTCCTTGATGGAACGTCTAAAGATTTCGCCAACACGCAGAATCGGTGGTTTAGGTCGACATCAGATCAAGGAACTTCGAAACGAGTTTATGAAATCATCACATGCGATTACTCCAGGCAAACTTCTCGTTCTTTCGGGCCCTGGGGGAGTCGGTAAAAGTACGGTCGCTAGTCGACTGCGCGCTTCCGGAGATTTTTGGGTAAGTGTCTCTGCAACAACTAGATCTCCACGTACCAATGAGCATAATGGTGTCGATTATTTCTTTATTGCAGATGAAGAGTTCTCTCGAATGATTCGCAGCGATGAGTTCCTTGAGTGGGCAGAGTTTGCAGGTAATCGATATGGAACACCGAGTGGGCCGGTTGAAGAGGCCTTACTTGCTGGACGAAATGTTTTATTAGAGATTGAAATCGATGGCGCTAAACAGGTCAAAGCACATCTGCCACAATCGGTTTTAGTATTCTTAGAGCCTCCAACATGGGAGGAGTTAGTCTCGCGCCTTGAGGGACGCGGTACAGATAGTCCCGATAGGCGAGCAGAGCGCTTGCAGTTAGCCCAGGATGAGCTTGCTGCAGCCTCGTTTTTCGACGTGGTCATCGTCAATGATCAGGTCGAGCGGGTCGTTGAACAACTGATAGGATTGACGTCTTGACCAGGGCAAATACACATATATGAGCGGGGAATAACTATGGATGGCATTACAAATCCACCAATTGATGAGCTTCTTGAAAAGAGTGGCTCTAAGTACAGCCTGGTTCTCTATGCAGCTAAGCGTGCTCGCCAAATCAACGCCTATTACTCACAACTTGGAGAGGGCCTTCTCGAATACGTAGGTCCACTTGTTGAGACACACGTTCATGAGAAGCCACTATCTATCGCACTACGCGAAATCAATGAAGGCTTACTCACGATTGAAAATCTAGAACCAACCGCCTAAAGCTTTTTTTCATTGCCTATGTCTTCCACAACTCGTGAGGTTATTCTCGGAGTGGGAGCAGGGATTGCCGCCTACAAATCATGTGATCTTTTGCGCCGTCTACAAGAGCGTGGTTATGGCGTAAGCGTCGTTCCAACACCTTCATCGCTTAACTTTGTAGGTGCAGCAACATGGCAAGCGCTTTCCGGTCGACCAGTAACCACTCAAGTCTGGGAAAATACTCATGAAGTTTCACATATCTCTTTGGCCGAGCGTGCAGATTTCTTTTTAATTGCTCCAGCAACTGCCGATTTAATTGCCCGCATTGCCGCCGGGCGTGCCGATGATCTTCTGACTAACTTAGTTCTTGCCTCCGATGTTCCCAAGTTAATCGTGCCTGCAATGCATCCGAGTATGTGGAATGACCCAGCTACGGTTGCAAATGTTGCAACGCTTCGCGCGCGCGGTTATACCGTCATGGAGCCTGAAGTAGGACGTCTAACTGGTGCCGATAGTGGCCAGGGTCGTTTCCCAGAGACTTCTACAATAATTGCCCAGCTCGATGAAATCTCCGGCAATAAACGTGACTTGGTAGGAAAGCGAATTCTTATTACTGGTGGCGGAACGCGCGAGGCGATAGATCCAGTACGTTTTATCGGCAATCGCTCTTCGGGCAAGCAGGCCATGGCCATCGCGCGCAACGCACTCTTGCGCGGTGCCACAGTAGATCTCATAGCTGCCAATATGGATACTTCATCTCTAAAGGGCGCTCATGTAACTAGCGTTGAGAGCGCGGCTGAGATGCGAGCGGCATTGGCGGTTAGCTTTGCCCAATGCGACGTACTGATTATGTGCGCAGCAGTTGCAGATGCCAAGCCCGTGCGTAGTGCACTCGAGAAGATCAAGAAAACTCTTTTCACTTCGATTGAATTAGAGCCAAATCCAGACCTCTTAGCCGAGTTGGGCAAGAGCAAGAGCCATCAGATCTTGATTGGCTTTGCCGCAGAAACGAGTGAGCTTCGTGAATCGGCTCGGGCTAAATTGCTAGCAAAGGGCTTAGATGTTATCTATGTCAACGACGTCAGCGGTGGCGCAATATTCGGAAAAGACACTACGCAGGGTATGATTCTCACACGCACTGGTGCGGATATAGCGCTCAAGGAAGTCTCCAAAGACGCTCTCGCAAATCTACTCCTTGATCACGCCAACCGGCAGTTAGGTTAAAAATATGTCAAAACGTCTCTTCACCTCTGAATCCGTAACTGAAGGCCATCCAGACAAGATTGCAGATGCAATCTCAGATGCCGTCCTTGATTCACTTCTAAGCCAAGATATTAAAAGCCGTGTTGCAGTGGAAACTTTAATCACTACGGGCCAAGTACATGTTGCCGGTGAAGTAACAACAGATGGTTACGCCGACGTCAATACAATCGTTCGCGACACAGTCCTTAACATTGGCTATGACTCATCCGACAAAGGCTTTGATGGAAATAGCTGCGGAGTTTCTATCTCTATCGGACAACAGTCCCAAGATATTTCACAAGGCGTCAATAACGCATATGAGCACCGTGTCGCATCGGGAGCCGACCCGTTAGATTTACAGGGCGCCGGCGATCAAGGCCTCATGTTTGGTTATGCCTGTGATGACACAAAGGAGTTAATGCCGCTACCAATTTGGTTAGCCCATGCATTGGCCCAACAACTTTCCAAGGTTCGCAAGTCCGGCGAACTGCCATACCTGCGTCCAGATGGTAAGACCCAAGTGACGATTGAGTACGATGGCGATCGCGCCGTTGCTCTCAATACCGTAGTCATCTCTAGCCAACATGCAGAGGAAGTAGACGTTGCTAAGACGTTAACGCCTGAAGTTATTAAGTATGTAATTGATCCGATTTTAGCGACTATCGACCTTCCACGAAATGATTTAAAGACACTGATTAACCCAACTGGACGCTTTGTTATCGGCGGCCCAATGGGTGATGCTGGATTGACCGGTCGCAAGATTATTGTTGACACATATGGTGGAATGGCTCGACATGGCGGTGGAGCATTCAGCGGTAAAGATCCCTCAAAGGTAGATCGTTCTGCGGCCTATGCAATGCGCTGGGTAGCTAAGAATGTTGTAGCTGCAGGTCTTGCACGTCGTTGCGAAGTTCAAGTTGCTTATGCAATTGGAAAAGCTCAGCCTGTCGGTCTCTTCGTTGAGACTTTCGGAACCGAGAGCGTTCCCGTTTCGAAGATTCAAGATGCAGTATTAGCTGTCTTTGATTTACGGCCTGCTGCAATCATTAGAGATTTGAACCTCTTGCGACCTATCTACTCATTGACAAGTGCCTATGGTCACTTTGGTCGCGAACTACCCGAGTTTGCATGGGAGCGTACTGATCGCGTGAGCGATCTTCAAAGCGCAATAAAGTAGTCAGTGGCGACGCCAAGGCGACTTAACTTAAAGGCCGAAATAATTCATCGGCCAAAAGTTGGCGCCTTGGTCAAACCCATTGTTCGTGTTTGGGTCGATTCCGGTGTATTTCATCTGGATTCTGCCTTTGATTATGTAGTTCCGGAAGAGTTTTCTGACCTTGTAGCGGTAGGCGTACGAGTACAAGTGCCATTTAATGGCCGTGAAGTCGAAGCCATCGTGCTGGAGCGGATAGATGAAACTAAAGTAACAGGTACCATCAAGACGATTACAAAGATTCTTTCGCCACAACCAGTTGCATCAACTTCATCCTTACAGTTAATTGCCCTCGCGGCTGCGCATTGGGGAGCCCACCCCTTCGATATCCTGCGTTCTGCTATACCTCCACGTGTTGCCGCGGTAGATAAAACCTTTATCAACGTCCCTCAAGAAAGGATCAAGAGCCTTAAATCAAAAGGAAACTACGCCTTCATCGCCTTTGAGCCTTTTGAAAACCCCGCCGAGCAAGTTGTGGTTCACATCCAGAAGGCTCTTGCACATGGTTCGGTTTTACTCATAGCTCCCGATGGAGGCGATATTGATGTCATTGTAAACAGTGCAGCGCGAGTAGGAATTTCGTATCTGCGCTTAGATAGCTCGCTACCTCGTGCGGTTCGTTATGAAAATTATCTCAAAGCCATGCAGGCGCAAAAAGCTTTGGTAATTGGCGCACGCGGTGCCGTCTTTACTCCAATAAGAGATTTAGAAACCATCATCGTCTATAAAGAGTCATCGCATGATCATTATGAAATCCGCACTCCCGCATGGAACGTAAAAGATGTGGTCAACCTGCGTAAAAGTTTGGGGGATCTAGATATCTTCTTTATGGGATATACGCCCTCCCTTGATCTCTCCCTTCAAATTGAGAGCAAGCAATTGGCATATATAGCCCAATCCCATCGAATATCGGTTAAAGCTTTCTCATCGGAGGATGGCACGCTACTGCCCGGCACAATCTTCACGCCTATACGTAAGGCGCTAACACGTGGACCAGTTCTCTTCCTTGTGCCACGAAAAGGTTATGGAAATGCACTCCTCTGTGCTCACTGTAAAAATTTGGCCATGTGTACCTGTGGCTCCAGACTTGTTGTCACATCAAAAGGCGCCGCGCCTAGTTGCACAACCTGCTTAGCAACGTATCCAGGTTGGAAATGTTCGTGGTGTCAAAGGGATAAACAATATGTGGCGGCCCGAGGAATTGAACGTGCAAGTGAAGAGATTGCACGTGCCTTTACCGGCCTTCCTATAATTCTTTCATTCGGCGATGTTATTAAAGCCACCGTCGAATCGAAACCATCTATTGTTTTATCCACCCCAGGGGCAGTTCCAAGAGTGAATGGCGGATACGGGGCAATTGTAATCCTTGAAGGATTGAAGTTTTTCGCACATCCAGATTTACGGGCTCAGGAACGTGCACGAGAATTATTTTTTGAAACTGCGGCAATGATTAACACCAAGGGCGAAGTTTTACTCAGTATCGATGAATCACATCCAATCGTGGCCTCGTTGATTAGGTGGAGTCCTGGAGCGATGATCCGCAGAGAGTTAGCAGAGCGGGCGGAGATTCCACTTCCTCCATATGTACGAAGCACCGTTATTACATCTGCATCCCTCGAGGCAACAACGCTTTTTTCGGGTCTAGAAAAGGCGATAGAGAGCCAACGATTGCCGTCAACCGTCAGAGTTTTCGGTCCCCACGATGCTGGCAAGGGATTGTCAAAAATCGTTTTGTATTCACAAGAAATCGATTCGCAGGCTTTAGTAGATTTCTTACACGAGCTCCAACGGCGCCGAAGCATCGCCAAAAAGGAGCTTCTCTCAATCAGAGTTGATCCATATTCGTTATAGCTCTTTGGTAGGCTTGCGAAATGGGTATTCAAGAGATTCGTTACTTTGGAGACCCGGTCCTGATAACTCCAGCAAGCCCAGTTATTGATTTCGATAAAGAGTTAAGAACGCTGGTGGCAGATCTCACCGAAACGATGTTGGAAGCACCTGGTGCAGGCCTGGCCGCACCGCAGATTGGAGTTTCTCTTCGCGTTTTTGTCTGGCATGTTGATGACGTCCTTGGCCATCTCATTAACCCAACACTTGTTCTAGGCGCAGAAATCGAAGAGGATGATGAAGGCTGCCTATCGTTTCCCGAGCTGACCTATCCAACGCCGCGAGCAATTCGTGCAGTAGCCAGTGGTTTCAATATGTTTGGTGAGCCGATAACTGTTGATGGCTCTGATTTGTTGGCCCGAGCTCTCCAACATGAGACCGATCATTTAGATGGAATTCTCTTCATTGATCGATTGAGCAAAGCTGAACGAAAACTCGCAATGAAAGAAATTCGCGAAAGTGATTGGTTTAACGAGGCAGGGGCAAATATACAAATCAAAGAGTCCCCGCACAGCATTTTCGGACGGAACACGTAATGCGTATCGGAGTAGCGGCTACTCCGGAAGTTGCTATACCTACGATGGAGTGGCTACTCCATTATGGCCATGAGTTGAGTTTGGTAATTTCGCAGCCCGATAGAGCCGCAGGTCGGGGACTTGAGTTGAAAGCCTCACCAGTAAGTCTGTGGGCGATTGGAAAAGGGATACCTCTGCTACGGCCAGAGTCTCCCACTGAGTTAATTGAAGCAGTAAGTGATCTCGATTTAGTTCTAACAATTGGTTATGGCGTACTTTTACCTCAAGAGATTCTCGATCTCCCTCGCCATGGATTTATCAATCTGCATTTCTCGCTGCTTCCGGCATATAGGGGAGCCGCCCCGGTTCAACGCGCGATTGAGCACGGTGAAAGCATTACCGGCGTAACTGTTTTTCAACTAGATAAGGGAATGGACACTGGGCCCATTTATAGCAGCGCAACTTTAGAGATTGCTCCAGAATGGCGAACTTCTGAGTTGATGGAAGTTTTATCCACCATGGGTCCACAGGTGGTTAAGGAAGCTCTCACTGCAATTGAAAAATTGAAACCACCAACTCCTCAAGCAGGATCTAGTTCGCTCGCACCTAAGATAAGTAAGAACGAAGCCAAAATACTTTGGAGCGACAGCGCACGTACAACACTCAATCGCATTCGAGCTTTCTTCCCGGCACCTGTGGCATGGAGTTTATTTCGAGGAGATAGTTTTAAAATCACCTCTGCCGAACTTTCACACGCCGCGGTAAATCCGGGGGAGATTGCCGTTATTGATAGCGATGTCGTAGTTGGTTGCGGTGACGGAACCGCTATCTCTCTGTTGACAGTTGTGCCAGCAGGTAAGAAAGAGATGGATGCTAAGGATTGGGCCCGCGGGGCCAGGTTGAGTAGAGGAGAACTCCTTGGTTGAGGCGCGTCGTAATTCTTTTAAATCGCCTAAACCAGATGCCGCTAGATTGCTGGCTTTTGATTTAATTACTGAAGTAAACCGTAATGAGGGTTATTCAAACTTACTATTACCGCAAGCCTTGAGTTCTTCGTCAATGGAGGAGCGCGACCGTAATTTAGTAACCGAACTTGTGTATGGAACGCTGCGCATGCAGGGCAAACATGATTGGATTTTGGCTCAAATCAGCGACCGACCTTGGTCAGAAGTTGATCCAGGGATTGTCGACGTTGCTCGACTAGGGGTCCATCAGATTCACGAAATGCGAATTCCAGACCATGCCGCAGTCGCCGCCACTGTGGAGGTTGCAAGAAAGCGCGTGGGCGAATCCACAGCTAGTTTTGTTAATGCACTTCTGCGAAGCGTCACCCGCAAGAGCATTGAGGAATGGTTTGCGCCATTAGCTGACATTAAGGATCCTGTTGCTCGAATGGCGATTCAATACTCTCACCCAGAGTGGATTATTTCGTCCTATTACGATCTTTTGAAAGATTGGGTGCAGGTTGAGGCAGCCCTTGCAATTAACAACGTTCCGGCAACTCCAACGTTAGTTTCATGGCCAGGCTTTTCAACGCAAGAGGATTTAGTTGCACTTGGCGCCCAAGCGACGCAATTCTCCGAATTCGGGGCTGCGTTCAAAGGCAACCCTGGAAGTTTAGAAATTGTTCGCCACCGTTTAGCTGGAGTACAAGATGAAGGATCGCAGTTAGTGGCCTCGGTGTTTGCCAGCGTTGCAAATGGACAGTCATGGCTGGATCTTTGCGCTGGTCCTGGAGGTAAGGCCGCACTTCTATCTGCAATCGCTTCCACACGCGACATTAAGTTCACCGCTAATGAAATCTCAACTCCTCGTGCAAACTTGGTAAAAAATGTTGTCCATGGCGCGCGAGTGTGGGTTGGCGATGGCCGTGATATCGCTTCACATAACGAAAGTTTTGATGCAATTTTAATTGATGCGCCTTGCACTGGTCTTGGCGCTCTACGTCGGCGTCCGGAAGTGCGTTGGCGTCGTTCGCTCAAAGATTTACGTGAACTGACGCAGTTGCAACGCGAGTTAATCGAATCCGCAATTCACGTTTTGAAACCTGCAGGGGTTTTCGGGTATGCGACATGTTCACCCCACTTGGCCGAAACCACAGTTCAAGTTAACGACATGTTGAAGAAGCACTCGGAATTGGAGCTCATAGACATAGCCCCATACCTTCCAAAAGGCCTTGAATCGGCTACTCGTGGGGGAGCAATGGCGCTCTGGACTCATCTTCACGGCACGGATGCAATGTTCTTAGCTCTCCTTCGAAAGAAAAGTTAGGATATTGCGATGACCCGTGAAATCAGGATCACACCCAGTATTTTGAACGCTGATTTAACGAAATTAAATGATGAGATCGCCCGTATTGCCGCTGTTTCCGATCTTCTTCACTTAGATGTTATGGATAACGTCTTTGTTCCTAACTTCACATTCGACTTCGAACGCGCGAGCCAAATCATCAAAGAGAGCGTCCTGCCAGTGGATGCACATTTAATGGTCGCTGATGTGGATTCGATTGCCCCGGCTTATGGCGAAGCGGGATGTGCAAGTGTGACTATTCACGCAGAGGCGACAACAAATATTGAATCAACTTTGCGCGCAATTCGCCGCACTGGTGCACGCGCCGGTTTAGGTATTAAACCTGGAACAGAGATAGAAGATTATGAAAACTTTATTAATCAAGTTGATATGTTTTTGATTATGACGGTGGAGCCGGGTTTTGGCGGTCAGAAGTTCATGCACGAGATGATGGATAAGGTGCGACGCACTCGCAGAATTATTGGAGATCGACCTATATGGCTACAAGTTGATGGCGGTATATCTATGGATACGATTGCAGAGGCGGCCGAGGCTGGCGCCGATACCTTCGTTGCAGGCAGCGCTGTATTTAACGCCGACGACCCTGCGGCAATGGTCCTTTCATTACGCAATTGCGCGACCTCTGTGGCAGACTAACCCCACGTTGTTCCGGGGGTCGGTGTTAATTCCGAACCGGCGGTAGAGTCCGCGACCCAGTCACATCCAGTGATTGGTTGATTTGGTGTAATTCCAAAACCGACAGTTATAGTCTGGATAAAGGGACATGTAAGCATCTGTGCTACCTGCACACGTGCTTACTGTGTTGCTTCCTGGAGCTTTTCATCCTAGGAAGGATCAACTATGAACATCATTAAGTGGCTTTTTGAAACAAATGTGCATTTTGGAAGTAAATCAATCGCCGTACGTGAAATTTTGGGCGGAACGTTAGGTCTATCGAGTGCAATTTTAGGCGCACGCCGAAAAGTATCTGCCTGGCCCATTGGAATCGCAGGAGATGCACTTCTTTTCACCGTATTTCTTGGGGCTGTATTTGCTTACGCCGATCAACCCTCTGCAAATTTTTATGGACAAGCCAGCAGAAATCTCTTGCTGATAATTGTCAGTGTCTATGGCTGGATTCGTTGGGCTCGACATACTCGGGCCAATGGCAAGACGCAACCACCAGTATCACCACGATGGACTACCTCAAAAGAGAAGCTCGTGCTATTTCCAACAATAATCATCTTCTATCTACTCTCAATGCAGATCTTTAAAGCTCTTGGCGAAAGTGGAACATGGGTTCTTGTCGATACATGGATCTTTACTGGGACCGCTTTGGCTACGTATGGCATGAGCCGCGGATATGTTGAATTCTGGTTGGTGTGGATTGCCGTTGACTTTGTCGGCGTTCCCTTTGCTTTCAAGAATGGCTACTACCCAACTGGGACTCTTTATGCGATCTATCTACCATTCGTAATATGGGGGTTTATGTCGTGGCTACGAATATCTAAGCTGGAGGCTAATTCAGAACCGGTGGTCGTCGGGGCATAGTAAACTTTCCCAATGAAATCCTTTGATTCCCTATGGAGCGAGCTCGCAACGAAAGTTGCGAGCCGCCCAGAAGGTTCGGGAACCGTGGCTGCAGTAGATGCGGGTGTCCACACGATAGGTAAGAAGATTCTGGAGGAAGCGGGCGAAGTTTGGCTGGCCGGAGAACATGAATCAAATGAAGCTTTGGCCGAAGAGATAAGCCAATTGATTTACCACGTTCAGACAATGATGCTGGCCCGTGGTTTGACCCCCGACGACATCTATAAGTATCTCTAAAGAAGGAGTCGAGAATCCATATGCTACGAATCGCGGTACCTAATAAAGGATCATTAGCCGAAGAGTCGATTTCGGTCTTAAAAGAGGCGGGTTACAAGCAGCGCAGCGATAGTCGCGATCTTGTTTTGATTGATCCCGATAACAATGTTGAGTTTTATTACTTGAGGCCCCGAGATATTGCAATTTACGTAGGATCAGGTGAACTTGAAGCCGGTATTACGGGGCGGGATCTACTCATTGACTCAAGCGCAGATGCTAAAGAAGTATTGTCTTTAGATTTCGGCGGATCAACTTTTCGTTTTGCTGGTCCAGCCGACCAAGATCTAACGGTAAAAGATATCGCTGGCAAGCGAGTAGCAACGGCTTATCCGGGATTAGTAAGCGCCTACTTAGCGCAACTTAACCTCAAGGCCGATGTGGTGCGTCTGGATGGCGCAGTTGAAAGCAGCGTGCGTTTAGGCGTCGCAGATTTGATTGCCGATGTAGTGAGCACTGGAAATACTCTTCGACAAGCTGGACTAAAGATTTTTGGTGAACCAATTTTGACGAGTGAGGCCGTAGTAATTACCCGGCAAGGCGTTGAAATCAGGAGCGAGCTTGAAGTTTTAATCCGTAGATTGCAAGGTGTTGTTACCGCGCGAAAATATGTGTTGCTCGACTATGACATTCCCTCTGTAAGTGTTGAGGCGGCCTGCGCTATTACTCCAGGTTTAGAGTCTCCAACCATCTCACCACTCCAAAAACCAGGTTGGGTCGCAGTACGGGCGATGGTCCTGCGCAAAGATACAAACCGTGTAATGGATGAACTGTGGAATGTAGGAGCACGCGGGATACTAGTTACGGATATTCACGCCTGCAGGTTGTAAAAAACTAGCGTAAATCGAAATCAATTGCCTCGCGAGGTATTCCGAGAAGATAGAGAACTGAATCAAGGTATGGGGCGCTTACACTGCTATCTGCGGCCGCTTTAACTGCTGGTTTTGCATTGAAGGCTATTCCTAAGCCAGCCGCTGCGATCATATCTAGATCATTTGCACCATCTCCGATAGCTACAGTTTGCGAAATATCTATCGACTCCTCGGCCGCGAAGTCATGAAGTGCTTGTGCTTTGGCCGCTCTATCGATTATTAGACCCACAACTTCACCCGTAAGTTCACCATTTTCAATGCCTAACTTATTAGCTCGAAAACTCGTGATTTGGAGCTCGTTCATTAAAGGTGAAATCACATCAGTGAATCCTCCCGAGACCACAGCTACCACATGACCTAGTCTGTGCAATGTTTGAACTAACGTCTTAGCGCCGGGAGTAAGCGTGATTTCACCTTGAACTTCCTTAATCACGCTCTCCGGTAACCCTTTGAGTAATAGCACTCTGGCGCGTAGTGATTGTTCAAAATCTAACTCACCGCGCATGGCCGACTCTGTTATTTCTTGGACAAGATGGCCTTTGCCGGCCTTAGCTGCCAGCAAATCTATGACCTCTTGCTCAATGAGAGTTGAATCAACATCTAGTTGAATGAGCTTCTTTCCGAATCGTAAATTTCCACTTGGTTGAATTGCAATATCAATGCCATGTGTAGCCGCTACAACCGACAAGGATGCACTTAAGGCCTCTTGTTTGGCACCGGATACCAGAAACTCTATAGCCGTTACTGGAGCCGATGCAGTTCGAGTGACGCCTTCGATATTTCCATCGGCGTCGGCAATCGCGCCAGCAACGTTAGCGACAGCCTCGGGCAATAGTTTCGTAGTCAAAACTACGACGTGCAATAATCCCGCTTTAGTTGAGATGCTAGATATATTGGTCTGAGCATAGAGAGTTGCGATATCAACATCGAGCCTCGCGGCACAAGCTTGGAGATCGTCCTCAATCGCCTTTTCATGAGCGGGATTCAGAGCGATGAGAACAGTCAAAATTAATCGATTACTAATTACTACCTGCTCAATATCTATAATTGCGATTGAAAACGGAGCCAATGCGCTAAATAGTTCCTGAGTAATTCCCGGTTTATCGACTCCACTGAGCAGAATAAGACCCGTGAACTGCTCAATTGTGCCCATAATGGTGGCAAGGTTATCGCGAATCACGGTGGGCTAGATGCCAAAACCGCCGCCCAATGCGCTCTCACCTATTATCCTTTTCTTCTATGGCCAGCGGATCTGTTTTAGAAGTTACGAATGTGTCGGTTCGACGCGGAGAAAAGATCATTCTGGGCCCCATTAACTTCACGATAAATCCGGGGGAGCGGTGGGTGATTCTTGGACCAAATGGTGCGGGAAAATCTACTTTGCTTCAGATTCTTGCAACGAAAATATTTCCAACTAACGGAACTGTTTCTATCTTGGGGAAGGAAATGGGTCGAGTAGATTTATTTGAGCTGCGAACTCGAATTGGGCTGTGTGGTGCGATTCTTGCCGAAGACATTCCGTATGAGGAGTTAGTCAAGGATGTAGTTTTAACAGCAGCTTACGCAATTTTGGGTAGATGGAACGAAGCTTATGATCTCTGGGATGAATCTCGAGCGATGGCGTTACTGACAACATTTGGTGTACGCGAGCTAGGAGATCGCTTTTACGGCACGCTGAGTGAAGGCGAACGCAAGCGCGTACAGATAGCACGTGCGTTAATGACCGACCCTGAACTTCTATTGTTGGATGAACCAGCCGCGGGCTTAGATGTTGGTGGTCGCGAAGATTTGCTGCGCAGATTCGCCAACTTTTCATTAGATGCGACTGCACCAGCAACCGTTCTAGTTACACACCATATCGAAGAGATCCCTGTCGGGACTACCCATGCACTTTTGTTAAAGAATGGGACCATTGCGGTTTCCGGCCCATCCGAGCACGTCATCACAAGCGAACATATCTCAGCTATTTTTGATACGCCCATCGAGGTCACTTCGGTAAATGGTCGATTCTCAGCTCGAGCTTGGATGTAGCGTGAGTTTGTTCGACCAGTTACATCCAGATTGGAAAGTTGCGCTCAAACACTTGCAAAGTACTTTGACTTTGATTGATTCTCAACTTGATCGAACGACAATCGCGCCTGACTACAACAATATTATGCGTGCATTATCTACACCCATTGAACGTGTTCGAGTTGTGATCTTTGGTCAAGATCCGTATCCGACACCGGGTTATGCCAATGGATTTGCATTTTCGGTGAGTCCTGAAATTTCCAAACTACCCGCATCGCTTAAGAATATATTCCTAGAGCTAGCAAGTGATCTTGGGGCCCCAATGTCTACAAATGGTGATTTAAGTCGATGGGCCGATCAAGGTGTTTTGCTGCTCAATCGCGTTTTAACTACTCAATCTGGCGCAACTTTGAGCCACAAAAACTTAGGTTGGCAAGAAATTACCGATGAAGTAGCCAGAGTGTTGGGGGGTAGATCGGTCATTGCAATTCTCTGGGGTAAGAACGCTGAGGAGTTAGCGTTATGTTTCGAGCCGGAACTCGTCATAAAATCACCACACCCGAGCCCGCTCTCTGCTTATCGTGGATTTTTCGGCTCAAAGCCATTTTCGAAAGTTAATGCAATCTTGGAGGCAAGAGGTCAATCGCCCATGAGTTGGTAGCTACGTAGTAAAGCCCCGCAGATTTCTCTGCGGGGCTTTACTACTTTAGAGGTTTTACTTACCCAATCCACCCACTAATAGGTGCTGAGAGGAAGTAGATAACGAAGAGCGCAGAAACCAGTAGAAGCAAAGGATGAACATCCTTGCGACGACCCTGAGCAAATCGAATCACTACGTGTGAAACAAAACCTGCCCCGATTCCAACCGAGATGCTGTATGTGAATGGCATCAAGATGATCGTAAGGAAAGCCGGAATTGCAATTCCCAAATCGGTCCAGTCAATGTCTTTCACTTGTGTCATCATCAGGAATCCCACGATAACCAACGCTGGAGTAGCGGCCTCATAAGGAATAATTGCAACAAGTGGAGATAGGAAGATTGTTAACAAGAAACAGATTCCTGTCACAACTGAGGCAAGACCTGTTCGGGCTCCCTCACCTACACCAGATGCCGATTCAATATATGAAGTATTGGATGAGATACCTGCGGCGCCACCTGCAGCTGCAGCGATTGAGTCGACAAACAAAATCTTCTCAATGTTTGGAACATTTCCGTCAGCACCAATTAAGTCTGCCTCGTGACCAATAGCTGTCACAGTTCCTACCGTGTCAAAGAAATCCGACAGAAGTAGAGTGAAAACTAAAAGAATTCCCGAAACTAGAGAGATTTTGCTGAAAGAACCGAGCAAACTGAAATGTCCTAATAAGGAAAAGTCAGGAGTTGAAGTGATCGATGTAGGGAGTTTAGGAATATTTAAACCCCAACCCTTTGGATTACTTTCGGTTGGTGAGATGAAACTTGGACCAATCTTAAATGCGGCCTCAAGAATAATTGCCAAAACTGTGGCCGAAACGATACCAATAAGTAGTGCACCCTTAGTTTTCTTAACCATCAAGATAGCGATTAAGAGCAAACCGAAGATGAATACAATGATTGGCCAACCCGTCAGATTTCCACCATCACCAAGTTGAACTGGAACTGGTCCAGTACCGGTACGACGCACGAAACCAGAATCCACCAAACCGATGAGAGCGATGAATAGACCGATTCCGACAGAAATTGCGTATTTCAATTGCTGTGGTACTGCCCTAAACACGGCGGTACGAAAACCGGTAAGAACTAATACGGTAATGATTAGGCCCTCAAGAACTACGAGACCCATTGCATCTGCCCACGTCATTTTGGAAGCGATTCCATAAGCGACGAAAGTATTAAGGCCTAGACCGGTTGCAAGAGCTAATGGGAAATTACCAATTACACCCATAAGAATTGTGAGTACGCCCGCAACGAGAGCCGTTGTGGCGGCAATCAAGGGGAGATTTTGACCAAATGCAGAAAACCCTCCGAGGAATTTTTTATTGCTATCGACTGCTCCACCGAGGATCAATGGATTTAGTGCAACGATATAAGCCATAGTGAAGAACGTGACGATTCCGCCTCGGACTTCACGACTTAGAGTTGACCCTCGCTCAGAGATTTTAAAATACGTATCGAGCATGAATTATCCCTTTCTGTTGTGGTGATAGACCGGAGGAACTCCTTGCAGCCTGCACACGAGTACCACCTGAGGGAAGATGGTTAAAAGGTTAGCGCGTACTACTCAGTAAGTCGGGCTACAACACCAAGGGCGATGGCGATAGATTGGCCGATTAATACGGCAAAAAGCAGAGTTCCGAGGCCTACTTTGCCCCCTAATAGCGCCCCGAGGACGACAACAGTGACCTCGATACCCAAACGGACACGGCCAACTCTTATGCCACTTCGCTGATGAATAGCCGTCATCAGGCCATCTCGCGGGCCGGGTCCAAGGCCGCAGGTGATGTAGAGGCCTGTTGCCACGCCAATCATTCCTATGCCAAGAAGGCAGATCAATAATCCAAGAATGAAACTGTGTTGCAGCGGAACAAGGTCAACACCAATTTGAATTGCAACGGCGATAATTATCAAATTAGAAAGCGTGCCGAAACCTGGTTTCTCTCGTAGAGGGATCCACGCAAGTAGAACAACTGCGCTTATTGCAAAAGTCGACCAACCCATTGAAATGTTCAAGTGTTTTGAGAGACCTTGGGCTAGTACTGACCAGGGTCCATTTCCAATATTGCTCTGGATCACGAATGCATCGCCCAAGCCAAAGATGAAGAGACCAATAAAGAGAATGACTGTTCGAAGCGGCTTGATATCCCAGCGACCATTGCCCGTCCAAGGAGTTATAGGAACTGTGCGGTGAGGGCGCAAGAACTCCATTATTGGATTCGATGACATTGGGGGAGTCTAGTGCAGTTAATACGATCCTGCCTTGCTTCCGGTATTACTTCTGCGTAGCCTGCTCTAATGTTTCCAGGAATTGGCACAGTCATTAATGTAGTCGGAATTATTTCCGGAACATCCATCGGTGTAATCATCGGAAACCGAATGGGCGCCAAGACGCGCACTCTGCTTACTGATGTTCTTGGCTTGGTTGCTTTTCTCGGTGCAGCTTCTGCTCTGATACCAATGTGGGCACCGCGTTTTACGTCGGCATTTCCTCGCGGCTGGGCCCTTCTCGTTATTCTCGGCTCACTTTTAATCGGTGGTCTCATTGGATCCGCGCTCGATCTCGAATCACGTCTTGACGCATTCGGGCAGAATCTTCGTAGGCGATTCCGAGCATCGGAGGAGAGCCGTTTCGTCGAAGGATTTGTTTCAGCATCTTTACTCTTTGCAATCGGACCACTGGCGATACTCGGATCTATAAGCGACGGCATGTCAGCTGGAATCGATCAACTACTACTCAAGAGCACTCTCGATTTTTTTGCTGCCATGGCATTTGGAAGCTCTCTGGGTTGGGGCGTTGCGGTCTCCGCCATCGCTGTGGGTGTCTACCAAGGGTTTTGGACTATATCTGGCTTTTTTCTTGGTCAGATCTTGAGCACATACCAAATCGACGCTATGACTGTGGTCGGAGGCGTCATGCTTATTACGATTGGATTCAAACTGCTTAACATCAAAAATGTTGCGGTTGGGAATCTCTTACCAGCCCTTGCGGTCGCACCACTTCTAGCTTTAGCGGTACATAGTTTTCACTAAAGAGGTGTTAAATAGTCTGCGCATCAATGACGAAGCGATATTTGACGTCGCTAGCAACAGTTCGTTCATAAGCTTTATCCACGTAGTCGGCCGAAATTACCTCAACATCGCTCACGATTGAATGCTCCCCACAGAAATTCAACATCTCTTGAATCTCCGGAATGCCGCCAATCATCGATCCAGCGATTCGACGTCGACCATCCAGTAGTGATCCCGCGTTAACGGCGTATGGATTACTTGGTAAACCAATCACAACTAGCGTTCCATCAAGTTTAAGGAGATTTAAGTAAGCATTTATGTCTAAGTCGGCACTCACGGTATTTAGAATCAGATCGAAGCTCTTACGTAAAGGTTTAAGTGTCGCAAGATCTTTAGTCACGACAAAATGATCTGCGCCCATCGCAAGTGCGTCACTCTCTTTTGTAGGCGAGTGTGAAAAAACTGTGACGTCAGCGCCCATAGCATGTGCAAACTTAACTCCCATATGGCCAAGACCACCAAGGCCCATAACGCCAATCTTCATTCCGGTCTTTGCGCCCCAAGTCTTTAAGGGGGAGTACAGAGTAATTCCTGCACACAACAACGGTGCCACTCCAGATAAAGGTAAGTTAGTTGGAATGTGAACCGCGTAGTCTTGATCGATAACAAAGTTGTTTGAATAGCCACCGTAAGCAACGGTCTTGCCATCACGCTCGAGGGTGTTGTAAGTACCTGTCATTCCATTTTCACAGTATTGCTGCAGACCATCTTTGCAATTTTTGCATGTGCGACATGAATCGATAAACACACCCACGCCAATTGCATCTCCGACAACAAATTTTGTGACTGAACTTCCTATTGCTGTGACGATGCCGGCAATTTCATGTCCCGGAACCATTGGGAAAAGGGCCGGGCCCCACTCCTCGCGCACCTGATGGATATCTGAATGGCAAATTCCAGCAAAAGCGATATCTAAAGCAACGTCATTAACTCCAAGGGCTCTGCGTTCGAACTCGAACGGTACGAGGGGAGCTTTTGCAGACAGTGCCGCCAAGCTACGTGATTTCAAGTGCTACTCCTTAAATGGAAGAGGTTGAGATGATATGTGACCGGCGCGAGATGCGCGCGCTGTAACTTGCCGCATATGGTGACGACGACATAGAACTTCATATGCAATCTCTGCGCCAGGCGTAACGTCTCCGACTACAACCTGTTCACCTTCAATGACCATGACGCCACCTTGTGTTCTAGCGTTGTGAGTTGCACGAGAGCCACACCAACATAACGCCTCAACTTGAAGCGCGTGAACACGATCGGCAAGTTCAATTAAGCGTGCAGATCCGGGGAAGAGGAGAGTTTGAAAGTCGGTAAGAATTCCAAAAGCAAAAACATCTATTCCTAAACCGTCAACAATCTTGGCTAACTGTTCAATTTGAACACGCTCGTAAAATTGGGCCTCGTCACAGATGATGTAGTCAATTCGATCGCCAGCCGAGAGGTGATCGACAACGTGTTTATGCAGATCCATTCCTGGGCTAACTTCAATTGCCGGGGAGGAGAGACCTAACCGGGACGAGATGACTCCAGTTCCCGCACGGTCCTTATTAGTGAAGATAACGCCACTTCGACCTCGGCTGTGATGATTATGCGCAGTCTGTAATGCAAGAGTTGATTTACCACTATCCATAGTTCCGCAGTAATAAATTAGTTCAGCCATGAAAACTATCTTGCCACATCATCAGGCAAAGAGCCCCTTCGCCTTTAGCGCAGCCTCTAACTCGGGTGCTACGTGCAATGCCATAGCTACTGAGATATGGGAGGCATCACGATAAGCAACAATCGAATCAATGATTGCTGGGCAAATTGTCGAACATAGCCAGGGAGTTGGATCGATGACTTGGAAACCGCCCTGAATAGTTAGCGTCGATTTCACCGTCGTATCGCATGTACTGGCAATCCCTGCCGATAAACATGATGGAATATCGCGCAATGGCTTAGGAGTGTCACCGATGTAAATCATGTGTTGTGTGGATTGTCCCAGGGATTTAATTAGGCTCTGCTCGCCTTCACGCCACCAAGTGGCTTGATTAACCGAACCATCTCGCGGAGTGTAATAGGCATAACTACTCATTACTACAGCCAACGGGTGAATGGTCTTGATTCGCGCAATCGAATTTTTGCGCCATTTCTTGCACTCTATGTTATTGAAACCACCACGATCGGGCTGAGCTATATCTATCGCTGGGCAGGAAGATTTGGTTAATGAGATCAATTTGACGTGGTTCTTCAGCGCAATTTTCTCCATAACAGGGAACCATTGCGCCGCATGTGAATCTCCAAAGAGCACGATGGTTGTCGTAGAAGTCGAGTCCGCATAAGTGCAGCTACCCGATTTATCTTTTCCATAATTTACGTGGCAACCATCGGAGTAAATTAATGGTTTCGCTAATACCTGTGTTAGATCGAATTTCATCGGCGATGCGCCTGTGACTTGAATTGAAGATGATGCCGAATTCGAAATTACGATAGCCAACATGAGCGAAATAGCCGTTGTACTAATGGCACCCACATAGATCTTTTTTTGAGCTATTTTTATACTCCGGATAGGGTCCTCAAGAAATCTATTCGTTAAGTCGGCCAACAGAACGGTTAATGCAATACATGCGATGCGTTCGCTAACCGTAAGTGGTCTTCCCAAAGCAGTGCTTGGTAAAACTAAGACTGGCCAATGCCATAAATACAGCGGGTAGGAGATCTTTCCCAGCCATTGGCTCACTGCATTATTAGATAGAGCATTTAGGAATGTAGGCCAGACTGGAATCGTCGCAATTAGGGCTGCAGTTGCTAGGACGGGTAAGAGGGCATTTATACCCGGAAAAGCGGTGTTATTACTAAAAACGCTGGATGCGACAAGAACTCCACCCATGGCGATCCAAGGCAGAACTCGCACATTTAGCCTGCCCATGGGAATGAAGAGAAGTAGTGCGCCGATTCCAAGCTCCCAAGCGCGAGTAGGTAATGAGTAGAAAGCCCAAATTGGTGCGGTATGAGTTTGGTAGATGGATAAGGCGAGTGAAAGAGAGGTAACAAGTGCAATTCCGATCAACAGCCATTGCCGGCTTTTGCGTGCTAAAGCAACCATCAAAAGTGGCCACACTAAATAGAATTGCTCTTCTACCGCTAAAGACCAGTAATGGATAAACGGTGACGGTGTTGCATTGAGATTTTGATAGTCATTTTGCCACCAAGCAAAGAGATAATTGGAAACGTAGGCAGCTGCAGCAAAGAGATCACGACCCAGATCATGACGCGTAATCGCCGGAAGCACGAACCAGCCCACTAGTGCGGTAGAAAAAAGAACAAAGACTGAGCTCGGTAGTAAACGTTTAATTCGGCGCTGATAGAACGCGGCAAGATTTAGGCGACCGGTCGAATCCAACTCCCGAAGTAACAATCCGGTAATGAGATAACCAGAGATTACATAGAAGATGTCTACGCCAACGAAACCACCAGAAATAAATCTCGCATGAAAGAGCACAACAAGGATGGAAGCAAGTGCTCGCAGACCTTGAATTTGTAAGACGCGCATAGTTAAGCGATTATAAGTGAGGTTACTTCAATATCTGGATACTTTTGTTGCAGGTTTTTACGGCCAGGTAAATCGTCAATTTCCAGCAAAGCTAATACGTGCGCCACAGTCGCGCCACTTCTATGTATCAATTCAATTGCTGCTCCAATGGTCCCACCAGTTGCAAGAACATCGTCAATTAATAAAACCGAAGCACCTGGTGATATTGCATCAACATGAATCTCCAAGATGTCACTGCCATACTCAAGCCCGTAACTCTGCGAAATGGTCAAGTGTGGGAGTTTGCCTGCTTTTCGAATAGGGATGAAACCAGAAGCAAGTTCATGGGCAACTGCTGAGGCAAAAATAAATCCACGGGCTTCAATTCCGGCGACCAAAGTTCCACGGGGTGCGAATGTTGAAAGTTTCTTAGTCACGGATGCAAAGGCGGCAGCATCGGCAAGAAGTGGAGTTATGTCTTGAAAGCGAATCCCTGGTTTTGGGTAGTCGGGTATTTCGCGGATGAGCGCCAACGCTTCATCAATATGCATGTGTCCGAGAGGAGACTTGAACTCCCAATCCCTTGCGGGAACTAGCACCTCAAGCTAGCGCGTCTGCCAATTCCGCCACCCGGACCGAGTGAAGGGGTAAGGATAGCAATTTGATGACAGAATGGCGAAATGACCACTACTACGCAACTTGAAACCGAAGTTATCCAAATATGCCAAGACCTCATCCGAATCCCCAGCGTTAACTTTGGTGATGGCAAGGGTAATGAGAAAGAAGTGGCAGATTATATTGTTGCCTCTCTTGCCGAAGTTGGAATCGCGTCAACGATCTACGAATCAGCTCCTGGTCGTTGTAATGTGATGGCGCGAATTAAAGGAAGAGATTCAACTCGTCCGGGATTGGTATTGCATGGACACATAGATGTTGTACCAGTGAATGCAGCCGACTGGAGCGTTGATCCATTTTGCGGTGACATTATCGATGGCATGATTTGGGGCCGCGGTGCGGTAGATATGAAAAATATGGATGCAATGATGCTTGCAACCATAAGAGAGTGGTCACGAACTGGATATATTCCACCGAGAGATATTGTTTTAGCATTTTTTGCCGATGAAGAAGCGGGAAGCATTTTCGGATCGCATTGGATGGTCGACAAGCACCCTGAACTTTTTGCTGGTTGCACTGAGGCCGTCTCTGAAGTTGGCGGATTTTCAGTCACAGTTGGCGGTGGCAAACGTTTATACATGATTGAGACTGCCGAAAAAGGAATTCACTGGATGAAGTTAACTGCGCAAGGACGCGCAGGACACGGCTCGGTTATGAACGATGAAAATGCTCTAACGCGCTTGACGGAGGCCGTTGCAAAGATTGGAAATCACGAATGGCCTCAACGCTATAGCAAGACCGTTAAAGCATTGTTCAAAAAAGTTGCGGCCTCAACCGGTAAGACGTACGATGAAAATGATTTACGTCCACTGTTAAGCGAGGTGGGTTTCGCCGCACGTATGATCGGTGCGACGTTACAAAATACTGCAAATCCAACGATGTTAGAGGCCGGCTATAAAGCTAATGTAATTCCAGGTTCAGCCAGTGCGGTCATTGATGGCCGCTTCATTCCAGGATTTGAGAATGAACTCAATGAAACAATCGCCTCGCTGATTGGTCCTCACATTAGTGTTGAAACGATTACGCGAGATGAAGCGTTAGAAGTTCCCTTTGAAGGTGATCTCGTAGATGCGATGTGTGACGCGATCCTCAAAGAGGACTCTGAAGCAATACCAGTTCCTTACTTAATGAGTGGCGGAACTGACAATAAAGCTTTGGCTGAACTAGGAATTATTGGTTATGGCTTTTCTCCATTGAAGTTAGATGCAGACTTTGATTTCATGTCGCTCTTCCACGGAGTCGATGAACGCGTACCAGTTGATGGTTTAACTTTCGGTGTACGAGTTTTGAAGGATTTTCTAGAAAACTGTTAGGCGCTTACATCATTGAGTGCGCTGCGCAGAATATCTGGCAAGGAAATCTCTTCGCTCTTTAGAACGCCACGCAATTGAGCACCTGTGCGTGCGCCAATAATCGCGCTAGTTACACCAGGTGCATCTCGTACCCATGCAAGGGCGACTTCTAAGGGGGAGTAGCCCAAACCGCTGGCCGCAACTGCAACTGCATCTACAGTTCGAGCGCTTCTGGAATCTAAATACGGTTCAATGTGCTTGGCAAAATGAGGCGCAGCTCCGCGTGAATCACTGGGGATACCATTGCGATATTTACCAGTTAAAACACCTCTAGCTAAAGGTGCCCACGCCAAGAAACCAACTCCGCAATCCTGTGCGCAATCCAATAACTCTACTTCTGCATCACGATTTAGTAATGAGTACTCACTTTGAATCGTTGTTATTGGAGCTTTCATTGAGTTCGAACTTTGCTTGGTGGCCGCTCTGGCTAGTTGCCACCCGGAATAATTACTGACACCTACGTATCGTGCCCGACCAGTTGTGTAAGCGTAATCCAGGGCGGCTAGCGTTTCATCGAGTGGAGAGAGCGAATCCCAAGCATGTACTTGCCAAATATCCACAAAATCGGTTCCTAGGCGAGATAGGGATTTATCCAACTCTGCGATAAGTGTGTGTCTAGTTGCATCGATGAATCTAACCCCATCGGGAAAACTTAATCCCGCTTTCGTTGCAATGACAACGTCATCACGGTTAACGAGAGTCCCCACTAAGCCGCCGATGACGCGTTCGCTATCGCCATCGCCATAAGTATTAGCGGTATCTATAAAATTTCCACCTGCATCGATAAATGCACGGCACTGATCAGCGGCTTCATGTTCATCGGTATCACGCCCCCAAGTCATAGTGCCAAGGCCTAATCGCGAAAGCTTCAGGCCACTAGAGCCAGCTCGTCGCATTTCCATGGAGCGACCTTAGCAAGACGAGCGCATAAAACCTGCGATAGCCTTACCGTCATGCAGGTAGTTTTGATTCGACATGCCCATTCAGAGGCCAATGCAAAAGGCCTGCTTTCGGGAAGAATTTCTGGCGTCCACTTATCGCCAACGGGCATAGCTCAAGCTAATGAGCTCGCACGCCGACTAGGCAAAGTAACGATTTCAGCGTTGCGCATTAGCCCGCTTGAGCGTTGCGTAGAGACGATTACTCCTTGGTGGGAAACTGTGGGTCAAAACCATAACCGCAGAATTTCAATGGTTAATGATAATAATCTTGTTGAAGTCGACTATGGCAAGTGGAGTGGAAAGAAACTCTCACTTCTATCGACTAATAAACTTTGGAAAACCGTACAAAATAATCCAAGTGCCATGTACTTTCCAGCTGGTGAAGGTTTAGCGCAGATGCAGGAGCGGGCCATGCGGGTCGTTCATGAGGTTGCCGCATTAAAGACAAAGGGCGCCGCCATATTTGTTAGCCATGGAGATGTCATAAAAGCAATTGTCGCATCGGCTTTGGGAATGCATCTAGATGATTTTCAGCGAATAGTAATCGATCCAGCCTCGATTTCAGTCATCGATTTCAGCGGATCCAAACCACGTCTACTTTTGCTTAATGACTCACGCGCAGATTTAGAGAGTTTTCTGAACGCACCGCTGCGAAAACGCAACCTATTGGGCGGCGGAAGCGGCAAGTGAGTTTTATTTTTGATTCACTTGAACGTTTTGTGGCCGGAACAGTTGGTGAGCCAGGAGAGCGAGCATTTTTCATTCAAGCCCGGGCCGGGCAACGATTAGTCACGGTTGGTTTAGAAAAGCTGCAAGTTGCAGCCTTAGCAGAGCGCTTAGAGATTGTTATCAACGATTTACGCAAGGGAGATTTCTCCCTTCGAATAGATCCATTGCCTCGAGATGATGCATCACTTGAGACTCCCATTGAGTCTGAGTTCACTGTCGGAGCGATTTCGATGGCTTGGGATGAAACCCGCGCATTAATTAATATTGAACTCTTCGAAGTAGTTGCTGATGATGAAGAGCCAGACAACTGCTTGAGTGTGTACTTAACTTTATCCATGTGTGATGCTTTTGTTAAGCGCTCAAAGGCGCTCGTCAGTGCGGGGCGTTTACCTTGTCCCTTCTGTGGAATTCCAATTGATTCGCAAGGTCACTTATGTCCGAGGGCAAATGGTTACCGACGATAAATTCGCTTTGCTCACCCAGGGAGAGTTAGTCGTAACGGGGCGTTTAGTAGATGCATCAAATGCAACGCTCTACACATCAGTAACTCACGAAGGTCAAGCCATGAATGCAATCTATAAGCCAATCGCTGGTGAGCGACCGCTGTGGGACTTTCCCGATGGTTCATTGGCGCACCGTGAATATGCTGCCTACCTCATAAGTCAGAACTGCGATTTCAACCTTGTTCCTCTCACTATTTTGCGGGATGGGCCATACGGTCCCGGAATGGTTCAAGAGTGGATAGAAATCAATGAGGATATTGATTTAGCAATCTTCTTTTCAACCAATGACCCACAACTTAGATCGATGGCAATCTTCGACGCCATTATCAATAACACTGACCGGAAGATTGGTCATCTTTTACCTTCATTAGAGGGAGAGTTATTTGGATGTGACCACGGCGTAACTTTCCACACCCAAGACAAATTGCGAACAGTTCTTTGGCAGTTCTCGGGCGATCCTTTAACGGACATTGAGTTAGAACAACTTGCTAGTTCTGAGAGCGTTTTGAAATCTGAACTGGACTTAACTCCTTATTTAACGGAGAATGAAATTGCGGCACTTCATGCGCGAATCCAACGTTTAATAACGACGGGTGTAATGCCTGAACCGAATCCGGATTGGCCGGCCGTTCCTTGGCCCGCCTTTTAGTTGTGCTTTAACTAGGATGAGCACATGAAATCTTGGCTACAGGTCGACGTTCCGAAACTACACCCGCGATTTGTTGTCCCTGAAATGAGACTGAGCAATACCAAGACCGGTGCCGTGGAAGCCCTGGAGAGCAAATCGATTTATCGCATGTATGTATGCGGCATCACTCCTTATGATGCCACACATCTTGGTCATGCTGCGACCTACCTAACCTTTGACCTAATCAATCGATACTTACGTGCTCGTGGTGCGGACGTTTCATACGTCCAAAACATCACTGACATAGATGATCCGCTTCTCGAACGAGCTAAACGTGATGGAGTCGATTGGGAGGAGTTGGCGCATTCGCAGATATCGCTCTTCACTGGAGATATGGTGAATTTGCGCGTGATCCCACCAAATAGTTACATCGGCGCTGTTGAAGCGATTCCACTAGTTGTTGACTCGATAGAAAGTTTGCAGAAACACGGAGCTATCTATCAGGTCGGCAGTGATTACTATTTCTCTAACTCGCCGCAATCAGGCTTCGGTGGTCTTTCGCACTTAAGCCACGATGCAATGACAAAAATTTTTTCTGAAAGAGGAGGAGATCCGACTCTTGCTGGCAAGCTGGATCCGCTCGACTGTCTAGTGTGGATGGCTAAGCGCGAAGGTGAGCCTGGATGGCAATCTTCTCTGGGTGTTGGTCGACCTGGGTGGCACATTGAGTGCACTGCCATTGCTCTGGAATATTTACATCCCGATCCAGATGAAGATTCCTTGATAGATATTCAAGGCGGTGGAAGCGATTTAATATTCCCGCATCATGAAATGTGTCGCTCGCAAGCTAAAATTTTAACTGGTAAAGAGCTCGCGTCAACCTATGTTCACGCCGGAATGATTGGTTTAGATGGCGAAAAAATGAGTAAGAGCAAGGGAAATTTAGTTCTTGTCTCAAAGCTTATTGAACGCGGCGTGGATCCTATGGCGATTCGATATGCACTAATGAAGCATCACTATCGTCATGACCAGATGTGGAGCGAAGAGATTTTGTTTAGCGCCGAACAAGCACTCTCCCGATTGCGCACCGTCTTGGGCTCCGAACAGGTTTCTTCAACCACGACAGTGACTGAGAAGATTATGCATGCTTTAGCTAGTGATTTAGATACGCCAGCGGCATTAGATGCAATTGACAACTGGGTGGATGATAGTTTCGATGGAGGATCCGGAGGAGACACCAAGGAGTTTAAGCAGACCCTTGATTCGCTACTTGGACTTGCGCTTTAATCTTTAGTACGGCGACGTAAGTAACGCTCAAATTCTTTAGCGATCATATCCCCAGATATTTCTGGAATATCGGCCGCGTCTTTGCTCTCCTCAAGCGTCTTTATATAGTCGGCAACATCGCCATCCTCTTTGGCTAAATCATCAATCTCTAACTCCCAAGAATCCGAAGCAGATGCAAGATCTTCTTGCGGAACGCCTATTGTAAGAAAATCCTCGAGAGCATGAATGAGAGCAAGTGAGGCCTTAGGAGATGGCGCATTGGATGCATAATGTGGCACCGGTGCCCACAATGACAGCGCATCGATTCCGCGACGAAATGCGCCATCGCTGATCGCACCTAGAATCCCAGTTGGTCCTTCATATGAGGAGATAGAAATATCTAAGCGCTTAGAGATCTCAGGACTTGCAGCAGTTACATTGACGGTGATTGGTCGACTATGTGGAATGTCGGCCAGCAAAGATCCAACACAGATGATGGTTGAAACTTCAAGATCATCAGCTAAATCCAAGAGTTCATGAGTGAACCTCTTCCAGCGCATCGACGGCTCAATTCCTTTAACGATTACTAAATCGCGATCGGATTGCGGTAGAACTAGACCAAATATCTGTGTATTGGGCCAAGTAATATTACGAGTGCCAGTTTCATCAGTGGATACTTGGGGACGATTGACTTGAAAGTCATAAAAATCTTCCGGGTCAAGATCGGCAATTAATACGGGGACAGTCTCTGTTGCATCATCCTGCCAAGCAGAAAGTAAGTGATCGAGTGCACCACTGGCAGCTTCGCCAGCGTCGTTCCATCCTGAGAATCCAACAACCATTACAGGATTTCTTAAGCTCGGAATTTGATGTATCTCCACATCAACAAACCTTACGGTACCCTCGCGCACGTGAGTAACTCAAAAACGCCAGGGATTTTCGAGGCCGTCTTCTTTGACATGGATGGACTACTAGTGGACTCGGAACCTCTCTGGCTTGAGTCCGAGAGCGAAATAACTGGTCGATACCAATATCAATGGACACATGCCGACCAAGTTGCCTGTTTGGGGGGCCCGCTCTCACGCGTTGGTGAAATCATGTATGCCCGTTGTGGCGCAGAGACACCTGAGTTCTTTACTCAAACTCTCATTGAACTTCAGACGAAGAAATTGCGAGGCAAAACACCGCTGATGCCGGGCGCAATAGAACTCGTACGGGAGTTACAAGCCAAAGGAGTAGCAACAGGGTTAGTGTCGGCAAGCCCACGAGTTATCGTTGATGCAGTACTGGAAAATTTGGGTGGTAGCCCGTTCCCATTTTCAATTAGCTCCGACGATGTCGTCAATACCAAGCCGCATCCCGATGCCTACTTACTAGCGGCCAATCGCGCCAAAGCCGACATATCCCAGTCGCTCATTTTTGAAGATTCCCTTACGGGAGTTAGCGCAGCAAAGGCCAGTGGCGCTTGGCTCATTGCGGTTCCACATTTCGTCATAGTCCAAGAGAGCGTACGAGTGAGAAGTATCAAATCACTTGAGCAGATTACTTTTTCAAAGCTACAAGATCTTTATGCGAATTTCACGGCTGTTATTTAATTCACGTGCGCTGGACAGATAGTTTTAAAGAAGCACCAGTCACATAGTCTACTTGGTTTCGGTGGCCAATAATCCTTCTCAATTGAGATGAAGATGTCATCTGCAGTTCGTTGCAGAAATCTTTCCGCAGAGGTCAAATCCGCTAAAGTTGGATTACTTTTTACTAACTTTCCATCACCTAGATAGATCAGTTGTAACAGTCGGGGGAGGACCCCATTTGTTTTCCAGTAGAGAAGAGCGTAAACGCGCAGTTGGAATAAAGCCTTTTCTTCCCAGCCGGGTTTCGGAGATTTTCCAGTTTTATAATCGATGATCCGTACTTCACCTGTTGGAGCAATATCCAATCTATCCACATATCCATGCAAATAAACCTCGGGACTGAAATCATTTTCAAGATGCATTTCGCGATGAGTTGCTTCAAAAGTTGCTGGCTTCTCCAGAGTGAAATACGTTGTGATGAGCGATGCGGCCCGATCGAGCCACTCCTTCTCGTTGGTAACCATCTCGGCAAGTTCTGGCTTTGCCGCAACTTGATCGCGCCATCGTGATGGGAGAAGATCGATTGCAGTTAACTCTGTTCGATCGACTGGCAAGTTTTCAAAGAGGTCATGTAAAACTGTGTGAACTAAAGTTCCGCGTTCTGCATCCAGGCTAGGTGGCTGCGGCAACTTATCGATAGCACGGTATTTATAGAGCTGAGGGCAGTTGTTGTAATCGTTAACGGCACTCGGGGATAACCGCAGTCTGGGATCGGTACTCACGTGATGCAAGATACCCGTACTTTGAGGATATTTTTCGCCTAAGATACTCCCGTGTCTAATTTAGGATATTTCGCCGATGGAGATCGAATTCAATTGACCGATCCCAAAGGTAAGTTGTATAGCTTTACGATCGTTTCCGGTAAAGAGTGGCACACCCATAAAGGCTGGATTACGCACGATGATTTGATTGGCATGCCTGAGGGTTCCGTTGTAAGCACAACTGCCGGACTCAAATTCACTGCATTTAAACCTCTCTTAGCCGATTACGTTTTGACGATGCCTCGAGGGGCGACGATCGTGTATCCAAAAGATGCGGCGATGATTGTAGGTCTTGCCGATATTTATCCCGGTGCCCGAGTTCTAGAGGCTGGCGTTGGAAGCGGTGCGTTAACTATTTCATTGCTTCGAGCCGTAGGCGCTAACGGAAGCGTTCATTCGGTAGAGCGCCGAGTTGATTTTGCCGAGAACGCTCGATCGAATGTGAGTAACTACTTTGGTGAATTTCCAGATAATTGGACGCTCACCGTTGGTGATTTACAGGACCAAGAAGTTGTCGATAGTTATGATCGCGTAATTTTAGACATGCTCGCCCCGTGGGAGTGTGTTGATCTTGGAGCTAAAGCGTTACGCCCTGGGGGAGTATTCATGGCCTATGTTGCTACTACGACACAGCTGTCAGTTACTGCAGAGGCGATCAAAGCCGATGGACGTTTTACTGAACCTGAAAGTTCCGAGACAATCGTTCGAGGTTGGCACCACGAGGGTTTGGCAGTGCGACCACAACAACGCATGATTGGGCACACTGGATTTCTTATTCAATCGAGAAAAATGGCACCTGGCGTGGAAGTTCTTGCACGCAGACGTCGGCCAGCAAAAGGTGCTTACGGTGTCTCGGAAGATTGAACGATTAATTAATTTAACAATTGCGTTATTGGCAACGAAGCGGTATTTAACCAAACAAGAGATTTTTAGATCAGTAGATGGTTATGAAGGTAGCGAAGAGACCAAAGAACGCATGTTTGAGCGCGACAAAGATGATCTTCGAAATTTGGGTGTAACAATCGATGTTGGAAGTTTTGATCCGGTTTTTGAGGACGAAGCTGGGTATCGAATCAGACCTGAATCTTACGCGCTAGATCTTGGAGATATTAGCGGCACCGAGATTGCCCTCCTTAGTCTTGCCGCTGAGGCATGGCGGGGTGCTGCATTAGATGGCGCTGCACATAGTGCGCTGACAAAACTTCGATCAATGGGCGTTGAATCTGATCTCGATGCACTTCCGGCAATCGCTCCACGATTAACTACAACATTTAATGGCTTCCAAATTATCGTAAATGCAATTTCCAAGCGAGAACGCATTGCATTTACTTATGTATCCGCCACTTTGGAGACCCAATTGCGAACAATTGAACCCTATGCAATTGCAACTCGAGATGCCCGCTGGTACTTAGCAGGTAGGGATATAGATAAAGATGACGTGCGTACATTCCGGTTGGATCGTATAGATGGTGAGATCTTAATCGTTAAGAGCAATGGTCACTTTGAAATTCCTGAGGATTTCGATGTCTTTGCCTCACTCCGAAACGAGAAAAAGAACAACGTCGCAACTATTGATATTCGAAAAGGCAAAGCCCAATTGCTTCGTAGTGCGGCGTTGTCCCTAGTCGATAAGGGTGAGTGGGATCAAATCACTATTAACTACCTTGATACAACTTACATCGTAGATCTAGTTCTCTGGCACGGGAGCGATGCCGTCATCATCGGACCAGAATCTCTGCGAAATGAAATCATTGAATCACTTGAGACGATTGTTCGAGTCCATGGATAAACCAATTCAAACGCCTTTAAGTCGGACGGCCAGACTTCTAGATCTCGTCCCATACCTTGCCACTCATCAGGGAGTTGAATTGCTCTCATTAGCAAACGACTTTGGCGTGACCCAATCTCAAATGATTGCCGACTTAACGACGTTATGGATGTGCGGTCTTCCTGGATACACACCTCTAGAGCTCATGGATCTCTCCTTTGAATCGGGATTTGTAACGATTAATAATGCCGAGACGCTCTCTAGCCCACGCACGCTCAATGACGAAGAGTCAATCGCGCTGCTGCTCGGTCTTGATTTAGTTATCGAATCACTACCAAAAGACCGTTCCGATTTGAAAGCCATAGCCCTTGAGCTAGTTAAGAGGTTTTCGCTTCGAACTAATGTTCGCGCCAAACTCGCAGCAATTCCAGCAGTGGCCGGATCCACAATTGCCACCATAGAAAGTGCGCTCTCTAAAAAGCAGTATCTTGAAATGGTTTATCACTCACTGTATTCAGACACAATTTCTAAACGCGTCGTCCTTCCTCTCGAAATGCGCAGTGAAGACGGGGTGGAGTATTTATTCGGCTTATGTCAGAGCGCTTCAGCTACGAGAATGTTCAGGTTGGACCGCATCCAAGCCTTAGAACTTGTTTCGATTCCAGCCGAGCCCGTACTTGAGTTACAAAGAGAGGGAACAAATAGGAGCTCGTACAGAATTCGAGTTCATTCAAGGCCTAGAGATGCCGCCGAGCGATTCGCTCTCGATCCAGCTAGCGTCCTCACGGAGCCAGAGATTTCCTCATTTTCTAGTGAGTGGGTTAGGCGCTCGGTGTTGGCGTCCGGCGGAAGTATCGAACTCCTAGAGCCGACGGATCTTCGTCGAGAGGTTGCAACTGTGGCAAAGACGGTTCTGAGCCAGTATCGGGCGCAATAATTGAGCTTTCCACCACGGGTTGCTCTAGGCTAACCTTGTTAGGATTAGTGACGCACACGTCTACAGAGGAGTTTGCCCAATGTTTCTAAAAGAGCCAAGCCATATCCTTATTCTTTTGATAGTAGTTCTCGTTCTCTTTGGTGCAAAGCGCCTTCCCGATTCAGCCCGCTCACTCGGTCGCTCTATGCGAATCTTCAAGAGTGAGATGAAGGAAATGTCTACTGATGAAAAGAAGACTGAGGACGATAGTAAGCCTGAGAAATAAGTTTCTATGGCGTCAATCTCAGACGTACGGATGCCGCTATTAGATCATCTTCGAGAACTTCGTAAGAGAACCTTTCGCGCATCCGTCGCGATTTTCATCGGCTCGTGTGTCGGTTGGTTTTTCTATAACGACATTATTACAAAACTTGCTCTTCCTGTTTGCGATTTAAAAGCTGCACAAGCATCGGGGGCTACACATTGTGGCGCTCTTTACATTAACGGTGTTTTAGGACCACTTAATTTACAAATCAAAGTGGCTTTGCTTTCCGGAATTATCCTTTCAGCACCTATCTGGCTCTACCAACTCTGGGCCTTCATCGCTCCGGGATTGCATCGCAAAGAAAAGCGAAATTCGATCCTTTTTTTGATATCGGCAACTCCATTTTTTGCGTTAGGCGCAACGCTTGGGTATATCGTTTTGCCATTAGCAATTAAAGTCCTTTTTGGTTTCACGCCAAGTGCCTTGTCTAATCTGGTCAAATTTGATGATTATCTTGATTTTGTCATGCGAATTATTTTACTTTTCGGCCTGGCCTTTGAACTCCCAATTTTCCTACTCACTTTCAACTTGATTGGTTTTCTCAGTGGGGCAACGATTCTTCGACCCTGGAGAATTTGGGTCTTTGCAATAACACTATTTACGGCAGCATTCACACCAACTGGCGATCCCTTCACCATGGCACTTCTTGCCCTACCGCTCTGTGTCTTATATTTTTTGGCAGGAGGCATAGCGCTTCTAGTAGATAAACGTCGTTCCAAGAAGGCATCCCGCCTCCAGACGGAGGTAAGTGCAATCGATAACCCATCACCTATTGAGGAATAGGACGATAAGGTCGCCTCATGTGGGCCTTAGTAATTAATCCGACGGCCGGCTCTGGAAAAGGCGCGGCAATCGGAGCTCGTGTTGCCGGTTTTCTCACCAGCCGCGACATTGCCCACGAAGTGATCTCGGGAAATTCAGCGATTGCCCTTGTCAATAATTTATCGGTATTCATTGAGAAGTACCCAGATTGCACCGGTGTCATCGCCGTCGGGGGTGACGGTCTTGTACACAATGTGCTCCAGAAAACGACCCCAGCACAGATACCTCTTGCCGTTATCCCAGCTGGAACTGGCAATGATTTCGTTCGGACTCTAGGTTGGTCGTTAGATGGTTTAGATCCTTATCTTGAAAAGATCATCTCCGAGGCGCCAAGATCTATGGATTTAGGAGTCGTTGATGGCGAATGGTTCGGTGCAATTTTATCTACAGGTTTTGATTCGATAGTTAACGAGAAAGCAAACACGATGAAGTGGCCGAAAGGCCCAATGAAATACAATGCTGCGATTGCAATTGAACTACCGCGCTTTAAGCCGCGTCATTATGAAATCACGCTAGATGATCGCACGATATCGACACAAGCGATGCTTATTGCAGTTTCCAATGGCCGCTCATACGGCGGGGGCATGCTGGTTTGTCCTGAGGCCGATATTCACGATGGTTTTTTTGATGTGATGGTACTTCATCCAATTTCCAAGTTGGAGTTCTTGAAGGTTTTCCCGCGAGTATTTAAAGGTACACACATTACGCACCCCGCCGTTGAGATTGTTCGCAGCAAGAGCGTGACAATTAAAGCCGAGGCAGTGGCCTATGCCGACGGTGAGCGGATTGGTTTGTTGCCCGTTACTGCTCAATGCATGCCCGGTGCCATGCAAACGTGGATCGCATGAGCACGCCGGCCGAAAATTATGCTGCGGCGAAAGTGCGAAGTGCTCACCCAGTAACACAGGATTTCTTAGCCACTTTCGATTTTGAGTTCGATCCATTCCAGATAGCGGCATGCCACGCCGTCGAAGAGGGGAGTGGGGTTCTAGTTGCCGCGCCTACTGGCGCCGGTAAAACCGTTGTTGGTGAATTTGCTGCCTACTTTGCGCTAAACCTTAATAAGAAGTGTTTTTATACAACGCCTATTAAGGCGCTTTCTAATCAAAAATACTTTGAGTTTGTTGCCAAATTTGGTGCCGACAAAGTGGGTCTACTAACTGGGGACACCAGCATTAATGGCGAGGCCGATATCTTGGTCATGACGACTGAAGTCTTGCGCAATATGTTGTATGCCGGTTCATCGACACTTACCAATCTTGGATACGTAGTAATGGATGAAGTCCACTACTTGGCAGATAAATTTAGAGGCGCAGTGTGGGAAGAAGTTCTCATCCACTTGATGGAAAGTGTCCAAGTAATTTCACTCTCGGCGACAGTATCAAATGCTGAAGAGTTTGGTGAATGGCTGGGAGAAGTTCGAGGAAATACCCAAGTCATCGTCAGCGAAATCAGGCCTATCCCTTTGTATCAACATGTCTTAATTGGTAATCGTATGCTCGATTTATTTGAGCGGCCAGGTCAGATTAATCCGGAGATCTTGCAACGCGAACGCGAAGCTATGCGAAAATCTTCAATGGATAGGCATCGTCGCGGTCGTTACAACGAACCAAAAGAGCGGTTGAGTAGAGCCGATATCATTGAGAAATTGCAACGAGAAAATATGTTGCCGGCAATAACCTTTATTTTCTCGAGAGTTGGATGCGACGCCGCCGTAAAGCAATGTCTAGTCGCAGGTATACGGCTCACTTCGCCAGAGGAACGTGTGGAGATTAAAGCCACCGCACTTAAATACACTGCCAATATTTCATCTGAAGATTTAGAGGTCCTCGGCTTTGGTGATTGGCTTACTGCCCTCGAACGGGGGATTGCAGCCCATCATGCTGGCCTACTTCCAAGTTTTAAAGGCGCAGTAGAGGATCTATTTCAACGGGGTTTAGTCAAAGCCGTATTTGCAACTGAGACTCTCGCTTTAGGAATCAATATGCCTGCGCGCTCAGTAGTTTTGGAGAAGTTAGTTAAGTTCAATGGCGAAGCTCATGTTCCAATCACGCCGGGGGAGTACACGCAGTTAACTGGTAGAGCTGGACGTCGCGGCATCGATATTGAGGGCAACGCAGTCATTCTCTGGTCGCCAACAGTTGATTCGGCCGCGGCAGCAGGCCTGGCATCGACGCGTACGTATCCTTTGCGTTCATCTTTTGCGCCAACGTACAACATGTCAATAAATCTCATTGCCCGCTTTGGTAGAGAACGCGCACGTCGATCCCTCGAGTCCTCTTTTGCACAGTTCCAGGCCGATCGTGCCGTAGTGGGTCTTTCTCGTCAGATTCGAAAGAATGAAACGGCGATCGAAGAGATTTTGGTTAATGCCCAATGTCACTTAGGCGATTTTATCGATTACGCAAGCATCCGACGAGAAATCAAAGAGGTTGAAGTTTTACTAAGTCGGCGAGATCAGAAGAAGAGTTTTGATAACCGACAACGTTCGCACTTAGAGGGCGATCTCAGCGAACTTCGCAAAGCTTTGCGAAATCATAGCTGTCATAGCTGCAATGAACGCGAAGATCACGCCCGATTTGCTGAAAGAGCCGGGCGACTAAACCGTGAAAACGAGGGCTTGCGTACCCGCGTAGAAAGTCGCACTAACGTAATTGCTAAGACCTTTGACCAAATCTGCCAAGTTCTCAACCACTTGAACTATATTGAGGGAGAAAAACCCACATCGCAAGGAAAAATTCTTACGAAAATTTATGCGGAATCAGATCTCCTGTTAACTGAATCTATTCGTCTCGGCCTCTTTGATGAGTTAAACGCCACTGAACTTCTCTCGATTGTTTCGTCCATGATTTTTCAATCGCGTTCGGCCGAAGTTACGGCACCAAAAATGCCAAGTCCAAGAGTTTCACATGCATTAACTGAAGTAATCGCAGTATGGGCTCAACTTGAAGAGATCGAATCGCAGTATGGTGTTAAAACTCAACGCGAACCCGATGCGGGCTTCTGCTGGATCTCCTACAAATGGGCAAGTGGTGGCTCGTTGCAGAGCGTGCTCAAGGGAAGCGACATGTCGGTTGGCGATTTTGTACGTTCAACAAAGCAGTTAGTAGATCTCTTAAACCAGATCGCTGGAGCTAGTGAGAAACTTCGACCAGTTTGTAAAGATGCCATTAAGCGAATTGATCGTGGCGTGGTCTCTTATTTAATGGGGGAAGTATGACGTTAATGCTCTTAGACAGTGCATCGCTTTGGTATCGCGCTTATTACGGAATGCCAGACACGCTAGTTGCACCGGATGGAACTCCAGTCAATGCCATCCGAGGTTACATAGATATGACCGCCCGCTTGATGAGCATTTACAAACCCGATCGCATCGTCGCCTGTTTGGATGGAGATTGGCGACCTAGTTGGAGAGTTGAACTATTCCCTGACTATAAAGCCAATCGCCTAGAAGAAGAGGGCGATGAAGAGGAAGAGCCGGAGACACTGACACCGCAGATTCCTATCCTTCTAGATTTACTCGATCTCTTTGGAATTCCAGTCGTTGGCGTCGATGATTTTGAGGCCGATGACGTAATGGCTACTTATGCAGAAACCGAGAAGGGTCCAATTCGAATCGTGACTGGAGATCGCGACCTTTTCCAGATGGTCGATGACAAGCGCGATATCAAAGTTGTTTATTTAGCCAAAGGTATTTCGCAACACGACTTAGTCGATTTGAAGTACGTTGCCGATAAATATTCAATTCCGGGGGAGCGGTATGCCCTCTTTGCTATGTTTCGCGGAGACCCCTCCGATGGTCTACCTGGAGTACGAGGTATTGGAGAAAAAGGCGCGGCATTGATTGCTAATAATTTTGCTAACGTTGATGATGCTTTAGCTGGAGCGCATCAGGGGCATACATCTTTGCCACCGGCGCTGGCCAAAAAGATCATTGCAGGTGCAGATTATTTGAAGATCGCTCCAACCGTTGTTCAAGTCGCACGCAACGTTGCCTTGCCTCAGACCAGTTTACTAATGCCAACTGCCCCGGGAGATTTGTCGCAGATTTATCAGTTCAAGGAGCGCTACGGACTTGGTGCAAGCGTTGATCGTTTGATCAGCGCTCTCGGTTGGTAAGTTTTTTGTTAAGTATTCTTAGTGCCGCTCTCTTATCAGGCGCTTTTGCTCCATTATCACTGTGGTGGTTAGCTCCAATTGCTCTGGCTCTTCACATGTACAGTCTCTCCAGAACTAAACATGCAATAGGAAATGTCTTTCTCTTCGGCCTTGTTTTTAACGCCATTGCACTTCACTGGACGGGCATCTATGTTGGATCCACGCCATGGATCATTTTGGCGGTTGGCCAAGCGATATTCTTTATCCCGCTCGCGTTAGTAAAGAGATACGGCATAGTTTTTTATCCGGTTCTTTTTTTGATAATGGAGGAGGTGCGAGCTAAGTTTCCATTTGGGGGATTCGGCTGGCTTCGAATCGCTTTTTCCCAATCGGATTCGCCGTATCGCGCCATGGCCGCATTTGGTGGAGTAACGGGGCTAACTGCGATAGTTCTGATTGTTTCCTGGATTATTTATTCAATTATGGCGGGGGAACGATCATTAGTAATTCTTGTCGCGGCGTTACCTCTATCTTTGTTACTTATTCCGAGCAATATTGCAACTTCCGGCCACATTAATACACTATTAGTCCAAGGTAACGTTCCACAGTTGGGTTTGGATTTCAATTCTCGTGCTACGGCCGTTTTCTATATGCATGTTACCGAAAGCAGAAAAGCGTTGAAAGAGAACAGTAATGTCGATTTTTTGCTCTGGCCCGAAAACGCCGTTGATGTGGATCCATTTGCTAACCCAACAGTTAAGGAAACGCTTGATTCATTCAGTAAACCAATAATTCTCGGTGCGGTCATACGTTCGCAGGGCCATTTTCAAAACGTTTCTATTGCATGGACAAGTAAGCACCAAGATGTCTATGTAAAGCAACATTTAACGCCTTTTGGTGAATATATTCCTCTTCGAAAATTGGCTACCAAAATTTCGCCATTTGCCAATAACGTTGTCGACTTTTTCCCCGGTACAACACCAAAGGTGTTCACGATAAAGAATGCAAAAATCGCACCAGTAATCTGTTTTGAACTCATTGATGACAAGATTCTGAGTCTTGCGGCCAAGAATTCAAATTTGATTGTTGTTCAAACAAATAGTGCAACTTTCGGTATTTCGCCAGAGAGTTCACAACAGTTAGCGATAACACGTATCCGCGCAATAGAACATGGACGAAATATTCTCTCAGTGTCAACAACTGGCGTTTCGGCGACGATTGATTACAAAGGAAATATTCTGGCCCAAACGCCAATTCATACGAGTGCCCATATATATGCAAAACCATCGCTGATTACGAGCCAGACACCCAGAGATAAGGCCGGAGATTGGGCGCGGATAGGCAGCTTTGCATGGCTGATCATGATTGCAACGACTCATCGTCGGCGTATGGTCAATCGCCGATAAGTTACATTATGTAAAGTTAGGCAAAGAGGCGGAAAACTTCGACTCTTTCACCCCTCCTAGCGGTAATCATCTAATGGAGTGCAGGCACAGACCAAATTGCGATCTCCATGAGCTCCATCGATGCGAGAAACGGGAGGCCAATACTTCATTCGAGAACCAATTGACTCACCTGGAACCAAGCCATCGGGTTGAACAGGATATCCGCCCTTTTCACGGGTGTATGGCCTCTCCCACTGGGTAGACACGACAGATAGGGCTGTATGAGGCGCATGGCGCAAGGCAGAGCCCTCAACACTCACCTTACCGTCGATAATCTCTTGAATCTCTGAGCGAATCGAAATCATCGCATCAATGAAGCGGTGAATTTCAGTGATGTCCTCTGACTCAGTTGGTTCGATCATCAAAGTACCGGCAACTGGAAAGGACATAGTTGGGGCATGGAATCCGTAATCCATTAATCTTTTGGCGATGTCATCAACGGTGACACCTGATTCCTTCGTTAGTTCACGAATATCGAGAATGCATTCGTGAGCGACCCTGCCATTTGAGCCGGTGTAGAGGACTGGATATGAATTGTGAAGGCGCTGTGCAATGTAATTTGCCGACAAGATCGCCACTTGAGTTGAATGAGTTAAGCCCTCTCCCCCCAGTAAGCGAATGTATGCCCACGAGATTGGCAAGATGCTTGCCGAACCATATGGCGCAGATGAAATTGGACCCGGACCCGTGGATGGTCCAGCCAGTGAATCCATTGGGTGATTTGGCAGAAATGGCGCGAGATGTGCGCGAGAAATAACCGGACCTACGCCAGGGCCTCCTCCTCCATGCGGAATTGAAAAGGTTTTATGTAAATTCAAGTGAGATACATCGGCGCCAAACTTTCCAGGCTGTGCAAGTCCAACTAACGCATTCAAGTTAGCTCCATCTACATAAACCTGACCACCTGCATCATGTACCAAGGCACAAATTTCAGATACGGCAGTTTCAAACACACCATGAGTTGATGGATAAGTAATCATTAACGCAGCAAGCGTCGCACCGTGCTCGGTAATCTTCTCTTTAAGATCATCTAAGGAAACATTTCCATTCTCATCGCACTCAATTACAACAACCTTCATTCCGGCCATTACTGCAGAGGCTGCATTTGTTCCGTGCGCACTTGAAGGGATAAGGCAAATCTTTCGGATCTGATCACCGCGTGAGTCATGGAAATTTCTAATCGCAAGTAATCCCGCGAACTCCCCTTGGCTTCCTGCGTTAGGCTGCAAGGAAACGGCGTCGTATCCAGTAATTGCTACTAGCCAATCCGATAACTGTTGAATCAACTTCCGTGAACCAACGGTCTGGTCGGTCGGGGCAAATGGATGCAGCGAAGAAAACTCTGGCCACGTTACTGCCTCCATCTCGGTAAC
>JBAXFS010000003.1:0-52052 GCA_037139795.1 Actinomycetes bacterium
AATACCAACGGCACTTCTTCACCTCAGCCATCGGTTGCAACATTGGCCGGTGTCCCTGGCTATAACGTGACTGTGCCAACGGTTCGCGGAAATTATGTTGTTGGACAAACTCTAGAATCTACCGACGGAACATGGTCATCGCCGTATGCAATTACTTTGGGCTTCCAATGGAAGCGCGATGGAACGGCTATAACTGGCTCTACGGCAATCTCGCCTACCTATGTTGTTGTAGCTGCCGATATTGGTACTGCGTTGACCGTTACAGTGACTGCTTCAACATCTCAAGGTTCATTTTCTGCAACAAGCACTTCTAGAGGCACGGTCACTCCAGTTAATAACTCAGCTCTGCCAACAATTTCGGGAACGGTACGTGTAGGAAGCACGCTCACATTGGCACAAGGGACTTGGTTAAATGCCTCAACAATTACCCAACAGTGGCAGTCAAGTAGTGATTCAGCGACATGGAACGCCATTCTCGGTGCTGGCTCAACGAGCTACGTACTTACAACTGCCGAGTCTGGACTTTATATTCGAGCCCAAGTCTTCGGTAACTTTACTTCTGGATCCACGTCCTATAAAACTACGGCAAATACTGCAGCGACAGTAGTTGTGCCAGCCTCTAACGTAACTAACTCGGTATTACCAGTAATAACCGGCTCTTTAACTGTCGGATCGGCTTTGACTGCATCAACCGGTACGTGGTCAACGCTAGGCACTATCAGCTATCAGTGGCAGAGCAGTGTGAATAGTGGTTCGACCTGGACAAATATTTCGAGTGCAACAAATAGTACGTATGTCGTAACTGGTACTGAAGGCATCGTTCGCGTCCAAGTAACTAACTCAATCTCTTCAGGAGCTATTACTGGGACTGCCTACTCTGTCGCCACCGTTAAAATTGGCGCACCAAGTAATACTGCTCTGCCAGTTATTACGGGCACACTGAGAATTGGATCAACTCAAACCACAACAACAGGAACATGGACTAATTCTCCGACCTCGTATGCATATCAGTGGCAGAGTTCAAATGATGGAATTTCGTGGACAAATATTGGAGGTTGGGCGCCTTCAACATACGTGCCAACATTCGCGATTTGTAATGCACAAATTCGAGTAGTCGTCGCTGCCATTGGTGGCGGAGATACTGCAACTGTGAACTCGGCAGCCATTTCTGGATTCTTGCCACCTACAGCTCCAACTATTCTCCCAGTGCTAAATGACACGACCACCGTCGGAGCTACCTTCACCGTAACTCCCGGAACATGGCCAAATACCGTTTCAGGCCAGACGTATCAATGGGAGCGATCTTCCGACGCAGGTGCTTCGTGGGCCGTTATTGCTGGAGCAACTGGAACTACATATGTGACAGTAACTGGTGATATTGGCTATCGATTTAGAGTACGCGAAACTTTAACAACAAACACCGGGTCGAGTTCTGCATACACGCAAACATCCTTAAATCCAGTTGCTTAAGCGGAGCTCTGTCTTAAAATTAAGCAGAGATAGAATTCAACTGCGCAATCTCTACTTCGCTTAGTTCGACAATCTGAATAATCTCTTCAAGCTGGGCCACTGTGCGTGCAGAAGCTATAGGTGCGCTTACTGTTGGTTGGGCGCGAAGCCATCCTAAAGCAACTGCAGATAGAGGTGCGTCGTTGTGTGCCTCTGAAATCGCATCCATCGCAGCAATAATTGCAAAGCCCTTGTCAGTTGCATACTCACGAGCCCCCGCTGCGCGCTTTGAATCAACTTCGGTAACTCCTGGCCGGTATTTTCCACTCAAGAAACCACGAGCAATTCCAAAAAAGGGAAGATTTGAAATTCCGAGATCGGCAACAGTTTGAGCCATTTCGCCCTCATATGTTGTGCGATCGACCAAGTTATATAGCTCTTGAACTGCGCAATATGACGGCAAGTAATTCTCGGCGCTAATTTTCATCGCCAAACGCAAACGCTCCGGAGAAAAGTTAGAGGCGGCGATGTATCTAACTTTGCCTTGCGCAATCAGTTGGGCGTAGGCTCCAAGAGTTTCCTCCATGGGAACCGTTTCATCATCTTTGTGACTGTAATAGAGGTCGATGTAGTCAGTCTGTAGGCGATTGAGGGATTCCTCGCAGGCAGCAAAGATATTGGCGGCCGATAAACCTGGCCGGGTATTCATCATTGAAACTTTTGTAGCAATAACCATTGAGGCACGGTTACCCCGAGCCTTCATCCATGAACCGATAATATTTTCAGATTCACCGCCGACATGGCCTTCGACCCATTGGCTATATGCATCGGCAGTATCGATGAAATTGCCACCATGGCTGAAATAAGCATCCATTACTGCGTGAGATTGGCTCTCATCGGCGTTGCTACCAAAGATGTTGCTTCCAAGGCATAAAGGATGGACTACGAGGTCGGTTTCGGGAATAGTAATCATGCACGCACAGTAAGGCACAATTGGGCCATGAGCGAGACGACAGGTGGCTTTACGAGCGAGGGTTTAGCCCTTGAGGCGCGTACTTTGGTTTTGCCATCACTAACGCAGGCCGAAGCGATCGAGATTGGCGAGATTGCAAAGGCTATTGGAATGGAACGCGCACTACCCATTGCCGTTGAAGTGCGATTGAAAGAGTGGATTGTTTTTCACGCTTCACTGCCCGGTTCAACGCCTGATAACGATGCCTGGATTGCACGAAAAGCACGCGTAACAATGGCCACCGGAAATTCAACAATGTTTGAACGAGTCTTAGCCGAAGAGCAAGGTGTTAATTGGTATGAAGTTAAAGGTTTACCTGAACAGACGCATGCCATACACGGTGGATCGCTGCCGCTAAACGTTAGAGGTTTAGGTTTTACCGGGATTTTATTAATTAGCGGACTTCCGCAAGTTCAAGATCATTTACTTGGTGTTGAGGTTATCGCTGAATTCCTAGCTCGAAAAGGTGAACTCAGTTGAGTATCTGGGTAGCTGGCGAAGTTCTCATCGACGTATTGCCAACGGGCGATGTTGTTGGTGGTGGCCCAGCAAATACTGCGAAAGCGTTAGCGCGCTTAGGTCACACAGTCGATTTCATCGATGGTATTTCAACCGATGCCTTTGGCATGAAAGCCCGTAAAGAGTTAGAGCGTGACGGAGTTAGTTTGAATTTATGCCTAGAGAGCGAAAAACCCACATGCACTGCAACAGTTACCGTGGATTCAAACGGTGGAGCCAGTTATGAGTTTCTTGTCGCCGACACAGCCACTTTTGATTTTAATGCAAAGTGGTTACCTGATCCTGAACGGCTAAAGCCATCGGTGCTACATATCGGCACGCTGGCTACGATAATTGAGCCCGGGGCAAGCGCGCTCTTTGATTGGGCTTTGCGCGTAGGCGAATTCGCACCGATTATTTTTGATCCCAATATTCGTCCATCGGTGATGGGGGATCGAACAACATATGTTTCCAGCGTTGAGAAATGGGTCGGTATCTCATCCATTGTGAAAGTTAGCGATGATGATATTAAATGGTTGTATCCCGATGAGAGTTTGGATGAAGTTGCACGACGCTGGATTGCGCAAGGCGTCAGCTGCGTAGTTATTACACGGGGAGCCCACGGATTAATCGGCTACACCGAGCATGGAATAGAGGAAGTCGATGGCGTGAAAGTCGACGTTGTAGATACGGTCGGTGCAGGTGACACGGTCGGTGCAGTTGTTGTAGAAGGTGTTATCCAGCACTCAGTTGCTGGGTTAACTGGCCATATATTAAATGGGGTTTTGCATAAAGCTGCGATCGCAGCCGGCATCACATGTTCGCGCGCAGGTGCACAACCTCCACGCACACATGAATTAATTGAAGCGATGGGAATGTAAATGCAGTTCATTGATGATGCTGAATTTCAAATTGCAATAGATGATGACAATGGTGGGCGAATAGTTTCGCTTAAGTGGCGCGACAATGAATTTGCCGTTCCATTTCGCGGCCAAGTTCATACCTCTGGTTGGTATGCAATGGCGCCATGGGCTGGGCGAATTAATGAAGGCTTAATTAGAAATTCTGCAGGAGAGAGTTTTCAACTTCCAGCAACAATTGATCCACCCCATGCTCTACATGGCTTTGGATTAATCTCTTCGTGGCAAGAGATTGGCCCAGGTCGCTCTCTTTTGCATCTACCCGCACCGTATAACGGCGCCACCGTTGAACAGCGAATTGAAGTTTTAGATGACGCCGTGCGTTGGTCTCTTGAATACGATGCCAACGGCTGTGACTTACCGGTGTGGATGGGACTACACCCCTGGTTTGCACGCGATCTTGATCGTGGAGGAAGTGCAGAAATAGAGTTTGAAGCAACGGAGATGCTAATTAGAAACTTTGAAGGAATTCCAACTGGAAAACGTTCAGCCCCTTCTGCGCCACCTTGGGATGATGCCTTTACTGGAATCAAAGGTACGCCGGCAGTCGTTTGGGAAGATGTTGCCAGGATTTCAATTGAATGTGATGCGCCGTGGTGGGTTGTTTATACCGAGGACTCCGATGGTGTTTGTATCGAACCGCAAACCGCCCCACCCGATGCCCAGAACTTAGGTATCACAGGCGAGGATTACATTGAAGCCCTATTTGTTTTTGAGCGATTGGATTTGGATTAGCGATGATTAACCGCACACGATTGACCGAACTTCGTAAAAAAGAAGATGCCCGCTTTTTGGCTTTGCATCCCAAAAGTGGAGAGATGTTTGAACGGGGTAAAAAGAATATGCCGGGCGGCGTTCCCATGTCCTGGATGGCTAAATGGCCTGGCGCATATCCAGTCTTTATAGAAACCGCTAAAGGTGCACGTTTTACCGACGTTGATGGCAACACTTACATAGATTTTTGTTTAGGCGATACGGGATCTATGACTGGCCACTCACCTGATGCAACTGTTGCCGCAATTCGCGAGCAAGCTGGTAAGGGAATAACGGCAATGTTGCCAACTGCAGATGCGGCAATTGTCTCTGCCGAGTTAGCAAAACGCTTTGGCTTGCCGTTGTGGCAGTTTACGGTTTCAGCTACCGATGCTAATCGCCATGTGATCCGGTACTCACGCATGATTACTGGTCGATCAAAAATTATTGTTATCGATCGCTGCTATCACGGCTCAGTTGATGAATCTTTTGCAACATTAGATGGGGCTGGAAACACTGTGGCCCGTGAAGGCAATATCGGCGCACCTGTATCCCTTGATGTCACAACGCGCGTTGTTGAGTTCAACGATATTGCCGGTATGGAAAAGGCGCTAGCGCACGGTGACGTTGCTGCGATTTTGATGGAGCCAGCAATGACTAATGTCGGAATTGTTCTGCCTGAAGTTGGTTATTTAGAGGCGGTTCAAGAGTTAGCAAAGAAATATGGAAGCATTTTAATTATCGACGAGACTCACACAATTTCAGTGGGTCCCGGCGGGATGACCGCCGATCGAGGGTTGAAACCAGATTTCTTAACTATCGGCAAAGCAATAGCTGGTGGAATTCCAACTGGAGTTTTTGGGATGACGCAGTCCATCGCTGATTCGATTACAAAAATGGTTGAGCTTGAAATTATTGATACAGGTGGCATCGGCGGGACGCTGGCCGGTAACGCGCTCTCTCTTGCCGCTATGCGTGCGACTTTGACGCAAGTTCTAACCCAGGAAAACTTTGATCGCATGATTGCTTTAGGCACCAGGTGGTCAGATGGAGTCGACGCAGCAATAAATGAGTTTGATCTGCCATGGACCGTTAATCGCTTAGGGGCACGCGGTGAATATATGTTTGGAAAAACCGCACCAGTTACTGGCGCTGACGCCAATAATGCTGGCGACTTCGAATTAGAACAGTACATTCACCTGCGTATGCTCAACGACGGCTTCCTTATAACGCCATTCCATAACATGGCACTGATGTGTCCTGATACAACGGCGGCCGATGTTGATGCCCATACAAAGGCATTTCATACGATGTGCGCCGACCTCGTGCAGTGATAACCTGCCAGGTATGACCTATGACGTAGAAAGAATCCGTTCTCATTTTCCCTCACTTAATACCGGTTTAGCGTTCTTCGATGGCCCTGGTGGAAGTCAAGTACCGGATGTCGTAGGTGCTGCACTTGCAGAAGCGATTACGATGCCAATCTCAAATCGCAGCACGAATACAGAGTCAGAAAAGAACGCCGATGCGATAGTTTCGCAATTTCGCAAAGCTGTAGCCGATTTGATTGATGTAGATCCAGGTGGAGTTGTCTATGGACGCTCATGGACACAATTAACGTATGACTTCTCACGCACACTGGCCAAGAGTTGGGGACCAGGCGATGAAATCGTTGTATCGCGCCTAGATCATGATTCAAATATTCGCCCATGGATTCAAGCGGCAGAGGGTGTAGGCGCAACCATTCGATGGGCAGAGTTCGATGTTGAGACTTCAGAATTAAGCGTTGCGGCCGTTGAGGCGGTTCTAACTAATAAAACAAAACTCGTTGCAATCACGGGCGCAGGAAATACTATTGGAACACGCCCAGATTTAAAATCAATCGCCGCTGCCGTCCATAAAGTTGGCGCATTATTTTATGTTGATGGGGTTCATCTCACTCCACATTCTGCAATCAGCGTTAAAGATATTGGCGCAGATTTTTTTGGTTTTTCCTTCTATAAGTTAATGGGTCCCCACTGCGCCGCCCTAGCTGCATCACCCGCTCTGCTCGATTCACTCAACAACGACAAGTTGTTACCATCTACGAGTAATGTTCCGGAAAAGTTTGAGTTCGGTACCCTCCCCTATGAAATTATGGCTGGATGCACGGCGACAGTTAACTTCATCGCCAATTTAGCGCCAGGATCTGGCAAGACGCGCCGTGAAAAAATAGTTAACTCGATGAACACCCTTGAAAAATATGAAGATGAGTTATTTCTCTATATGGAGAGTGCAATAAAGGCTCTGCCAGGGGTCACGATGCATGGACATGCCAAGCACCGCACACCAACTATCTATTTTTCTCTTTCGGGCCACGATAGCGCGCAGATTTACAAAGCGATGGCGGCAAAGAAAGTTAATCTGCCGGCTAATAATTTCTACGCCCTTGAGGTATCGAGAAAACTTGGCTTAGGAGATGCCGGGGCTTTGCGAGCAGGTCTTGCACCGTATACAACGCGTGAGGATGTAGATCGTTTAGTGGCGGGCCTGAAAGAGCTTCTCGTCTCGTAATTCACAGGCAACGCACAAAAGAAATCGAGGATTTCCACTTAGGAATGACCTAACATTTACTTATCCGCAAGTACTTGCGGCAAATACAAGGACCATGAGGGCTCAAGTACCGGCTAAGCCTAATAATCCTTTTAGAGGTTAAAGAGTTAAAAGAAACAAAGGAGCCGATTCCCCAGGCTCCTTTTTTCTTTGCTCTCTCCCAGCTAAGTGCGGTTAATCGAGGTAGCCAACTCGTAACTCACCGACAACGCACAATGGAAATCTATTGATTCCACCAAGGCACCACTTACCTTTTACTTATCCGCAAGAATTTGTGGGGAATTCGAGGGAGAAAATGAAACTATTACAGCGAAGTATTGCAGCAGCATCTATGGCTGGACTTTTTGCAATTGCGGGTGTCACGGGAGCTACAGCAGATACTGCAACACCAGTAGTAAAGAAAGTTGCGCTTACACCAGAACAGAAGACCGCGTTCCAAGCACAGATTTCAGCTTTTCATACTGCCGTGACCGCTCGCCATAATGCATTGAGCACGGCATGGGCGAGTATCGACGCTGCACGTGCAAGTCGTGATGCAGCATTGACTGCTGCAACAACGCCAGAGGCTAAGAAGGTCGCACATGAAGCGTTCAAAGCAGCAGTTGCTGCCGCGAAAGCAAAAGTTCCGGCAAAGCCAATAAAACCTGTTCGACCTTAAAAGGAGATAAAAAAAGGAGCCAATTCCCTTGGCTCCTTTTTCTTTTCCTACACGTTAATTGAAGCCGAGTGATTCGTAGAGCTTTAAGCCCTTTTCATTATCGGCATCTACATACAACATCGACTCTTTGATTCCTTTAGAAAATAAGTAGTTCATCGCGGCGATGGATACTGCTCTTCCAATTCCATGCCCCATATAGTCAGGATCAACGCCAACAACATATAGCTCGCCAACTGGAGCTTGATTAACTAAGTCGTGGTGAATCTTGGTCCAACATGTGCCAACGATCCGGCCATTGTCTACCGCTAAGAAAAACCCAGCGGGATCAAACCAAGGTTCGGCCATCCGATTTTCTAAATCTGCCATAGCCCAGTTGCCTTGGTCGGGATGGTTAATAAAAATTCTATTATTGAGATCAAGCCAAGTTTGCTTATGAGCTGCAGGATCGAAAGTTTCTATTGTGAAGCCATGATCAGTATCTGGAATCCGTCCCTGTAACGAACGATGAATCTTTAGTATATGTCGCATCTTTTAAACGCGCTCGTTGATGGCGCTCTCTTTGCCACCACTCGGCATGGTAAAACGGTAACCAACGTTACGAACGGTGCCGATGATTGCTTCAAATTCAGGACCAAGCTTTGAACGAAGTCGACGGATGTGGACATCCACTGTTCGCGTACCACCGAAATAGTCGTAGCCCCAAATCTCCTGCAACAACTGCGCCCGAGTAAATACGCGCCCCGGATGTTGTGCTAAATACTTAAGGAGCTCAAACTCTTTAAAAGTTAAATCTAAAACATTTCCTTTAAGGCGAGCTGTATAACTTGATTCATCGATAACAACATCGCCGGTGCGAATTTCGCCTGAGTGTGGGTCGCTTTGCGCCATAGAAGCTCTATGTTTTCCAACAGCGATACGAATACGGGCATCGACTTCTGCGGGTCCCGCAGTATCGAGAATTACATCATCGATGCCCCACTCGGCGCTAACTGCGGATAATCCACCTTCGGTTGCGATTACTATTATTGGACAACCTAAGCCCGTTGTTGTTAATAACCGAGCAAGAGATTTTGCTGCAGGTAAATCACGACGTGCATCGACAAGAATGAGATCAACATCTGGAACATCAACAAGGATGCTGGCCTCTGATGGCAAGATGCGAATGTTGTGCGCCAGCAAACCCAGTGCAGGTAGAACTTCCGCGCTCGCTCCAGGTGTGTTTGTAAGTAGCAACACTCTGGCCATTGGTACAGACTACCCTCGTGAAATCATTGCTTCCACTCGTGCTAGTCATTGGTCTAGCAAGCGGCTATGGCCTTTGGTATCAGCGCTCTCGTGGCACCGTTAAAGTGAAATCGGGTCAGGCCCTAATCACTGAAGCGATGATTGGCAGTGCCTTAGGATCTCGAGCAACCCTCGTGCAGTTCTCAACTGCCTTCTGTACGCCATGCCGCGCTACACGAGTACTTCTTCAAAACGTTGTAGCCGATATGGATGATGTTGCCCACGTCGAAGTAGATGCTGAAGCCCAGTTAGAGCTAGTAAGAACGTTAAACATTATGAGCACCCCAACAACTTTGATTCTGGATTCACATGGATTGGAAGTTGGTCGTGCAGTTGGTGCACCCAAACGCGAACAAGTTATTACCGCTCTTTCCGCTATTCGCAAATAGTTCGCAACTGGCTTTAATTGCCCTCACTCCTTATCCTTTTCTAATGTCTTTAGCCAGTAACTTTACTAAGCGTCGAGTGATTGATTTCGGTCGCTTAGCTGGCTCTTTGTGTCGAATGTAATTGTTGTAATTTAAAAACAATTAATCATTCAACTAACAAAGGAAAAATTTATGTCACAAGTTTTAGAAAAAAAGATTGCTGCCGTATCAATTGATGCCAGAGGCCCTCGTTTTTCAGCAGGTTTAACAACTATCGTTTTAGCGGTGGCACTCGTAACAACAAATCTCTGGATTGCACTTGCGCAGGCAGTTATTTTTGCAATTGGAGCTATTCGCGGGCCGCAGTTCACGCCGTACGCGTTCATTTTTCGAAAAGTGATTAAGCCTCGACTAAAAGGCAAAGCGATTATTGAGGATATTCGTCCCCCTCAGTTTGCCCAAACTGTTGGCCTACTTTTTGCATTAGCTGCAATTACCGGCTCACTTTTGGGTATTGCCCCACTATTTACGGTTGCCGTTGCTTTTGCCTTAGCTGCAGCGTTTTTGAACGTAGCATTTAACTTCTGCCTAGGCTGTGAACTCTATTTACTGCTTCTTCGCGTAAGGTTGTCACATGGCTAGCAAACATGAACTTCACGAAAAGGGCTTACGACTTACCCCTCAACGTGAACTCGTTCTAGCGGCCGTTCGCGAGTTAGGTCATTCGACCCCCGAGGAGATTGCAGAAAAGGTGCGCCTTACCCATCCGGGAATCAATCTTTCAACGGTCTATCGCAACTTAGAAACCCTTGAAAATGTTGGCTTAGTTGTTCATACACATTTAGGTCATGGCGGTGCTACGTATCACGCAGCTGAAGTACTGAGTCACTTGCACTTAGTGTGCGGCACGTGCGGATCAATTGGAGATGCCCCCATTGAAGTCGCAGCTAATTTTGTGAACTCGCTTGCCGATGATTATGGTTTTAAAACCGATGTCACACACTTCGCAGTTTATGGAACGTGTAGTGCCTGCCAATGAGCGCCGTACTTGTTGAAAATGGAGTAGATAAAGGCGCAGTTTGGCACTTTGGTGATCCCGTTAAAGAACAACGTGCCCTCGAAGCCGGAAAAGCTTGGGCCGATCTTTCGCATTTAAGCGTTATTGCGGTGAGTGGCGAAGATCGCCTGAAGTGGTTACATGACTTAACTACTCAATTCTTAAGTGATTTAGGCGTTGGAATCTGGAAGTCGGCGATGATTCTAGATCCGCAGGGCCACATTGAGTATCAATTCAATCTTGTTGATGACGGAAGCACGACGTTTCTAGTTTTAGATCCAGGTTACTCCGATGCTTTAATTACATACTTAACTAAAATGAAATTTATGTTGCGCGTTGATGTTCGTGATGTGACTTCTGAATATGCAGTGCTCCGTACGCCCGGAGAAACTACCGATATAGGTGGACCTTTTGCTTTAATTCCACGCAATGACATTGAAGCAATGAGTGCGACATTTAATACAGTTGCAACCCAAGTTGGAACGTGGGCATTAGATGCTGAACGCGTTGCGGCTGGGCGACCACGCATAGGTTTTGAAACTGATTACAAATCAATCCCCAATGAAATTGGCGTTCTCAATGGCGCAGTTCATATGAACAAAGGCTGTTACCGAGGTCAAGAAACCGTTGCAAAGATTTTTAATTTAGGAAATCCACCTCGTCGAATAGTGATGCTCCACTTAGATGGCAGCGATGTGGCCTTTCCTGCGAGCGGGACCAAAATTGAAAATGATGGCGTAGTAGTCGGTTTTATAGGAACCGTTGCTAGGCACCACGAATTGGGCACGATTGCCCTTGCGATCGTTAAACGAAATACTCCAATTGAAGCAACGCTGAGCGTTGAGGGAGTCCCTGCCTCACAGCAGTCCATTCTTTAAGCACGATAGGCTTGGCGTATGGAGCTTTTTACTTCAGTGATTCTTGGTCTTGTCGCCATCGCACTGGGTTTAGCACTTATCTTGTATGCATTCCGTGGTCGCCAATCGCAGGCCAGACGCTCAACTAAATTTAGAGGACGCCCATAAATGGTTTTTACAATTCCTGAAGGTCTGCACCCCGATTTAAATCCACTTGCCTGGATGGTTGGAACTTGGCGCGGCAAAGGTCGTGGCGAGTATCCCAATATTGAACCCTTTGAGTTTGCGCAAGAAGTTGTCTTTAATCACGATGGACGTCCTTTTTTAAACTACTACTCACGTTCATGGATTCTAGATAAAGAGGGCGAAATAGTGCGCCCTGGTGGTTCTGAAACTGGTTTTTGGCGACCTAAACCTAATAATGTTTTAGAGGTTGTTATTGCACACAACACTGGCATTGCTGAGGGCTGGGTTGGAACATTTGATGGACCGAAAATTCAATTAGTTTTGGATCAAGGATATTCAGCGCCGAGTGCCAAGATAGTTACTGCAGGTGTCCGTTTGTATGGCCTTGTTGCAGGTGAACTTTTCTTTGCATATGACATGGCTGCCGAAGGACAAGAGTTGCAGGCACATATTTGGTCCTCCCTTGAACGTCAGAGCGAATAATTGATCTCATTAGATGGTGGAGAAATCCTCGCTGAGTTAATTAGAAACGACGTTGTTGAATCGAATCATGCCGGTCACTTTGTCGCCTTAAATAGCGATGGCACAACGATGATGCATAAAGGTGATCCAACACAACTGATTTATCCACGTTCATCGTATAAATCTATTTTGGCCTCTGCAATGGTTCGAAGCGGAGTGAAGTTAGAACCACGTTTATTAGCCCTGACATGTGCCTCACACTCTGGTCTTGCGATGCATCAAAATGGCGCAATTGAAATTCTAGCGTTGGCGGGTTTAGATGAAAGTGCACTGCAAAACGTACGAGGCAAACCACTCGATGAAGCCGCTGCACTAGCAACGCCAGAGGCAACACGGCTTGCCATGAATTGCAGCGGTAAACACTCAGGAATGCTTTTGGGTTGCGCAACTAATGGATGGTCAATCACTAACTATCTAGATCCCGGACACCCAGTTCAAGTTGCTTTTAAGAACGAGTTAGAGATGCTTTCGGGAGAAAAAATTTCGCACACCGCAATTGATGGATGCGGGGCGCCACTATTTTTAATTTCACTCATCGGTCTTGCACGCGCAATTAGAGGCTTAACAATCTCTGCCGATCCAGTTCATAAGCAAGTAGTCGAAGCATGTCGGACATTTCCAGAGATGGTGGCCGGACCCGGCCGAATGACAACTACTTTCATGCAAAACCACCCAGGCGTATTTATGAAAAGTGGTGCAGAATCGATAATGGTCGCATCGGTTCCCGATGGTCGAACTTTTGCTTACAAAGTAAATGATGGTGGAATGCGCCCACGAGTTGCCCTTTCTCTCGCAGGGTTGAGTCTTCTAGGAGTCGGTGCAACAGAGACAGTAGAAAAGGTCTACGGGGGCGATCAAATTGTCGGCTCCATTCGCGCAACCTTCTAACAAGTCGTACCCTTAGAGAATGAACGGCCGCATTGCAACCGTAATGGTGCATACATCCCCATTGGATCAACCAGGAATTGGCGACGCGGGCGGCATGAACATTTATGTTCTCGAATCTGCTCGGCGCATGGCGGCTATGGGCGTAGAAGTTGATATTTTCACCCGTCGGACCGAAACAATTTCACCAGATATCGTTGAAATATCTAAAGGTGTGCGCGTTCGATACTTTGATTGCGGGCACGGCAACTTAACTAAAGAACAATTGCCAATACATATCGTGGGTCTATCCAAAGAGTTTTTGCGGATTATTAAAAATGAAAAGTATGATGCGATTCATTCGCATTATTGGATCTCCGGAAAAGTAGCGATGCCAGCGGCCACTCAGTTGGGAATTCCATTGATTCACACCATGCACACTATGGCTCGTGTTAAGAATTTAAATCTTGCCGAAGGTGAAACACCCGAGCCGATGATTCGCGTTCAAGGTGAAACCCAAATTGCAGCTGCAGCCCAGGCGCTCATTGCTAATACCGACTCAGAGGCCGCAAGTCTTGTCTCTTTATATGATGCTTGCCCAGATACCGTTCATGTAGTTAACCCGGGCGTTGATTTGTACACCTTTACCCCGGGAGCTGGGCGCAAAGCGGCCCGCGAATTTATAGGCAGCCCCGCAGATGCACTGATTGTTACTTTTGTTGGCCGCATTCAGCCCCACAAAGGCCCAGAGGTTTTAATTCGCGCCGCATCTGAACTCGTAAAGCACTCGCCACTTATGCGTCCAAAGTTAATCGTCAACATTATTGGTGGCGCATCCGGAGCTAATACTGAAGAAGTCGAAAGATTAAAAGAGTTAGCAACATGGCTTGGAATCGATGACGTTGTGCATTTTGCACCACCCGTTCCCCGTGCAGATTTAGCACAGTGGTATCGCGCCGCAGATTTAGTATGCGTGCCTAGTTACTCGGAGAGTTTTGGTCTGGTTGCACTTGAAGCCCAAGCTTGCGGCACGCCAGTTATTGCCACCGCCGTTGGAGGCTTGCGCACCGCCGTTGCCGATGGAATTTCAGGCGTTTTAGTCGATGGCCACGATCCCAAAGCCTGGTCATCTGTTATTGCGCGATTACTTCAAGAGCCTCAACGACGCGTACTGCTTTCTGTTGGAGCGATTGAGCATGCATCTCACTTTGGTTGGGACGCTACCGCCCGAGGCACGCTAGATATCTATGATCAAGTAATTACAGAAAGCAACGCTGCCGCGAAAATTTCAGGACATTAATGGCTGGAATTGATCCACGAATAATTATTGAAGAGTTTTTAGATTCACATGATTTAGAGTTTGAGCAAAAGAATCCCGATACTTTTCTTATAACCCTTCCAGGAGAAAAGAAGTTACAGACCCATTGCGCACTAATTGTTGGTGACCATTCTTTAAGCATTAATGCCTTTGTTATTCGCAAACCTGATGAAAATGAAGCCGAAGTACACGCCTGGTGCTTAGCTAAAAATGCTTCGTTATTCGGCATTGCCTTTGCGATCAATGAGGTCAGAGATATTTTCTTAGTTGGACGTTTGCCGCTCGTGGCAGTGACCGACCAGGAGATCGATCGCTTGGTTGGTTCGGTCCTACAAGTTTCGGATTCGTCATTTAATCCATTACTCGAGCTCGGTTTTGCTAATGCAATTCGTAGAGAGTGGGCTTGGCGCGTTTCTCGGGGTGAGTCGCTATCAAATTTAGAGGCTTTCAAGCATCTGGTTTAGGATGTAGGCATGAGCAACTTCGAATTAATCCTCCTGCGCCACGGTGAATCTGAGTGGAACGCCAAGAATCTTTTCACTGGCTGGGTCGATGTTCGTCTATCTGCCAAAGGTGAACTTGAAGCACAGCGTGGTGGCCAACTTCTTGCTGAGCGAGCCCTGCTTCCCGACCTGCTTCATACTTCGCTTCTCCGCCGTGCAATTCATACATCTCAAATTGCCCTTGATGCATGCGAACGCGACTGGATTCCAGTCCGGAGATCATGGCGATTAAATGAGCGTCACTATGGGGCTTTGCAAGGCAAGGACAAAGCGCAGACTTTGGCACAATATGGCGAGGAGCAGTTCCAGTTATGGCGTCGATCATTTGACGTCCCACCACCGCCAATCGAGGATAGTAATGAATTTTCACAGAGCGGTGATCCACGGTATGCCGATATTGCTCCACCGAAGACTGAATGCCTAAAAGATGTAATTGATCGCATGCTTCCGTATTGGCACGAATCAATTCTCCCTGATTTAAAGACTGGCAAGCGAGTTTTAGTAACTGCACACGGTAATTCGCTGCGAGCTTTAGTTAAACACCTTGATGGAATAAGTGATGCCGATATTGCTGGTCTGAATATTCCTACTGGAATTCCTTTGTATTATCAGCTCAACGCAGATTTCACTCCAGTTGTGAAAGGTGGAGAGTACTTAGATCCAGCTGCGGCAAAGGCGGCAATCACGGCAGTTGCAAACCAGGGTAAAAAATAAATCTTTAAGGGGTGACTCCAGCGTATACATCACTCTGATCACGAACAATTGCCGTAACTGTTATTTCGCCGGCTTGTGCAAAGAACATTGATACTGAAACATGTGAACCAACGGTTGCATTTAAGGCCGGTGCAACTGCTTTTGCGTTTGCACTTGGGCCCTCAAAGCGGATAGGTAAATTCTGAGCTAACGTACTTGTCCCAGTTATTTTTGTAACAACACCGTTAATTGCAACACCTAATAGCGCATCTTCCTTCGCATGATCATTAACTATCGTTCCGACAAGGACTCCCGTGCCATCTGCGGTTTCGACAACAAGGATATTTAGAAGTTTTATTAAGTTGCCATTTGTAGTTATTGAACTCTCGACGCCATCTGTTACTTGTTTAACTTGACGAGTAGAGGCATTAAAGCCTGCCCCACATGCAGTTAATGAGAGTGCAAGAATTAGTGTCATAAGTGCAATACCAGTGCGACGCATGAGCGATATTCTCTCACACCAAATAAACATTGAATTACACTGGTTTTACCCTTGATATCAAGGGGTGACTGGGTACTAAATCGCTGGTACAATTGTCCTCTAGCGAAGGGCAACACATGACATTTAAGGTCGGCGAAACCGTTGTTTATCCCCATCACGGAGCAGCTCTCATAGAAGCAATTGAGATGCGTGTGATCAAAGGTGAAGAAAAGACCTACTTAGTGTTAAAAATTGCCCAAGGAGACCTCACGGTTCGAGTCCCCGCAGAGAATGTAGACCTCGTCGGAGTCCGCGATGTTGTTGATTCTGCTGGATTAGACCGTGTATTTAACGTCTTGCGTCAGCCATATACCGAAGAGCCAACTAACTGGTCTCGCCGTTACAAAGCAAATCTCGAAAAATTAGCATCAGGTGATGTCATTAAGGTTGCCGAAGTTGTTCGCGATCTGTATCGCCGTGACTTGGACCGTGGTCTTTCAGCTGGTGAAAAGCGCATGCTCGCCAAGGCGAAGCAGATTCTTATCTCAGAGCTAGCTCTTGCCGAGCGCACTGATGAAGAGAAAGCTGCAACGATCCTTGACGAGGTTCTCGCCTCGTAATTTAAATGACTGTTACCGCCATCATCGCTGCTGCAGGCAGTGGTGAAAGATTCGGTGCAGGTATTCCAAAGGCGCTTATCCAATTAGGTAGTTCTACCCTTTTAGAGCATGCCGTTGCCGCCGTTGCACCAATCGCCGATCAAATAGTAATTTCTGCACCCATCGGATTTGAAGCACAGATCAGCAAACTTGTTGGCGATGGAGTCATTGTTGTCTCTGGTGGTGCGACTCGGTCAATAAGTGTTCGTAACGCACTTGCTGTTGCAACCGGGGATTACGTCTTAGTCCATGATGCAGCGCGCGCATTAGCAAGTACAGAGCTAGCAAAAACCGTTATCGCCACTTTGAAATCGGGCGAGAACGCAGTGATTCCTGGAGTTGCAGTAGTAGACACAATTAAAATTATGGGCGCCGATGGATATGTTGCATCGACGCCAGATCGAACCTCACTCATCAGTATTCAAACGCCACAAGGTTTTAAAACTTCCGTGCTTCGCGCGGCGCATGCATCGGGACAAGAGGCAAGTGATGATGCGGTACTTGTTGAAGCAAATGGGGAAAAAGTAAAAATTATTGAAGGCGAAGAGCGCGCTATCAAGATAACTACGCAGGCGGATTTAAATAGAGCTTTAGCTTTTCTCGGTTTTGATTCAACGTATAGAACCGGAGTAGGTGTTGATGCGCATGCATTTGCTGCTGGCCGACCACTGTGGCTAGCCGGACTTTTCTGGTCTGATCAAGATGGCGTAGAAGGCCACTCAGATGGTGACGTTGCCGCGCATGCATTATGCGACGCGCTTTTTGCAGCCACGCAACAAGGTGACTTAGGAAGCAATTTTGGAACTGATCGTCCGCAATATGCAGGCGCTTCAGGTGTGCAGCTACTTCAAGAAACGTTGTCAATAATTTCCAAGGCTGGATATGCGATTGCAAATGTTACGGTGCAAGTAATTGGTAATCGACCAAAAATTGCTCAACGTCGTGCTGAGGCGATTAACGTGCTTTCACAAGCTCTTGGTGGTGCACACGTTTCATTATCGGCCACAACAAGTGATGGAATGGGTATGACTGGCGAAGGCAAGGGAATCGGCGCTATTGCCTCGGCGCTTGTTTTCAAGCAGTAGAATTCCACAATGTCTGCACTTAACTTATATGACACCGCTACGCGCGAGGTTGGAAAGTTCACACCGATAAAGACGGGTGAAGTTTCAATTTATGTGTGTGGTGCGACCGTGCAGGGTTCGCCTCATATCGGACATATTCGAAGTGCACTGAACTTTGACATTTTACGTCGTTGGTTAATGAAAAGTGGATACAACGTCACTCTTATTCGAAACGTTACAGATATTGATGACAAGATTTTACATAAAGCCCAACATGAAAATACTCCCTGGTGGGCACTTGCCATGAAGTACGAGCGCGAATTTACTGCCGCTTTTGATGCATTGAATGTTTTAGCACCAACTTATGAACCCCGAGCAACTGGACACATCACACAGATGATCGAGCTCATGCAAACTCTCATTGATAATGGCTCGGCGTATGCACCAGGTAACGGTGACGTGTACCTAGAAGTCCGTAAGTTAAAGCGGTATTTGACGCTCTCGGGCCAACGCATCGATGATCTATTGCCTGCAGCCGATGTAGATGCATCGAGTTCGAGCAAGAAAGATCCGCGTGATTTTGCTCTATGGAAGGGCGCTAAACCGGGTGAGCCATCATGGCCAACACCGTGGGGGGCCGGCCGACCTGGTTGGCATTTGGAGTGCTCTGCGATGGCGCATGTATATCTGGGTGAGAGCTTTGATATTCATGGCGGAGGCTTAGATTTAATTTTCCCACACCACGAAAATGAAATTGCTCAGTCCGAAGCTGCAGGTTATGGCTTTGCTAAACGTTGGCTACACAACGCTTGGGTAACCCAGTCAGGTGAGAAGATGAGTAAATCACTTGGCAACTCACTTTTGGTTGAAGTTATTTTGCAGCGCGTGCGCGGGATTGAACTTCGCTGGTATTTAGGAAGCGCGCACTACCGTTCGATGTTGGAGTATTCCGAATCAGCCCTCGATGAATCTGCAGTGGCGTTTCGACGAATTGAAAACTTCTTAAAGCGCGCGAGCCAAATTCTTGAAGAAGTTCCTGAACCAGTTCTTAGTCAAGCATTTACTTCGGCGATGAATGATGACTTAGCTGTCCCGGCCGGTCTTGCAACGATTTCAGAGAATCTACGCCTTGGAAATCAAGCCATCACCGATCGTAATAAAGCGGCCATTTCCAAGAACGCCAGTGAAATTCGCGGCGCTTTAGAGGTTTTAGGATGCGATCCATTCGATCCGCGTTACGCAGAGAGCTCTTCGGCCGATCTAACATCTGCGCTGGATGGCGTAATTAAATTGGCTTTAGCAGAGCGTACATCTGCCCGCGAACGCAAGGATTTTGCGGCCTCAGATGCCATCCGTGATGGACTGCTCGCAATAGGAATTACAATTGAGGACACTGCACAAGGGCCACGTTGGTCGATTATGGAAAAGAGCTAACGATGGCCGGAAATTCATCCCGTAAAGGCGCAATTCGCGCATCGAAAAAGGGGCCATCTACTGGGACTGGTGGCAAGAATAAAAAGCGTCTTACTGGAAAAGGACCAACCCCTAAAGCTGAAGATCGTCCATATCACGCCGCTGCAAAACGTAAAAAAGCTGTTGCTAAAAAGAGTTCCAGCAAAACTACAACTCGAGGAGCCGGCAAAGTAACGACCGGTCGCAGTGATGGCAAAGAGATTAGAGCACCGCGCGCACCAAGAGGTGATCGTCCCAGAGGTGAAATTGTTGCCGGTCGTAACGCCGTACTAGAAGCGTTGCGCGAGAGCGTTCCTTCAACTGAGTTGCTAGTCGCACGCAGCATTGAGGTCGATGATCGTGTTGCAGAGTCTTTAAAGTTAGCTCTTCACTTAGGTTTACCAATTCGTGAAGCCCACCGGGCAGAGGTCGAAGGTATTTCACCTAACAGCCAAGGAATTATTCTGGCGATTAAACCTTTTCAATACTCAAGCTATGAAGAGATTATGCAGCGTGCAAAATATCCAGCACTGGTCGTGGCACTTGATGGCGTAACTGATCCACGTAACTTAGGTGCAATTATTCGTAGCGCCGCAGCATTTGGTGCCGCAGGTGTAGTCATGACCGAGCGCCGCGCAGCATCTATGACAGCAGCGGCATGGAAGTCATCGGCTGGCGCAGCAGCACGTCTGCCAATTGCCCAAGTAACTAATTTGGCACGCACGATAGATGCAGCTAAAAAAGAGGGTCTCTTTGTTATTGGCCTAGATGGCGAATCTGAAGAGGTTATTAGCGGGATGAAACTTGCAACTGAGCCAATCATGATTGTTGTCGGCAGCGAAGGTAAAGGTTTAGCCCGCTTAACACGTGAGAAATGCGATCTTGTAATCTCAATTCCTATAAGTGCAACAACTGAATCACTCAATGCCAGCGTTGCAACCGCTATCGCACTCTTCTTCGTAGACCAGGCCCGCCGTAAGGGGTAATTGCAGTGAACTACCAGCGTTTTATTGCCCTTGGCGACTCATACACCGAGGGCATATGTGATGAGAAAAGACATGGTCAATACCGTGGTTGGGCCGATCGCGTTGCCGACATTATGGCCAAGTATCATCCCGATTTTACGTATGCCAATTTAGCTATTCGCGGAAAACTTGTGCGTCAAGTCTTTGACGAACAAGTTGATGCGGCAATTGCGCAAGTAACCGGACCCGACACACTTATATCTTTTCATGCCGGCGCCAATGATGTAATCAGACCAGGCTACAAACCCGAACTTGTATTGCCGGTCTATGCCGATGCAGTGCGACGCTTGGCGGCATCGGGTGCGACAATCTTAATATTTACAGTGTTAGAGAAAACTGGCAATACGGGCCGGTCAGCAAAGATGTGGGAAGAACGCTTTAGCGAATTCAATCGAAATGTTCGCGCGGTAGGTTTTGAAGTGGGTGCGATTATCGCCGATGCGAATGAAGAAGTCGCCTTTAGCGATCGCCGCTTCTTAGCATTTGATCGATTGCATCTGAATGCAATGGGGCACGACCGTGTTGCACAAGCCGTACTTGAGTTAATAGGCCTGCCTTTTGATGCCAGGTGGCGGGATCCATTGCCACCAGCAAAGCCTCAACCAAAGGCTTTTCGTGCATTGATTACCGCGCTCTGGTTTATAGGCTTTGTTATCCCATGGATGTGGCGTCGTGCTCGTGGGAAATCATCAGGTGATGGACGTAGTTGTAAGTATCCAATTGCGATTCATTGGCCGCTAACTCACTTAGATTAATCAATCAGAGATTGAAGTAACGACCCACTCCCACGTATGTAAGCCGGTTTTAATAATGTATTTATCAATCGTGTCAGGGCCACATGAGGCCGTACCTACGCCACGGTGAGCGGCATCAATATGGACAACCGTGTTTCCACAGGCATTTACTTCTACATCATGCGTGGCATCGGCCAAATCAACGGCGCGGTTAGGGGTCACCGATACCTGCGAGGGTTTGGATAATTGAATCCGAAGCCCATGTCCAGCAGCGTTTGTGAGTTCAAACCACCGCACGCCATTGTGCCCACCATTTTCCTGAGGACGCACATATGGGATGTATTGGTTGGCAACGCTCGAGATGTATCGTCCGATGCGCGCAATCTTTCTATCAGGATATGACTCATGTGGCCCCGAGCCAAACCATGTCAGATCAGATAGGTCGCCTTTTAATTCGAAACTAGTACCGACACGTGCAACATCAGCTAGTAACTTTGGCAGAACAACACTCTCTTTAACTCTAAAACCACCAGCGACTGGAGTGATCACTTGTGTGTGATTAATTTTAATTCCAGTACTGGTCTGCCATGTATTTGTAATCTTGACGTTCGTTCCGCTTTGAGAAACAACACAGTCGGTTCGCTCAATATCGCGCAGGCCCCAACGGCTCCACTTAGTTGCGATGTGACCAATGCGATCATTATCAGTTGGAGCACGCCAGAGAGATAGAACCGGTGCTAATACTCCATGAGGCATAACTATCTGACCATAGTCATCGATCACGTTAGTAAATAACTCCGAGTACTTGGCCGCTTTAACGCTCAAGGCTCGGGAAGGAAGTGGAAGTTGATTCCAGCCGACCTCACTCATCGAAGAGGACCAAGCAGTACTGGCGATACGCACGATAGTGAAAGTTATGAATCTCTCGCCTAAACCATCGACTTTGTTTAAGAGAGTTGATTTAACTTTAAATGCAAGAGTTTTACGGGGGCCGACTTTAGGGAGCTTCACTTTGCCACCATCGGAAATAATGCCATCTCGAGTAATAGACCAGTGCACTTCATAGGCAGCTAAATCATTAAAGAAGTTTTTATTGAAAATCTTAAAATTACCGGTAGATGCTTTGACTGCAGTGATTTTTGCAGGTGCGGCAATCGCCTTGAACTCATGCATGGCAGGCTTTGCGGTGCGATCTGGGAAAACCATTCCATCGCAACAAAAGTTTCCATCATGCTTTTTCTCGCCGTAATCTCCACCATATGCATTGCGGGTAGTTCCATTGGGCAAAGTCTGCACAGGCCCGTGATCCCAGAACTCCCAAATAAATCCACCTTGTAGGCCAGGAGTTGATTCGATAACTTCCCAGTACTCGGCCAAAGTTCCATTTGAATTTCCCATTGCATGTGAGTACTCACACATGATTAATGGGCGATCGGCTTTACTGGAGGTTGCATACTCTTTAATTGCGCTAATTGCTGGATACATTGGTGCGATTACATCAGTCAGCGAATGACTACCCATCCAGTTGCCGCGGATGCCGCCCTCATAATGCAGTGGGCGGGAGGGATCGAAGGCGCGCGCATATGCCGCCGCGGCCTCATGATTAGTCCCGGCACCTGATTCATTTCCGAGTGACCACATCACGGCCGCTGGATGATGAATATCGCGTTGAATCATTCGACCAACTCGGTCGACGAATGCGGTTAAATACTTTGGATCATTACATATTGAGGAGATAAATGCGTGAGACTCAATATTTGCCTCACCGATCACATAAAAGCCCAACTCGTCACAGAGATCTAAGAAGGCTGCATCGTTTGGATAGTGCGAGGTTCGCACCGCGTTGAAGTTCCAGCGCTTGAGTTCAAGTAAATCCTCACGCATATCGTCGCGAGTTAACGCGCGCCCGGTATATCGATTGAAATCATGTCGATTAATTCCGTAGAAAATTACAGCTTTTCCATTAATCAATAAATCGCAGCCAACGACCTTTACCGACCTGAAGCCAATTCGTTGAGATGAAACTTCTACAACTTGTCCCGTGGGATCGCAGAGCTCAATATTTAACGTATATAACTGGGGATTTTCAGCTGACCAGGGCTTGATACGAGGGAGGGTTGTTTTAAACTCAATAGCACCAGCTGGAGGGGGCTCGGCTTTTTCAATGAAGGCGCGTGTTTTTTGCGGCATATCGCCGGCCCAGAATTTCCCATGAAAATATGCGTTGCTGGCATTTCGTAACTCTTCATTGTAATCAGTCCAAATAGGAGCAGTAAAAGTGTGGAGCGTCTTGGATAGCTGTGCCGACTTAACTTTAGGTAACTCTTCGATGTTGACCCTTAATGTGTAGCCATCGGTTGATAGGTTATCGATTGATGTTATCTGCGCGCGGATATCTAACGTTCCGGTAGTGAAATCTTTTTCAAGCCCTGTCGTTGTGAAAAATCGTTCAATAAAGACTTTGTGCGTGGCAAATAGTTTTACCGAACGCGTAATGCCACCATGCCACCATTGATCTTGATCTTCGATGAAAGTTGCATCTGACCATTTAGTAACATCGATTCGGACTACATTTGATCCTCTACGCAGATATTTCGTTACATCGAATTCGGCGGCAAGACGTGAGTCTTTAGTGAGTCCGACCTCAATGCCATTGATATAGATCAGTGCTACTGATTCATATCCACCTAAGTGCAAAACAATTCGCTTATCTTTCCAACTCTCTGGAACTTCAAAATCACGCTCATAAATACCGTGCGGGTTTTCGGCTGGAACAAAAGGTGGTTGCTCCTCAAAAGGCATCTGAACATTTGTGTAAATCGGCTTATCGAAGAAGACGTCGCTCTCTGGCTGCATTGTCCATAGACCGGGCACTGGAATCGAGGACCACTTCTTGCCGATGTGATCTAGTGGGCTACGGAGCAACTGAAAGCGCCACGTACCATCGAGTGAGATCTTCTCAATATGCTCAATATTGAGCATGGGCAAACGATTAACCGAGGTGGTCTCAGGGCTCATCCAGTAGTTCGTGACCATGGGCTTAAGTCTGCCAGTTAGGCCCATTTGGCGCGAAATCTTCATTGGTTTACTAATTGTCCACACTCTAGACATTCGCAGTTCACTCGCCATATGGAGAATAAAGCCATGAAGTTTGAGAATATCACCGACAGAGAGCTTAGCTGGCTCGACTTTGACGCGCGCGTCTTGGAGTTGGCCGAAGATCCAAACATTCCACTTTTGGAGCGAGTGCGGTTTCTATCAATTTTTTCATCGAATCTCGACGAGTTTTTTATGGTGCGGGTGGCAACCCTCATGAGCAAAATTGAAAATGAGATTTCAACGCCAAATGTTGCCGGATTTGCCCCAAAAGATTTAATGAAGGAGATTTCACTTCATACTAAAGCTCTAATCGAGCGGCAGACAAAGATTTTGCGCGATGACATTATTCCAAAGCTCAAGGTACATGGAATTGAATTCCTAAATTGGGACGGACTAGATCAGACTGAAAAAACCTACTTGGATAAATTCTTTCACGAGCGCATACATCCAGTGCTCACACCGCTTGCCGTCGATCCATCCCACCCATTTCCTTATATTTCTGGGCTTTCGCTAAATCTGGCCGTGATTGTAAAAAATCCAGAGTCGCACGAAGAGTTTTTTGCTCGCGTTAAGGTGCCGGGAATTCTCCCGCGCTTTATTGCAACCGCTAAAAGAGGGTCGATGCGCTTCATATCTATTGAAGAACTAATTGCGATTAATTTGCAAGAACTTTTCCCTGGAATGCTGATTCAGGAACATTATTCATTTCGAATCACTCGAAACCAAGACTTAGAATTAGAATTAGATGAAGAAGATTCAGATGACATTTTACTCTCACTTGAACAAGAGCTCTCGAGACGCCGATTTGGGCCACCAGTGCGACTTGAAGTTGAGAGTGGCGTCGATGCGCGTTTAATCAATCGTTTAGCAAGCGAACTAGACGTTAGCGAAGAAAATATTTTTCATATGCCACTTCCACTTGACCTGACTGCACTCAATAAGATTGCAGACCTTGGACTCCCAGACCTAAAATATGAGAATTTTAGGTCACGAACAGCCAAATCCCTTTCAGAGGTTGATCCACGAGACACGGATCTATTTTTCGCAGCAATTCGCCAAGGTGAGATTCTGCTTCACCACCCCTATGAATCCTTCACTTCATCGGTCGTGCACTTTCTACAAAGTGCGGCCCAAGATCCTCATGTATTAGCAATCAAACAGACGCTCTATCGAACGTCTGGCGACTCACCGATAGTTGAAGCGCTAATTGAGGCCGCAGAAGCCGGAAAGGAAGTATTGGCAGTCATTGAAATCCGTGCACGCTTTGATGAGCAGGCAAACGTCCGATGGGCGAGAAAACTTGAAGCTGCGGGAGTGCATGTGGTGTACGGCCTCATGGGCTTAAAGACGCATGCAAAGTTATCCCTCATAGTGCGCGATGAACCATCTGGCTGGCGACGCTACTGTCATGTCGGAACAGGTAATTACAATCCAAAGACTGCTCGCATTTATGAGGATCTTGGAATGTTAAGTGCCGATATCGAACTCGCGGAGGATTTAACTAAACTCTTCAATCAACTATCTGGTTTTGCTCCTCAATACACTTATTCTCGCCTTCTCGTGGCACCTCGAACACTTCGCTCAGGAATTACAGAACGTATTGATCGGGAAATTCAGAATGCCAAGTCAGGTAAACCAGCCGGCATCCAGTTTAAACTTAACTCGATTCTCGATGAGGATTTTGTAACTAAACTCTATGAAGCATCTCAAGCTGGCGTAAAGATAGAACTCTTGATTCGCGGTATTTGTGCAGTTCAACCTGGAATAAAAGGATTGTCAGAAAATATTACGGTTAAATCTGTTTTAGGTCGCTTTCTTGAGCATTCACGTATCTTTCATTTCTTAAATGATGGCAATCATGAATATTGGATAGGAAGTGCGGATTTAATGGGGCGTAATTTAGATCGGCGCGTCGAGAGTTTAATTCGAATAGATAAGAAGGAACATCACCAAAGGTTGCAAAGGATCCTTGATTTGGGTCTTTCAGATCAAACTTCAAGCTGGGAGTTGACTGGAGTCGAATGGGTTAGAAAAAACTACGACGATCAGGGCAAACCACTAAACAATCTTCACGCCACAATGATTAAGTTATATGCAAAGAATGGATAGTTGATGCCAAACGAAGATACGGTTATTTACGCTGCTGGCGCTGTTTTATATCGCATTGATGCAAAAAAGAAGTTAGAGATCGCCTTAATTCACCGGCCGCGATATGACGATTGGTCACTTCCAAAAGGCAAGTTAGATCCCAATGAAACGATGATTGGCTGTGCTCATCGTGAAGTGATGGAAGAGACGGGTTATGACGCAGTCTTCGGACCTGAAATCGGGCACGCGACCTACGTTGCCGATGGTGTTACTAAGCTTGTTAAATATTGGTCTGCACAGGCTGTTGGTGAGGCCACTGGAAAACCAAATCCGCAGGAAGTTGATGAGATTCTTTGGCTGTCTCCAGCAGAGGCCAGATTGAAATTAACTCTCGATGATGATCGAGCAATCGTTGATTTCTTTCTAGAGTTTGGAACTGGAACCACACCTTTAGTACTTCTGCGCCACGCTAAAGCTATAAAGCGCGAAGATTGGGATGGCGATGATGGCGATCGCCCGTTGGGCAATGTTGGGCAGATTCAAGCAAAACGGCTTTTATCGAAGTACTTACCCTATGCCATTGAAGTGGTTCACTCTTCCGATGCTATGCGCTGTATAGAGACTATCGAACCAATGACACGTTCATTGAATATGCATCCAATCTTTTCATCAGACTTGAGCGAATATGAATTCGCTCGAGATAAGGAAGTTGCCCTTGATTATGTACAAGACCTCATGGACAGAGGGCAAAGCGCAATTATCTGTAGTCATAACCCAATCTTGCCAAAATTGCTCAAGAAGTTAGTTGGAAAGAAGAATTTTAAAGAGCTTGGTCCCGATTTAAAACCGGCGGAGTCCTGGGTACTGCATCATCGAGATGGTGAAATCATTGCAATTGACTGGATTGATGCACCCGCTACTTAAATTATCCCTGAAGCCAATCTAACCTTCGCAAGACAATTCCCTCACGTAGTGCCCATGGGCAGATTTCAACTCTGTTTATGTCTAAGACGTCCATGATTGAGTGTGCAACTATCGCACCGGCGACAATTTGCTGGGCTCTACTACTTGAAACTCCAGGCAACTCGGCCCTTGCTTTATCGTTCATGAGGGCAAGTTTCGTAGTCATTGCTTCGAGGTTGGCAATCTCTAAATACTTAGGATTCTCACTAAACCAATGTCCGGAAAGTCGGGCTAGAGTTCGAAATGTTTTGCTCGTAGCAACAAAATGGTTGGCATCATGGGAGCGAAGAATTGCAGGGAGTTTTTCTTCAAGAATACTAACAACGTAGCTATGTAAGAATTTAACATCTTTTGAAGAGTATGGGTCGCCACTTAAAAAATCCCTAGTCAACCGTGCAGCACCTAATGGCAATGACAGCGTAGCTTCCGGGCTTTCATCTACTCCAGATGCGATCTCTAGAGATCCCCCTCCGATGTCGAGCATGAGTAATTTTCCGGCCGACCACCCAAACCATCGGCGTACTGCAAGAAAGGTCATTCGAGCTTCTTCATCACCAGTGAGAATTTGTAAGTCAATCTGGTGACGTTCATTAATCTCTTGAATAATGCTTGCACTATTCTTGGCATCTCTGACTGCAGATGTTGCAAAAGCTAAAACTTCATCAGTGTTGTTTTCCCGAGCATGTGCCACTGCACCTGCAATCGCTTCATGAAGTAGCTTGATGCCCTCGGCAGAGATTGTCCCTGATTTATTGAGATATTGAGTCAGTCGGAGTTCGACTTTGTAATTGGTGGTCGGCGTTGGTCGGGCTCCGATATGAGCATCCATTACTTGTAGGTGGATCGTGTTAGATCCCACATCCAATACGCCTAATCTCACGGGTTAAACCTACCCTTTGCCCATCCCCCAGTTCTCGATTTCTAGATTTTGCAACTCACTGCCATAATTGCCGCTGGTCGAAAGACCGATACGTGTTCGCACGTAGGCCTCTCTAGCTCAGTGGTAGAGCAGCGCACTTGTAATGCGCAGGTCGTCAGTTCAATCCTGACGGGGGGCTCGCAGGTTTTAGGTAAAGGAGTGGTTTATGCCGCACTTTCCACATGAAGAGTTCGCTGATGCGCTCGCCGCAAATGATGAGTACATCAAAAGTTTTAAATATTCAGCGTTAACCGGTGTAGCTCAAAAAGCTTTAGCGATTGTTACATGCATGGATTCGCGCATTAATCCACTTTCGGTAGTTGGAATGCGATCAGGTGACGCCAAGATTCTGCGCAATGCTGGTGCGAGAGTAACTGAGGATGTTTTACGTACTTTGGTACTAGCAACTTATTTATTGGGGGTTAAACGTATTTTGATTATGCCTCACACTAACTGTCGAATGGCGATGGGCGAGGAAGCCGATATTCACGCACTGATTCAAAAGGAGCATGGAGTCGATACTCGCAGCCTTGAGTTCCGCACGGTAAATGATCAGATAAAAGCTTTAGTTGAAGATGTAAATCGCGTTCGCTCTTATCCACTATTAAATGAAGGTGTTGTAGTTGGCGGCGCCATTTATGATGTCACGAATGGAAAAATTACTCCGATTGATTGTTAGTTCGCCGTACAGGCGAGCGAGTAATCGGATAACTTAAATCCTCTAAGAACTGAAGAATCACAGCATTCATTAACCCGGGTTTTTCTTTAACAACTATGTGTGATGTACCCGGAATAACAGCCAATTGCCCCAAGGGTAGAGCTTCAAAAAGAGCGATCGTATGCGAATGATTGATTACATCATCGTCACCAACTAGAACAAGCACGGGGCATTGGATTGCGGAAATTTCCTCGAGCGTAAGGGTCGGTTCACTCTCCCAAATGGCATGCATACGAATAGTTTTTTCAAGCAAGGTATGCGGTGCATCGGGGGAGATTAAGTTGTATTCAGCTTGATCATCTTCGGAAATCTCGGGGTCGCCGAAAGCCTGCATAACCCCGCTAAAGTGAAAATTTGCACCGATTGCAACAATTGATTTAACAAGGTCGGGGCGTTGGATTGCAACCATTAGCGCGATATTTCCGCCATCACTCCACCCAATTAAATGTGCGGGCTCTTTAACAACGTCCTCTAAATAAGCAATGGCCTCTTGGGCTTGAAATTCAAAGTGCAGACTTCCAGGTAAATCTCCAGTAAAACCATGGGCAGTTCGATCATAGGCAAAAACATGAAACTCATCTTCAAGGGGAGGGACCATCAAGTAATCCCAGCTAGATGTCTTGCTTAAGCCTCCGTGAAGTAAAACCACGGCCTCACCATCATTTTCCCACTCATAACTATAAACTTGGTGGCCGCGAAGGTTTATGTAATCTGGCATTACATCGAATCCATAATATGTCGGTTACCTCGATCGAAAGTTAAGTAGTTCCACGTCCAATCGGCCACGGTTCCAATCTTATTGCGCCCGCCTAAAAGATAGAACAGATGTAAAAATAGCCAGGCATACCAAGCTGGAATGCCTACTAATTTAAAACTCTTCACTTCTACGACGGCTTTGTGGCGGCCAATGGTTGCCATCGAACCTTTGTCGCGATAAACGAAGGGCAGTAAAGGTTGGGTTTTAATAATTCTCCGCAACTGCTGGGCAACAAATTTTCCTTGCTGCAGGGCGACTGGGGCGACCATCGGCAAGAAGCGTCCATCTTTCCCTTTTATTCCAGCGATGTCACCGATCGCCCACATGTATGGATAGTTTTTAACTTGAAGTGAATCTTCAACATCTATGCGTGAATTTACTAGCGGAAGGTTTAATCGTGCTCCAGTTGGTTCGCCCTGTACTCCAGCGGCCCAAATTATCACCTGCGCTTGAATTGATTCCCCTTCTTTAATCTCGATAACGTTTGGCTTGATGTGCGCAACTGCAGTATTAAGGCGAACCTTCACGCCAAGTTTTTCAAGATCTGCCTTTGTGCGCGCTGAAAGGCTCTCTGAAAAACTAGGCAACAACCGTGGTCCAGCTTCAATTAAATAAATATCCATGTGGGCCGCGGCATGTGCTTGATCATTTTTTAATGGTCCCCGAACAAGTTCAGCGAAAGCGCCAGCCATCTCAACTCCAGTAGGCCCGCCCCCAACTACTGCAATTGAAAAAGTAGTCTCATCCTCGAAGCGACAGAGATCCTCGAAGCGACGCATTACCTCGGCACGGATTGTGATCGCCTCATGAACACTTTTCATCCCGAGAGCGTTCTCATGAACGCCAGGGATTCCAAAGTCGGCCGTTACTGATCCAAGCGCGACGACAAGATGGTCGAATTCAAGGGTTTCGCTGCTATCTAACTTAATGGTTTTATTTTTGTGATCAACTGAAATCGGAGATCCCATTCGAAAAGCAACTCCTGTTTTACGAAGTGCGCCACGGACTGGATGTGCAACGTGATCGGCGGCAAGACCGGCAGTTGAGACTTGGTACAAAAGTGGGAGAAAAGTTTGAAAGTTATGTCGGTCAACAAGTATCACATCGGCAAATTCAGCCATTGCTTTGGCGGCAGTTAGGCCACCAAAGCCGGCACCAAGAATAACCACGCGCGGTTTTTCAAGTTTCCTTTGCATGCGCCTGAGTCTAGGCTTCTAAGCATGAGTGCTCCAATCCAAACCCGCACATACCTTATTACTGGCGCATCTGGCTATGTAGGAGGTCGATTAGTTCGCGCTTTAGTCGATGAAAAATTTGATATTCGAATTCTGGTGCGTGATCGTAACAAAGTAAAGGGCCAACCCTGGGCAAGTGCCGTAGAAATCTGCGAAGGAAGCGCTGAGAATCGCAGCGATTTGGATCGGGCATTAGCTGGAATTCACACCGCATATTACTTATTGCACTCAATTAATTTAGGGCCAAACTTTCAAGAAATTGAAGCCGAGATGGCGCGCGATTTTGCGAGGGCCGCTGAAGCCGCTGGTGTATCTCAGATAGTTTATTTGGGCGGTATCGCAAACGATGTAAATATCAGCAAGCATTTAGCGTCGCGCGCTCGTACAGGTGCAGAGTTAGCAAGTACGTCGGTACCAGTGATGGAGTTACGCGCTGGAATCATTATTGGATCGGGTTCGGCTAGCTTTGAAATGTTGCGCCACTTAACGCATCGTTTGCCAATCATGACAACACCGAAATGGGTTATGAATAAAACTCACCCTATTGCTATTCGCGATGTCTTGTATTACTTAAAGCGCGCCGCGATTTTAAAAGAGCCAGTGGGAAAAGTTTTTGATATTGGAGGGCCAGAAGTACTCACGTATGCCGACATGATGCAAAAGTTCGCCAAACTCTCTGGCTTAAAGAAGCGTTGGATAATTAAAGTTCCAGTACTAACGCCAGGACTTTCTAGTTTGTGGATTGGTTTGGTTACACCTGTACCAACTGCCCTTGCACGACCACTTGTTGGATCATTAATTAGTGAAGTTGTTGCAGATCCAGCTAAGAGTATTGATGCACTTATTCCACCTCCTCAAGGCGGACTTACAGATGTGGCAACTGCAATTAACTTGGCGCTTTCTAAAATTACCGAACACGGCGTTGAAACCCGTTGGTCGGATGCATCTGCACCAACTGCGCCATGGCAAAAAGCACAGGGAGATCCGGCATGGGCAGGTGAGAGCGTTCTCAGCGATCGCCGAGAAGCAGTTACAGATGTAGACATCGAAAAAATTTGGCGCCAAATTGAGGGCATCGGTGGAGAGCATGGATGGTTCGGATCAGATTTCCTATGGTGGGGGCGTGGAGTTTTAGATCGTTTTGTAGGTGGCGTTGGTTTACGCCGTGGGCGTCGCGATCCAGATTATTTACGCGTTGGAGAGAGTTTAGATTTTTGGAGAGTTGAAGCTCTCGAGCAAGGCCATCGCTTGAAACTTTATGCTGAAATGGTTTTGCCTGGCAAAGCTTGGCTGGAGTTCACAGTTTCACAAGAAAATGGGAAGACTCGAATTGTTCAGGAGGCCACTTTTAATCCTCGGGGTCTCGGTGGACAGCTCTATTGGTATGCAATATCGCCATTTCACTTCTTCGTTTTTCCAACTATGCTTCGAAATATTATTAAAAAGGCGGCCAAAAGTGCATGAATTCACGGCCGAAGTTGAGGCCCTTGCCCAAGAGGTATTGGCATACAGTCTTGATCGACTAAAAAATGATCCTCCACTCGATGGACCGCGCACGGCAGAGGATTTATTTTCAGAGGTCGGCAACACGATTACCGCCCGCGGACTTGGCGGACATCACGCCCTTGAAGTTTTCACGAGCGTTTTAGCTAAAGCCTGTATATCTACCGATCACCCCCGTAACTTGGCTTTTATCCCTTCGGCGCCGAGTGAGTATGCAAACTTATTTGATTTAGTTGTCGGCGCGAGTGCACTCTATGGAGGATCTTGGCAAGAGGGAGCAGGTGCGGTCTTTGCTGAAAACCAAGCACTGCGTTGGTTGTCGGATTTAGCTGGATTGCCACAATCGGCCGGTGGAGTTTTTGTTCAAGGCGGCACAATGGGAAATCTTTCAGCACTGGTTGTCGCTCGGGCTGAGGCACGCAAAAAACACCCGCAAGCAACGCGTTGGGTAATCGCTTGTAGTGAAGAGGCGCACTCATCAATCGTTACTGCTGCAAATGTTATGGATGTAGATGTATTGAAAGTTCCGGTTGCTGCAAATGGAAAGTTAATGGGATCGGCCGTTGCTACAGCAATCGATGGACTTCATACAACAACTAGTTCGCGCGTTTTTGCTGTCGTGGCAACATCAGGGACAACTAATTTAGGAATTATCGATGACTTAAAGGGAATCGGTGCCGCCGCACATGATCGTGGTATCTGGTTCCATGTTGACGGTGCATATGGGTTAGCGGCGCTATGTGCACCCTCGGTGCGAGCGAAATTTGATGGCGTCGAGGAGGCCGACTCATTTATCGTTGATCCACATAAATGGCTATTTGCACCCTTTGATGCATGTGCACTTATTTATCGCGAACCCGAACTTGCGCGTGCGGTACATTCACAGCACGCCTCATACTTAGATACTTTAAAAGATGGTGCTTGGTCACCATCGGATTATGCAATTCAATTAACACGCCGTACGCGCGGACTGCCTTTTTGGTTTTCATTAGCCGCACATGGCACGGATGCATATACCGATGCAATGGAGCACACGATTACTGTTGCACAAGCCGCTGCAGAATTAGTGCGAGCGCATCCACATCTTGAACTAATTTGCGAACCCGAACTTTCCATCGTTGCTTTTATTCGCAAAGGTTGGGAAGCAAAGGATTACAACAACTGGTCAGATCAATTACTTGCCGATCAAGTTGGTTTCATTCCACCGTCATCGCATCACGGCCAACCAATTCTGCGATTTGCAATTGTTAACCCTTGGACCAAAGTGAGCGATATCGAGATGATTTTAAGTAGGTTGTAAATCCCACACTTTCGCGCTCGCCCCCGATACGATTAGCATCATGTCCGCACAAGAAGAGCCAACAATGCACAGCGGCTTAAGCGATTTAGAAACCCGCATCCTTGATTTTGAAGGCAGCTGGTGGCGCTACGCAGGGGCTAAAGAGGCGGCAATTAAAGAGCTTTTCGACCTGAGCGCTGCGCGCTACTACCAACTCCTCAATGACTTGATCGACCGGGAAGATGCCCTAATGGCCGCTCCTATGCTGGTAAAACGCCTTCGCCGCCTGCGCGAGGCCCGTATGTCCACCCGTATCGCCCGCTGACCCTCCTCGCCGTTTTGCGCACCGGAAATAACTCCTCTAGATTTGGCGTTAGCACTCTCGGGGTGCGAGTGATAAAGCCCCCGCTCAACGCACGATAAAAGGAAAGCGAGCAGTACTCATGGCTAAGCAGATTGCCTTTAATGAAGAAGCACGCCGCGGATTAGAGCGCGGAATGAACATTTTGGCCGATGCGGTCAAAGTAACCCTCGGGCCTCGCGGACGTAACGTTGTCCTCGAGAAGAAGTGGGGCGCCCCAACAATTACTAATGATGGCGTTTCAATTGCAAAAGAGATTGATTTAGAAGATCCATGGGAAAAGATTGGCGCAGAGCTAGTTAAAGAAGTTGCTAAGAAGACTGATGATGTTGCAGGAGATGGAACAACAACTGCAACTGTATTAGCTCAAGCACTAGTGCGCGAAGGTCTACGTAACGTCGCTGCCGGATCAAATCCAATGGCACTCAAGCGAGGAATCGAAAAAGCTGTTGAAGCAATCGTTGCCGAACTTCTATCAATGGCAAAGAGTGTTGATTCAAAGGAGCAGATTGCTGCAACTGCATCGATTTCAGCAGCAGATGTAACTATCGGCGAAATGATTGCCGAAGCAATGGACAAAGTTGGCAAAGAGGGCGTCATCACCGTTGAAGAGTCAAATACTTTTGGCCTTGAGCTAGAGCTCACTGAAGGTATGCGCTTTGATAAGGGTTACATCTCTCCATATTTTGTTACCGATCAAGATCGAATGGAAGTTGTCTTAGAGGATGCTTACGTATTAATCGCTAACTCAAAGATCACAAACATTAAAGATTTAGTACCTGTACTTGAAAAAGTTATGCAATCAGGTAAGCCACTTGCAATTATCGCCGAAGATGTTGAAGGCGAAGCTCTTGCAACGTTGGTAGTAAACAAGATTCGCGGAACTTTCCGCTCAGCTGCCGTTAAAGCCCCAGGCTTTGGCGATCGTCGCAAAGCGATGTTGCAAGATATTGCGATCCTTACAGGCGCTACGGTTATCTCAGAAGAAGTTGGTCTCAAGCTTGATCAAGCTGGGCTAGAACTTTTGGGCCGCGCTCGCAAAGTTGTTATCAGCAAGGACGAGACAACAATCGTTGAAGGCGCTGGCGACGATGCACTTATTAAGGGCCGCGTCGCGCAGATTCGTTCAGAGATTGAAAAGAGTGATTCAGACTATGACCGTGAGAAGCTACAAGAGCGTCTTGCAAAGCTTGCTGGTGGCGTAGCTGTTATCAAGGCAGGCGCTGCGACTGAGGTTGAACTCAAAGAGCGCAAGCACCGCATTGAAGATGCAGTGCGAAATGCCAAGGCTGCAGTTGAAGAGGGAATCGTCGCCGGTGGTGGCGTTGCACTTCTCCAAGCAGGTACAGCAGTATTTAAGAAGTTATCACTCGTTGGCGATGAAGCAACTGGTGCCAAGATTGTTGAATTCGCAATCGAAGCTCCGCTTAAGCAGATTGCAATTAACGCAGGTCTTGAAGGTGGAGTTGTAGTTGAGAAAGTTCGCCACTTGCCTTCAGGCCAAGGTTTAAATGCGGCAACTGGAGAATATGTAGACATGATTAAGGCTGGCATCATCGATCCAGCTAAGGTCACACGCTCTGCACTTCAAAATGCGGCATCAATTGCAGCACTCTTCATTACAACTGAAGCGGTTATTGCAGATAAGCCAGAAAAGAATCCAGCACCAATGCCACAAGGCGGCGGAGATATGGACTTCTAAGGCCCTTTTCACCTAGAAGCGCTGAACGCCGTCCTCAATTAACACGGGGGCGGCGTTCTGCTTTATCCTTATTCCATGGCCAAGAAGTCGTTATTTAAAAAAGCTCAAAACGCTCCCGAGAAGGGTGCATCCTTTGATGCCACCGACCTTGCCCGCAGTGCAATCATCGATGAACTTCATGGCGAATCTGAAATTGGTAAATTTGTATCCGTTGAATTCGATGATGAAGATCGAGTCGCGACATATCTCTTCGAAGCAAAACTAGCTGGCTACAAAGGTTGGCGTTGGTGTGTAACTGTTGCAAAAGTTGATGTTGATGCAGAGCCAACAATTTGCGATGTTGTTGTTCTCCCAGGACCCGATGCGTTAATTGCACCAGACTGGATTCCATATCGCGATCGAATTCAACCAGGTGATGTTGGTGTTGGTGACATTGTTCCAAGTTCACTCGATGATGCGCGACTAGTACCTGGCGCACAAGCACTTCCCGCTGATGAAGATTTAGATACTGCTATGGCAATCGAACTTGGATTTGGTCGCGCACGAGTTATGTCTATCGAAGGCCGTGATCAAGCGGCAAAGCGTTGGTATGAAGGAGACCGTGGGCCTAAATCTCCTATGGCAGAGATTGCGCCAAAGCCCTGTTATTCATGTGGTTTCTTTATTCAAATTGCGGGCTCATTACGCTCAACTTTCGGCGTCTGTGCCAACGCAATCTCTCCTGAAGATGCACGCGTTGTCTCCGTTGACCACGGCTGCGGCGCTCACTCGGAAGCGACCTTCACCTCTCCTCTGTTAAACTAATCACCTGTCCGCACCCCGCGGCTACACACGTACATATAAAAACCTTAAGGAGCCATCCCCATGCCTACAGGCCGCGTTAAATGGTTTTCACTCGAAAAAGGCTTTGGCTTTATCGCAAACGATGAGGGCGAAGATGTTTACCTAGCCGCTTCTTCACTTCCTGAAGGCGTTTCAACAGTTAAGCCTGGAACTAAGTTGGAGTTTAGTGTCGCCGATAGCCGTAAAGGGCCTCAAGCGATGTCAGTTCACATTGTGGATGCACCGCCATCACTAGCTGAAAACTCTCGCGTTAATCCAGATGATTTAGCTGCGATGATTGAAGATACAATTAAGATTTTAGATCGCGTTGGAAATGGCCTTCGTCATGGCCGTCATCCCGCAGGCCCTGAGGCTGAGCGTCTAGGCCGTGTTCTACGCGGTATTGCCTCCCAACTAGAGGCTTAAATGCCACTGCGCCGATTGCGGCGTACTGAGTATCGAATGCCTGCAGCACCTAAAACCGCGCCAACGATGCATGTCCAAATGGTTTTCGCATCGGCATTCATTGCGACGGCGACCACTCCAGCTACTATCCAACTGATTGTTCCAATTGCTACTAGGGTTACAACTCGGCGGATATTTGATTCCATGAGAGAAGAGTAATGCGATTCTCGGTAAAAGAAGATGGTAATTGGCGTTCTTTTCGCCACCGTAATTACCGCCTACTTTTTCCAGCAAATACTATTTCAAATATTGGAAGTTGGGCTCAGCGCGTTGCTCAAGATTGGCTGGTTCTCGAGCTCACGCACAGTGGAACTTATTTAGGCCTTGTGACTGCAATTCAATTCACGCCAGTTCTCTTCTTCTCACTCCATGGCGGTGCATTTGCTGATCGATTTAACAAACGTAAACTGCTTGTTGCAACTAACGCACTTGGAGCATTCGCTGCGCTAGCCCTGGGCACATTAGTAATGACTCATCACATTAAACTGTGGCACGTATTTGCACTGGCTGCAGTTCTTGGAATTTCTACGGCAATTGACGCACCGGTTCGACAGGCATTTGCCGCCGAAATCGTGGGCAACAATGATTTACCTAATGCCGTTAGTTTGAACTCAGCTAATTTCAACGCCGGCCGCCTAATTGGCCCAGCAGTCTCAGGTGCCTTAATCGCAGCTTTTGGAACTGGGCCATCCTTTATTATCAATGGCGTTTCATACCTTTTCGCTATCGCGGCGTTGCTAGCTTTAAATGAGAAAGAGTTCTTCCAGCAAGATCGACCAAAGAGCGTGACCAGCGTTCGTGAGGGTCTGCGTTATGCCTTAAAGCGTCCGGACGTATACGTTGTTATGTTGATGGTATTTTTCCTCGGAACTTTCGGGCTTAACTTTCAAATCTTCAATGCGCTAATGGCGACTAAAGAGTTTCATAAAGGCCCAGCGTCATATGGATTACTGGGAACTTTCGTAGCTATCGGCTCTTTTTCAGGTGCAATTGCTTCGGCCCGATTAGAGAGATTTCGAGAAACCCGTTATGTAATTCTCTCGGGCGGCGTTTTTTCTACCGCAGTAATTATTCTTTCAACTATGCCAAATTATTTGGCCTATGCAATGTGGCTGCCAGTGTGTGGGATTTCAGCGTTAACAACGATGATTATGGCGAATTCAATTGTTCAAGTAAATAGTGATCCGGCCATAAGGGGTCGCATCATGGGAATCTATTTGTTGATTTTTATGGGCGGAACACCGGTTGGTTCGCCACTAATTGGCGTTATGGCCGAGGTTGTAGGTATTCGCAAAACAGTTGCCGCTTGTGGAACTATCTCGTTATTGGCGACTTTAATTATTTGGCTAAAATATAGAAATAAACTTGAAATTCCTGCAGATATAAGTGTTGCTTCAGTTTTAAAGCCCGCTGATGGCAATCAAAATAATTAGACCAAAAAGCACAACAAGAGTGACAGTTCTGCGTGTCTTATAGTTCATGGATTATGCCTCAACTGGGTTAGAAGGTATGAACTTGACTATAGCAAATGAAATAGCAATTAAAACCGGGACCATAATATATGCCCGTGAGATTCCAAAGTGATCACCGAGAACACCTAATAGAAACGGCGCGGCAGCAATTGCAGTTCCAGCAGCAAGGGAAGTTCGACCAATTGCAAGATCTGGCCGCCCGTCGCTAAAGGAGATCAAGCGAATTGCTGCAAGTGCAAACTGCGTTGAGACACCTAAACCAATCGTGAATAGGGAAATCAAACTGATGATCATTGTGTGCGAAAACCAGAAGCTAACAAAGCCTAGAAATTGAGTAGTAATTGCGGTAAGTAATTGTCCATCTAGGGCCAAGCGCTTTAACATGCCTGGGCCATACCATCGCCCAATAATCATTCCGCAGCCGATAGCTGCAACGGCAGTTGTTGAGATTGCCGCATTTGATCCCACGCGATCCTTAAGTAATGCCGCTGCCCAGAACGAGACGGCAAACTCACTTGAAATACAAGTCACAAAACCGAACCATGAAATCCAGAATTTACGTGAGAGCTTTCCACTCTGAGGCCCATCCTCATCTGGGACATGATCATCGGCGGTTTTATCTCGACCTATAACAAAGAGCGCAATCGCTACGGGAATGGCAAGAAGTAAACCCACACGCCAAATACTTGGAAAGAGAATGGCTATTATTCCAATTAAAGCTGTGCCGAGAACAAAGCCAACGGAAGCGATTCCGTTGGCCTTTGGAATAGCTACTTCAGCGGCCTTGCCATAATGGTGAGACATGGAAGTCATCGCTGCATTTATGACAATTGAGGTACCGAAGCCAGTAATTAATGTAGCTGGAAGAGTCAGATACACAGGGGGCGAAACAACAAACATAATCAAACCGATACTAAAAATAGTCAGACCTATCCAGCCCGAACGGGTTCGACCAAAGCGATGTGCGAAATATGGGTAGGCATAACCGGCAAAGATTGATGCAACCCCCATTGCTGTGCCATGTAGGCCAGCAACCGTTAGCGACGTTCCTTGGTCTGCGCGAAGAAGTGATTGTGCTGGACCAAAGCCGCCAAGATAGAAGTTAACAATTGCTGTTTGTGTGGCTATAACCCAAAAAAAACGGCCACGGACAAAAACTTTAGGCATATATTAAAGTGCAGCCACAACGTGATCGATGCACTTGGTTAGTGCTTCTACATCACTTGGCTCAACGGCTGGAAACATTCCGATGCGAAGTTGGTTCTTGCCGAGCTTGCGGTATGGCTCGGTATCTACAATTCCATTAGCGCGAAGGGTTGCAGCAATCTTCATTGCATCAATTGAATCGTCAAAGTTAATGGTTCCGACAACTTTGGAACGCATCGCGGGGTCTTCAACAAAAGGCGTCGTATAGCTTGTTTTTTCGGCCCATGAGTACAAAATATTAGATGACTCTGCGCTTCGACCGGCAGCAAAAGAAAGTCCGCCACCGTTGTTCATCCATTCAATTTGCTCCGCCAATAAAATTAGCGTTGTCAGTGCGGGAGTGTTGTAGGTCTGGTCTAACCGTGAGTTTTCAATGGCGATGCTTAGATCAAAGAAAGCCGGAATCCATCGACCACTAGATTTAATCGTTTCAACTCGCGCAATTGCTGCAGGGCTCATGATTGCAATCCAGAGACCACCATCAGAGGCAAAAGATTTCTGTGGAGCAAAGTAATATGTATCAAACTCGTGCGGATCTACTAAGAGTCCTCCAGCACCGCTCGTTGCATCCACTAGGACCAGTGCGCCTTCGGTACCTGCAGGCCGCTTAATTGGCATTGAAACACCAGTGCTAGTTTCATTGTGAGTTAAGGCGTATACATCAATACCGGCCTCGGCGAGGCTGATTGGATGCGTGCCTGGCTCAGACTTAATGATGGTTGGTTCACCGAGAAAGGGCGCATCTGTGGATGCCGATGCGAACTTAGATGAGAATTCACCGAAAACTAGATGCTGTGAGCGCTCCTGAATTAAACCGAGCGTCGCAATATCCCAAAACGCAGTCGATCCACCATTTCCAAGAATAACTTCATACCCATCAGGCAGATTAAAGAGAGTGTGCAGACCTTCACGCACACGTTTAACCACATTCTTAACTGGTTTTTGTCGATGTGAAGTTCCGAGAATTGAATTTCCGCCTGCTACGAGTTCGGCAATAGCTTCTGGTCTAATTTTTGATGGACCACAACCAAATCTTCCATCGATGGGTTTAATGTTTGAGGGAATTATTAGCTCTGCGCTCATTGGGTGAGTTTACGGGTAGTAGCGGCCTATCTCCCAATTAGCACCGTCATTAGCTCGCTCATAACGCAACCGATCGTGCATTCGAGAATATCGTCCCTGCCAAAATTCTATTGAGAGCGGAGTGATGCGGTATCCACCCCAATGCGGTGGGCATGGCACGACGCTTCCTTCAGGCCATTTTTCCGCCGCACCTTGAAATCTCTGATCTAACTCTTCGCGCGAAGCAAGGGGCGCCGATTGATGGCTGGCCCAAGCCCCAATCTGGGATGACCAAGGCCGTGTTGCAAAATAACTCTGCGACTCTTCCGCACTTACTTTATTAGCTACTCCATTGACGCTAACCTGCCGCTCCATGGCATACCAAGGAAACAAGATGCTTACTTGCGGATTCATATCAATTGCGTGTGCTTTGCGGGATGAATAATTAGTAAAGAAAGTAAAACCACCTTGGGAAATATCCTTGAGTAAAACCGAACGAGATGTAATCACTAAATCAGAATCAACGGTTGAAAGAACCATTGCATTTGCCTCGACAATAATCGGGTTTTCATGGGCTTGACGTAGCCAATCGGCAAAGGCCACAAAGGGGTCGGCATCTAATTCGCCAATGCCAGCCTTCCCGTAAGAAAGGCGCATGGCTCTGATTTCATCCCGATTAAAACTCTGATTACTCATAGGTGTATCGAACCTCACTTTCGTTACGAGTGCATCCCCATGCCTTATGGTCTTGCGCACCCCGTGCGTAGGTGCAGAATTAGGGCATTGATACACGCACAAAAGGAGCTCAAAGTGTCTGAAGATTTTAAGCCTGGCCTTGAAGGTGTAATCGCTTTTGAATCCGAGATTGCTGAGCCCGATAAAGAGGGCAGCGCACTTCGCTACCGCGGCGTAGATATCGATGAATTAGTAGGTCGAGTGTCATTTGGAAATGTGTGGGGCTTACTCGTAGATGATGAGTTCAATCCAGGATTACCAAATGCCGAAAAATTTCCATTACCAGTTCACTCAGGCGATGTTCGCGTAGATGTTCAAGCCGCAATTTCAATGCTTGCACCTGCGTGGGGATTCAAACCACTTTTAGATATCGATGATGCCGAAGCCCGTAGCAACTTGGCACGTGCATCGGTGATGGTGCTTTCGTATTTATCACAGGCAGCGCGCGGGGTTACTGCACCACCAGTCCCTGAGTCAGAGATTGATAAAGCCCACACAGTTGTTGAACGCATGATGATTCGTTGGCGCGGAGAACCCGATCCACTTCATGTTCGTGCAATCGATGCATACTTTGTATCTGCCGCAGAACACGGAATGAATGCATCAACATTTACTGCTCGCGTTATTGCATCAACTGGTGCTGATGTTGCCGCTGCACTTTCAGGTGCAATCGGTGCAATGTCAGGCCCACTTCATGGTGGTGCGCCATCGCGTGTATTACACATGATTGATGAAGTTGAAAAAACCGGAGATGCAACGGCATATGTAAAAGGTTTACTAGATCGCAAAGAACGTTTAATGGGATTTGGTCACCGTGTTTATCGCGCCGAAGATCCACGTGCGCGCACTCTTCGCCGAACAGCAAAAGAGCTCAATGCTCCTCGCTTTGCCGTTGCTGAAGCACTTGAGAAAGCTGCGCTACAAGAATTACGTGAGCGTCAACCAGATCGCGTGCTCGAAACAAACGTTGAATTTTGGGCAGCAATCATTTTAGATTTTGCCGAAGTACCATCGCACTTATTTACTTCGATGTTTACGGCTGCCCGAACTGCTGGTTGGTCTGCTCATATCCTTGAACAAAAGCGCACTGGACGATTGATTCGCCCATCTGCCCGTTATGTAGGGAAGGCCCCTCGGACGGCAGAGTCGGTTTCCGGTTGGGATTCGACGGTCGAACAGCTTCATAAGTAGTACCTGCAAGCGGGTATGTAAGTACTCCTCTTTATAACAATCCTGTAAATCTAGTTGTTTTGAGGGCTAAAAGCGGCAATTTGATTTGCCTACCTGCCTAAACGCGAGTGGAATAGCCCTACTAACGCATACCCTCGTATGCGTGTTTTCCATCCATGGAGGATATACATGAATAAAAAGCGTTTTGGTTTTGCTGGCGTAATTGCAGCAGCCGCGCTCATAGTTTCATCACTTGTTGTTCCAACAGCAAATGCAGCCACAGAAATCGTAGTGTGGGCAGATGAAACTCGTGGGCCAAATCTAACTAAGGTAATTGCAGCAAAGGGTGACTGGGTTCCCGGTTACACAATCAAGATTGTAACTTTCTCAAGCTATTCTGCTTTAGGTGCAGCACTTGATAAGGCAACCGGCACAACCGGTCCAGATATTTTCGTTGGTGGAAATGACTGGGTAGTAGCTTCTGCAAAGAGCGGCAAGCTTGCTCCAGTTACATTGACAGCTTCACAGAAGGCTCAGTTCACTGCGAGCCAACTCTATGACCTTACCTATGCAGGCAAGCTCTATGGAGTCCCACTCGATATCAATAACGTCGGAATGATTTACAACACCAAGCTTGTAACCACTGCTCCAAAGTCTTTTGGTGACATGGTTGATTTCTACAAAGCAAACAAGACTAAGTTAAGCCTTAAGAATGGTCTTTGTGTTACTGGTGGCGGAATGTCATGGGGCGGACTTTCAGTCTTCTCAGCACTTGGTGCGGATCCATACCAAATGACTTCAAGAGGTGCAGTTGATGTCAATAGAGGTTTCAACCCAACTACTTTCGGTAATAACATGAAGAAGTATTTGATTGATCCAGCTACTGGCAAGAGCAATGGTTTCTGGGCTTCATCAAACACAACATGTAATGACGATTTCTATACCGGCAAAGTTCCTTACTCCATCATTGGTAACTGGGAGTGGCAGACATATGTTGACAAGGGATTTGCAATGAACTTGCAGCCAGTTCCTAGCGCAACAGGTGGCTACGGACACATGTTTGGTAGCGTAAGCGGAGCTTTCCTTACCTCTTTTGCTGACAAGCACGGTGTAGCAGTTGGAGCGAAGTCACTTCTAGTTAACTTCTTCGCATCAACAGCCGGACAGGTTGCTTACGAGAAGGTCGAAGGACGACCACCTGCAGCTAAGGGTGCACAGGCAGATGCAACTGTCAGTGCCGCTCAGAAGGGCTTCGGAGCGGCAGCATCACTTTCTGGAATTCCTCAGATTGGCGCCATCTTGGATAACAAGGCTGGCGGATCAAACTACTGGGATTCAAGCGGTGATTACTGGACACAGACTCTGATCAACGGAAAAGATGCAACTACCGAGGCACGAAAGCTCTCCGCAATTTGGCGAGCAAACGTAACTGCCGCAAAGTCGCTCCTCTAAAGGATCGCTTAACGGTAATAGTTTGTGAAGAATAGGTGACGTGGGTGGGTCAAACTCTCACCCACGTCACCTATTTCATTATTAATAGCTTTACATGAGAAAGAGCGGTAATCGCCAGTGAGTGGATTGATGCGGGGTAAATTTGCCTTAGTGGCCAAGATTATCTTCCTCGGAATTACCACCGCTATTCTTGCTTTACTAACGGAAAGTGCTTTTGCCCAGAAGCAGTACGTAATTGGCTCCTTTATCTTAGTTGCAGCCCTTGCGTTAAATATTGTTTATCTGACTAGTATCTCAGTCCCATTTAAATTCTTTTTGCCTGGAATTCTTTTCTTTATTGCATTTGTAATTGCTCCTATATTTTTCACAGTCCAAATGTCAGGGTATAAGTACCAGACTGGAAATTACATTGATAAAGCTGCAGCCCTAGAGCAGGTAATTAGTTTAGGCGCGCAACCTGATGCCCAAGGGACTACCTTTGACATTACGGTTGGGCGGAGCCCATCAAATGAGTACGCCATTCTTGTTTCTGATATAACAAATAATAAGTATTTTATTTCGACACCGACTCAGAGGGTCGAGGTTCCTAAGGCGTCAGCGAAATTCGATGCGAACGGTGTAGCTATTTCAGCGCCAGGCTTTAAGTCAATGACTGCCGATGCTTTAGCGGCTAATGATGCATATTCAAAAATCAGGTACAAGTATGAGGGCGATTATTACATTGCAATTGAAAGTCAGAATGCTGGCGGCGTCTTCAGGCAGGAATTGACTTACTCTGCTAAGACGGGTGTGTTAACCAATGTATTTACAGGTGCCACATATACAGATAACCACCGCGGAAATTTCGCAAAAGTTGGCGAACCAAGTGTGCTTCTTAGCCCAGGCTGGCGTGCTCCAATTTGGTTTGAAAACTACAGCAGGTTAGTGACCGACCAAAAGGTTCGAACACCCTTAATAAGAGTCTTCATCTGGACCTTTTCCTTCGCGGTCTTTTCCGTACTCAGCACATTTGCGCTGGGCTTACTTCTGGCAATGTCGCTTAATCGCCCAATCAGGGGGCGTCGCCTCTATCGCTCGATTTTGATTCTCCCCTACGCAATGCCGAGTGTTATGAGTATCTTGATTTGGGCCGGCATGTTTGACTCAGATTTTGGGGCGGTAAATAGCATTTTGCATACCAATATCCATTGGTTACAGAATCCGAGTCTGGCCCGTTCAATTGTTTTATTGGTCAACTTGTGGCTCGGATTTCCTTATTTCTACCTCATCTGTTCTGGATCGTTGCAAGCCATTCCGAACGAGCTATTGGAGGCGGCGGCAATTGATGGCGCAAGCCCGCGTCAGGTATTTAGAAAAATTACCCTCCCTCTTCTCTTGCAGATTCTTTCGCCACTTCTTATTGCATCCTTCGCCTTCAATTTTAATAATTTCAATTTAATCTACTTGCTAACTGGGGGTGGTCCGACGCAAACTCTCAATGGGGAAATTGCCGGTGCGACCGACATCTTGATTAGTTACACATACAAGATTGCCTTCGGTACTAATTTTCAAGACTTCGGTTTAGCCAGCGCGATTTCCGTGATTATCTTCCTCATAGTCGCATCGATATCGATGTACGGCTTGAGAAGATCCAAGGTTATGGAGACTTTCGGATGAATAAATGGATGAGGGAAAACCTTTGGCGACACAGTATTGCAATCGCAACCTGTCTTTTTTCGCTCTTTCCACTTTATTTAGTCATCCTTTCCTCGCTTAAAACCAGTGGGAGCTTGCAAGTCGGCTCTTTTATTCCTCATGAAGTCTCATTAGACAACTTTCGTTTCTTGTTTCATTCACCAAAAACTCCTTATCTTCTTTGGTTCAAGAATTCATTAGTTATTGCTTCAACTGTCGCTCTTAGCTCTGTATTTATTGGCGCAGCATCTGCATATGCTTTTAGTCGCTTGAAATTCAAAGGCAAGAAACTTGGAATTCGACTTTTGCTTTTAGTGCAGATGTTTCCAGCAGTACTTGCTATCTCAGCCGTGTACGTCATCATGGAGAGGGTCTATACATTCGCCCCTGGAATCGGGTTAGGCAGTCAAGGTGGTCTGATTCTTGTCTATTTAGGCGGCTCCATGGGAGTTAACATTTGGTTGCTCAAGGGATTCGTAGATTCGATTCCCGCCGAACTAGATGAAGCTGCCAAGATCGATGGCGCCAGCCCGGTCCAGACGTACTGGCTAATCTTCCTTCCACTGGCTACTCCTGTTTTAGCAGTGGTTTGTCTCTTAAGCTTCATTGGTACATTCAATGAGTTTATTTTGGCTAGATTATTCCTCGTTGAAATGAATGGACGAACGATTGCAGTAGGGCTTCAACAATTTATCGGAGGTCAATACGCCTCTAACTGGGGACCTTTCGCCGCTGGATCGATTTTGGCCTCTATCCCCATTGTCATCATCTTCCTATCTCTTCAACGATTCATTGTTAATGGCTTAACGGCAGGATCTGTTAAGGGATGATAAAACGAAAGCCCGCATTGGCTTTCTTAACAGTTCTCTTTTTGAGTGCTACAACATTCTCTTTTGCTACAACTACCCCCACAGTAAGTGCACGCGTCGGTCTCTCATCTGACTTGATCTATTTTGTGATGCCTGATCGATACAAAGATGGCAATACGGCAGACGATAAACTTTCTGGATTTAACCGCGCCGACACTGCCTTCTATCACGGCGGAGACCTCAAAGGTTTGACGGGTACGTGTGCGCCGGGTGATGATGGTTTGGCTCGGATAAAGGCGATGGGTTTTACTGCAGTCTGGGTTACTCCTTTAGTACGCCAATCAGCACCCACCGTTGTATCGGCGGGTTATCACGGCTATTGGGGAGTTGATTTTCTCAACGTTGATCCGCATCTGGGCACTAATGCCGATCTCGTTGCTTTTTCGGAATGCGCAAAGAAATTAAAATTAAAATTGATTTTGGATATTGTGACAAACCATACCGCTGACATCATTCAGTACAACGGTACTGAAGCCTATATTCCAAGCAACTGGACAAAAATTAAATCTCCAAATTGGCTAAATGACTTAAGTAATTATCACAACGTGGGGGATATGGGTAAATGTTGGGGAGATGGTGACTGCACGACACTTGGTGATTTTTATGGTCTTGACGATTTAGCAACCGAAAAACCAGCAGTCTACAAAGGATGGGCCGATGTCTACGGCCAGTGGATAGCCAAGTATGGTTTCTCCGGCTTTCGAGTCGATACGGCCAAGCATGTCGATACGGAATTTTTCAAACATTGGCAGCCGTTGATCTTGGAAAAAGCCAAAACTGCTGGTGTCTCCAATTTTACAATCTTCGGTGAAGTTACTAACCCCACTGCTTTTGGCTTAATGACATACGTTCGGGAGAATAAAATTCAGACGGTTCTGGACTTCCCATTTCAAACAAATGCCACAGATTTCGCTTCGGGTGTAAGTGACGCGGCTAGCCTCGGTACATTTTTTCTTACCGATGACTACTACACGAGTCCAACTTCTGCAGCAAGCAACCTCGTAACATTCTTAGGAAACCACGACATGGGACGAGTCGGTTTCATCTTAAATACCATGAAGATTCAAACACCCTCGGAGCTTTTAGCTCGTGATGAACTCGCCCATGCGTTAATGTATTTCTCACGCGGAATTCCGACTGTTTACTACGGTGATGAAGTAGGAATGACTGGAAGTAACAGTGGTAACGATCAAATGGCGCGTCAAGATATGTTCGCTACTCAGATAGCTGATTGGAAAAGCGAGCTACGCATCGGAGGAAAGCCAATCGGCAACGGAAATTCTTTCGCACTTGCAAAAACGAACCCATTGCCCCAATACCTTACGATGCTGGCAGGCCTGCGCGCTAGCAATCCAGCACTTGCAAACGGCGTCATGCAAACGAGACTAGCTAAAGGAACGGTGTATGCCGTTTCCAAAAAGGATCCACTCGAAAATCGCGAGTACGTTGTGGCATTTAATAATGGATTAAAGCCCCAAAGTATTACGCTAACCACTGCCACCTCAAGCGGGGGTTGGAAAATCCTTTTGGGGAAGACCGCCTACCAAAGCACAGGTACAACTTTGAAATTCGCAATTCCCGCACTTTCGACCGTAGTCCTAAAAGCCAACAAGGGCATAGACGAGGTGAGTGTAAAAACCGGGAAAATAACGGTCGCTGTCGATGATATGACTGGATATTATCGAGCTTCCGCCAGTTTGACCTCGAATGATCTTTTATCAGTTGAGTTTTTTGTAAAAACTTCAGCAAGTACTACCTGGGCCTCCCTTGGAAGCGACACGAACGCACCGTATAGCGTGTTCATCAATCCAAAAGAGATTCTTGGACCAAGTTTTCAAATAAAAGCGGTTGCCACCAATTCGAACGGAAAAGTTTTTGCTCTGCCAAGTGCAGAGTTTATTATTCCTGCATCATGACTTCTTTGATTTCAGTGCCAAGGAGAAATCGAATCAAGCCAAAAACGCATTGGTTGATCTAAGTATTTAGCCCAGGATCGTTCATTATGTCCGCTTCGGTTATAAACCTTACTTTTAAAATTGTGGGCCCTATATCCGCGCTCATGCATTAAGCGGTCGGCATTAAGTTGAAAAGGTGCGTATTCGGCATCTAAACCTTTTGTACCGTGGCTCATCCAAACCTTATATGGTCCTGGAGTTGGTAAGGCTTGGATTGTTCGCTCTACTAAAACGTTGGCGCCAAAAGGCCAATGTGGAGACAGCGCAAGGGCGGTGTTGAATCGGTCAGAGAGTTCGGCAAGGGCGTACAGAGTTGCAAGAGCCCCCATACTTGATCCGATCATCGCCGTATTCTCAGGGGAAATTCCTGGCGCAATTGCCGGAACATATTCCTCAAATATCTTCGCTAAATAAGCATCACCATGAAGAAGCGCGGGATCAAAAGTATTTGCAAATTTACTTTGAACGCGAATACCTTCACGGAAATATTTTTCAGGTACTAAATCTTTTCCTCGGCCCCACGGATTGGCTTTGGTACTGCTATGCCACACACCGATAATCGCGGGAGGCGTTATACCTAGCTCATTACTGACTCGAAGCGCCGATTGTGCCAATTGCCACGTTTGTCCGCGATGCGTGGATGTGCGAGCATCAAAAATATTTTGCCCGTCATGGGCGATCAATACGTGCGCTACTGGCGCTTTAGGGAGCCAGTAGTCAACGGTCCGGCCGCCAAAATCCACGCGCCTCACATCCCCGGGCACACCACGAATTTGGAAGCGCTTAATCTCTTTCACAATGGTTAAATCTACCCATGTCTGCGCCCAAACGAAGCATTATCTGGTTTCGCAGAGATCTTCGAATTGGTGATAACCCTGCACTCCTTGAGGCGATTAATTCCAGTGACGAAATAGTTGCGGTATTCATTCTTGATCCAACATTAATTAATGCAACGGGAAGTAAACGACTCGCCTATCTAGGGCAATCTCTTCGTTTACTCGATCAATCACTCGGTAATGCACTTCACGTAATGGTTGGCAGTCACGTTGATGTTTTGCAAAAGCTTATGCAGCGATATGGAGCAACTTCAGTACACATCTCAGCTGAATTCGAACCCTATGGCGCAGCGCGCGATGAGCGAGTCGAAGCTGCTGGCATTCCATTAGTACGTACTGGAAGCCCATATGCCGTTGCGCCAGGACGAGTTATGAAGCCAAGTGATGCAACGCCTTACAAGGTCTATACGCCTTTCTATCGTGCGTGGCGTGTGCATGGTTGGAGAGCTCCGGCACCTACACCTAAGAAAATAAATGCTGTTATGCCAAGTGAGGGTGATCGTAATTTCCCAGATTGGGAAATACCTGAGGGTGTTTTAATTACGCCCGCTGGTGAAGAAGCTGCGATAACGCGGTGGAAAGTTTTCCAAGAGAATGGATTAAAAAATTACGATGAAGGTCGAAATTTGGCGGGCATTGATGGCACCAGCAAACTAAGCGCACACTTAAAGTGGGGAGAAATCCATCCACGCACACTCTTAGCCCAGCTCGGTGAAAACAAAGCACATGATACTTTTAGGAAAGAGATTGCTTGGCGAGAATTTTACGCCGATGTTCTCTTCAATAATCCGAATACCGATAAAGAATATTACGCCCCACGCTTTGCCCAGATGCGTTATGACCAACCAGATGTGAAGTTTGAAGCGTGGAAAACTGGACAAACGGGTTTTCCATTTGTAGATGCTGCTATGCGTCAGCTAGTTCGTGAGGGCTGGATGCATAATCGCACCCGAATGGTCGTGGCATCATTTCTCGTTAAAGACCTTCACCTTGAGTGGCAGCTAGGCGCTGATTTCTTTATGGAGCACTTAGTTGATTTTGATGTCGCATCTAATGCTCATGGCTGGCAGTGGACAGCGGGTAGTGGCACGGATGCTTCGCCGTATTACCGCGTCTTTAACCCAATTGAACAGGGCAAGCGCTTCGATGCAGAAGGTGATTACATCCGTAAATATGTTCCAGAGCTGGCCCATTTATCGGCCAAGGAGATTCATGAGCCATGGCTTTATGCAGATGGTTACAGCAAGGGATATGCAATGCCAATCGTTGATCATGCCGTAGAGCGCCTTGAATCCTTGGCGCGATTAAAAGAGATTAAAGCCGACAAACCCCAAGACCCTCGCGCTTAGCGCGATACATTGCATCATCGGCGCGACGAAGCAAATCAGGTGCGCCGTTATTTGCTGCCATTCCGATACTTACGCCAATGTGAATATCTACGTCCTCAATAGTGAATGGATAACTCAAAGTCGCTCGCAATGCCAAAGCGACATCCATTGCCGATTCGTAACTGCCTTCATATAGAACACCAAACTCATCACCACCTAGACGGGCGAGAAGTGCACCATAAGGAAGAGAACGGCTAAATCGCGCGGCCACCTGTTGAAGCACTTTGTCTCCAGTTGCATGGCCATGGAGATCATTGACGGGCTTAAAGCCATCGAGGTCCAAGAGCAAAAATGATCCATCTTTGCCCATAAAACTTTCAATCTCTGAGATTAATTTGCGCCTATTAGGCAGGCCAGTTAATTCATCAGTCCGTGCCAAAATTCTTTCGGTCCCTATGTTTCTTGATGCTTTTAAAGCTATGGTCATACGAATAAAAGCAAGAATCAGAGTGCTGATTGCCGGAAATAATATGAAAGCTGGAAAGTATTCAGGGCGAAGCGCGATTAAGGCTAAAAAAGTTGCACTCAAAAAAACGGATATGGCAATAAAGATTGGGTTGATGCTGCCATCCTCTGAAGATTCTGAACTTTGGAACCAAAAGCTATGTGCAATGACAAGCAGACCAATGAGCCATCCATCGTCGATGAGTGAACCAAAGGTATAAGTACCGCTGATGTGCATGCCAAGATAAAGAAAATCAGTAATCGAAAAAATCAAAACACCACATGCAAGCGTAACCGACCGCCTTGAAACACCGTATGCAATTACAGAAGCAAGCGCGATCGAGATCAAAACCACATCAGCTATTGGGTTCATAAGTGCAAACAGGGCTTGACCAAGCTCTGTTCCAGTATGGGGCAGAAGGGGCTTTAAAAAAACCGCTGTACCTAACGTACCAAGTCCGAGAGCGATAATTGCTGCGTCAAATAATTGAAGGAGAGAGAATTTTCGACTCGGCGAAACCATGCGTGGTAGAGCGAGAATTGCACAGGGATAAAAGAAGAGATATCCAATGTTTGAAAGAGTTTGGGTGGGTATTCCAATAGGGAAATAAGTAGGAATGCTTGAAAGTAGAGAGCCAATTAACCAAAAACCAAGTGCCACTGCAATAAGTGCTTGGGCAAGAAACTCATTAATACGAGGCGCAGTTAGTACCACGGCAATTGCAGCGGCTGCAATTGCGTTATACAAGTACAGCTCACTCCACATCCCTTTTGCAGTGGGAAAAAAACTGAGAACAACATGGAAGCCGAGGAGAGTTGCACTTATTGTGCGTAGTGTCAGGGAGTGCATCTACTCACGGTAGGCACATAAATTTTGCTAATGAATAGGGAAATCCCCACTACCAAGGATAAGGAGCGGGGATTTTCCT
>JBAXFS010000004.1:0-50132 GCA_037139795.1 Actinomycetes bacterium
CTGAGCAAAGAGCTCGACAAAATAAAACCGATTAAATTACAACCTCAGACCAAGGGTCCGGACGTCGCACAGATTAAGTCCTATTTCACTCTTGGAGTTTGGCTACTTCTTGGCCTCTCACTTTTTACACTTCTCTTGTATCTGCGCTTTGCAAAATCTTTGCGTTCTGCGCTTCGTGTACCTGGAATTGTCCTACTAAGCGTTGGGGTATTCCTTATAACCTTAAATATTGCGGCAACAGCGATTGTGAAACATCAGGCCGCCACAGCGACTGAGTCATTAGCTCGTGAGGCCATTCCAATTGCTGCTCACACACTAATTACGCCCCTAATGACCAATGGCGTGGTGGAACTGCTACTTGGCTTGGTCCTGCTTGCTCTCAGTTTCTCAAAGTTAGGGCTTCAATACGATACGAATCGGATTTCCAATTTTCCTAGCTAACTTCTCTAACGCTTCGGCGGCTTTCTCTAACGGCACGATTTCTGTGACTGATTGCGAAAGATCCAGCCGGCCTTGGCGAACAAACTCAATTAACTCCTGGACATGGTGGGGCTCGGAACCATAATGTCCGATGAGTTGTGTGCGCATGTATGTAAATGCCATGTCACTAGGGATAACAATTGGCTCATTTGCAATGCCAACAATAATTAATCGACCTTGCTCACCTAACATAGATAAAGCGTGCTTACGTATTGTCGCTACACCTGCAAAGTCAAAGGCGGCATTTAATCCACGATGTTCTTTCAAACCAGAATCATCTGGAGCAAAGGCGTAATCAGCGCCACGTGCTAGAGCATTCGCTCTGGCATCCTCACGAGGATCAATTGCGATTATTTTGCTGCAACCGATGATTTTCAATAACTGCACTGCATGGATACCCAATCCACCAACGCCATAAACTGCTACTGACTCTCCTGACTGAATTTTCCCGGCCGATGAAATTGCAGCCCACGGAGTCGACACAGCATCAGGAATAATCGCGGCCTGCTCAAAGGGTATTGATTCTGGGATCTTCACAACCAGTTCGGCTTTTATGACGAGATACTCAGCCCAGCCACCGTCATAATCAAATCCCAATGTAGTTATTTGGTGAGCATCGTTGCGCTCACCTGCAATCACGACGACGTGGTCACCAAGGGCAGATGAACTAACACCTTCGCCAAGCTGATCAATTACCCCGGCAACCTCATGTCCAAGGGTTACATGGTCACCTGTTAAATAGCCGGGCGACAAAATTCCTTCAAGAAAATGTACATCGGATAAACACACGCCAGCAGCTGCAACTTTGATACGAACCTGACCGATGCCTGCAAATGGAGTTGGAACATCAACAACTTCAAACTCCCGCGTTGATACTTTTAAACGCCCTGCTCTCATGCGATCATTCCTTCGGCTCGATTGATCAATATTCTTACCGCATTCCCAAATTCTGCAAAAGCTGGATTGGTTGTTTGTCCGGCACGATAGCGCGCCCAAATCTGTTGAATAATGACGGATAATCTAAATAATCCGAAAATCTCATAAAAAGTAAAATCCTCACATTTCCGACCGCTTAACTGCAAATATCGCGCCACAAACTCTTCTCGCGTTGGCATTCCTGGTAAATGACTTGGCTGCCTGCGCAGTGAAGCAAATGCAGGCTCATCATCTCTATCTATCCAATAGGCAAGTGCCGATCCTAAGTCCATAAGTGGATCGCCTACGGTTGCTAGTTCCCAATCTAAAACACCAACTATGTTGGCTTTCTCTAAATCAAAAACAATATTATCTATGCGCCAATCTCCATGAATAATGCAGGAATCGGAATCATCAGGTTTATTAACATCAAGCCAGGTCATGATTTTTTCACCATCAGGGACATCATCGGTGAGTGCACTGCGATAACGCTGTGACCATCCTGTAACTTGGCGATCCACATACCCGGGCCCCTTATTGAGCTCTTGCAAAATTGAAGAATCAACTGCGTGTAACTTCACAAGACCATTAATGAAGGAATCTGCCAAGACAGAAATATCCGTCGCAGTTAATCCTTGCGCAATGTCGCGCCGAAATATCTGTCCGACAACTCTATCCATGACATAGAAGTCAGAGCCCATTACGGATTGATCTTCACACAGAGCGATCATTTTTGGCACCAGCGGATAGTGCGGCTGCACTCTGGATTGAATGAGAAATTCACGCTTCATGTCATGAGCAGAGACTGCTTTGGTTCCAACAGGTGGCCTACGCAAAACTAATTCTCGCCCGGCATATCGCAGCAAATACGTCAGATTGGATGCACCACTTCGAAACTGAAAGACTTCTGGAAGTTGATCTTCATCAATATATGAGCGTAACCATGCATGCATCTTTGCAACATCAAAGCGGTCCTCTTCACGGACCGCGGTTACATCACTCATGACAAATAAGGTTTGATTTCTAAACGCGCAATATCTCGAATATGAACCTCATCTGGCCCATCGGCAATGCGCAAAGCTCGAACTCCCGCATACATTCCAGCTAGAGGTGTGTCTTGGCTCAGTCCTGCACCACCATAACTTTGAATCGCATGATCAATGATGCGCTCTGCCATCTGAGGCACCGCAACTTTAATCGCAGCAATCTCTTTACGGGCACCTTTTGCACCTACTGTGTCGATCATCCAAGAGGCTTTGAGAACTAATAGCCGAGCTTGCTCAATATCGATGCGCGCTTGTGCGATCCACTCTTGAATCACACCTTGCTGCACCAACTCTTTTCCAAAAGTTTTACGAACCATGGCACGCTTAATCATCAACGACAGTGCCCGCTCTGCCATACCAATGGCGCGCATACAGTGATGAATTCGACCTGGACCAAGTCTTGCTTGCGCTAAAGCAAAGCCCTCGCCTTCGGCGCCCAAAAGATTGGTTAGCGGTACTCGCACATTAGTAAGTGAAACCTCGGCATGGCCATGCTGATCGATATAGCCAAAGACAGATAAGTTTCTTTCAATTTTCACACCCGGAGTATTCATCGGAACAAGAACCATCGATTGTTGATGATGATCATCGGCATCAGGGTTTGTCTTGCCCATCACAATCAAAATCTCACAACGATCATCCATTGCACCCGTGGTCCAACATTTTGTTCCATTGATGACATAGTGATCGCCATCTTTAACAATTTGCGTCTTAATATTACGGGCATCGCTAGAAGCAACATCAGGCTCGGTCATTCCGAAACCAGATCGAATCTTGCCTTCAAGTAGGGGCTCAAGCCAACGCCTCTTCTGTTCAACTGTTCCGAACATATCTATCAATTCCATGTTGCCCGTGTCAGGTGCTGAACAGTTAATTGCTTCAGGTGCAATCTCAGGTGACCATCCAGTGATTTCTGCCAAGGTCGCATACTCTGTAACGGTTAATCCATGGTTCAAATGTGGCAAAAACAAATTCCATAATCCAAGGGCTCTTGCCTTTGTCTTGAGCTGCTCAACAACTGCCGGTAGTGCATGAGGTTTTCCTACGGCACTCAACTGCGCACGCTGTTGGTAATACACCTCTTCGGCCGGAAAAACTTCGGTGTCCATGAAGGCTTGCAGTTTGGCCGCATATTCGGTTGTCTTAGGGCTGAGAGTGAAGTCCATGCCATAACCTTACGCACAGTTGCCCAATTTTAGGAGTGAGAATGAGTGTTCTTGACCGCTTTCGGTTAGATGGAAAGGTCGCAGTAGTTACCGGCGCATCGTCTGGACTTGGGGTTGCATTTGCTAAAGCACTTGCAGAGGCAGGTGCCGATGTTGTTCTCGGCGCTCGACGTGCAGATCGCCTTGCAGAAACAGGTGCGCTAGTAACTGCGGCAGGTCGTAAATTTGCCGCCTTACAAACCGATGTCACTAAACCCGAACAGTGCGATGCATTAATCGCCCATGCAATCGAAAGCTTTGGCCATGTCGATATCTTGGTCAATAACGCGGGAGTTGGCACAGCGGTTCCGGCAACCCACGAAACCCCAGAACAATTTAGGTCGGTAGTCGATGTCAATCTCTTCGGCGCATATTGGATGTCACAGGCCTTTGCAAAAGCGAACACCACCGGCGGTGCAATCGTTAACATCTCCAGCGTCCTTGGACTCAAACCACAAGGATTGCCGCAAGCCGCCTACGCATCTAGTAAAGCCGGACTCATTGGTTTAACGCGAGATCTTGCAGCGCAATGGACTGGACGCAAGAACATTCGCGTCAACGCGCTCGCCCCGGGATTTTTTCCATCCGAGATGAGTGATGAACTTCCTAAAGACATGGTCAATATGATCAAAATGTTCACTCCTGCCGGACGTCTGGGTGAACCCGAAGAGTTAGCGGCAACTTTAATCTGGTTGGTGAGCGATGCATCGAGTTATGTAACTGGAATAACGGTGCCGGTCGATGGCGGTTTGGTGATGCCGTAATTAAATATTATCGAAGACAGCTCGCTGATTAAGTATCAGCGGCTAACTTCTTTAAGGCATCTCCGCTTACGCGATAGACAGTCCACTCATCCATAGCTTCTGCGCCTAGGGATTTATAGAACTCAATTGATGGCTCATTCCAATCCAGGACCCACCATTGCAAACGCTCGTAATTTCGCGCGACACAAATCTTTGCGAGCTCTTTTAAAAGTGCTAAACCAAAGCCTTTTCCACGATAAGCGGGATCAATGTAGAGATCCTCAAGGTAGATACCGGGCTTGCCAAGCCAAGTTGAATAATTAAGAAACCAGATTGAGATTCCAACAACGGTTCCATCGACCTCGACAACATGACAAAAGGCATGCGGGTCGTCTGAAAAGAGCGACTCATTGATCTGTTCGAGTGTGGCTTTGGCCTCAAGTGGAGCCTTTTCATACTCGGCTAAGTCTTTGATTAACTGCAGAATCTGTGGGACATCGTCTTTAACTGCATTGCGAATCATTGTGGAAGTCTATAGCGGGTGCGGGGAAGGGATTGAATTAACTGATCTTCGAGCAAGGTCACTAGTGCCTTTTCAACTTGTGATTCGTCGGGCCAGAGTTTTTTAATTGCGTTTTTTGTTAGTGAAGCATTCTCGCGCAGAGCTTGGACAATTGTGCCGCGACACTTTCGATCGGTTCCGTGCCAGTCCTGTGATTTACGGATTAGATCCGTTTTCGGGTAGCCATTTTTGCGCCAGTTACATTGAGAGATAACGGGACAGAGTTCGCACTTTGGATTACTGGACGTACACACAATCGCACCGAGCTCCATCGTTGCTGCCGCCCACACATGTGCTTTCTTTTGTGGCAACAGAGTAAGTCGCGCGGCCCTTTCCCGCGTTGTTGGTGCGGGCCTTGGGTGTTCATTGCCGTCGATTACACGGGTTAGTAAGCGACGGATATTCACATCCATCACTAGTGTTCGTTGCTCAAAAGCAAAGGCTGCAATCGCAGCCGCCGTGTACTGTCCAATTCCTGGCAACATCTGCAGAGTAATTTCATCATCTGGAACTTCGTTTTTGAAATCATCACGAATGATTTGCGCAGCGGTATGTAAGCGAAGTGCACGGCGCGGATAACCAAGACGTCCCCAAGCAGTAATAACTTCTGCAGGAGTTGCCTGCGCTAAGTCGGCCGGTGTTGGCCAACGCTCCATCCATTCAATCCATTTGGGTAGAACGCGATTGACAGGAGTTTGCTGCAACATATATTCGCTGACCATCACACCCCATGGCGTTGTAGTGCGCCACGGTAAATCTCTTTTGTTTTTCTTAAACCAGGTAACTATCGGCTTTTCAAGCGGGTTCATTCGCCAGTGATTTTTACCCGTGAGAGAGCTTGATCAAGGCGTGATACTTCGACAATCTCCATGCCATCGATCTTTGTCTCTGATCCAGTTGGAACTAAGGCGCGTTTAAAACCTAGGCGATAGGCCTCTTGTAAGCGACGATTAACACCACTTACTTTTCGAATCTCACCGGCCAGACCAACTTCTCCAATTGCAACTAAATCAGCTGGCAGTGCTAGACCTTTAGCGGCAGAGGCGACAGCGAGAGCAAGGGCTAAATCTGCAGCGGGCTCTGACATTTTCATGCCGCCCACGGTCGCTGCATAGACATCGCGACCGCCAATACGCACTCCCGCACGAAGTTCGAGGACTGCTAGCGTCATTGATGTACGGGCCGAATCAAGGCCAGAGACAACTCGGCGGGCATTTCCAAAGTCATTTTCGCGACCCTGGCTGACGAGGGCTTGAATCTCAGCAAGTAATGGACGTCGACCTTCAAGCGTGACTGTTACGCACGTGCCTGGAACGGGTTCGGTGTGACGGGATGTAAATAAACCAGTGGGATCTAATACCGATTCAATGCCAACATCACTTAAATCAAAACATCCAACCTCATCCGATGCCCCGAAGCGATTTTTAATTGCGCGAATTAAACGCAGGCGTGAGTGGCGCTCACCTTCGAACTGCAAAACCACATCGACGATGTGTTCGAGCAAACGGGGACCTGCAATTGATCCATCTTTTGTAACATGTCCAACCAGTAACAATGTAATGTCGCGGTCTTTACAGATTCGAATTAATGCACCGGCAACTTCGCGTACCTGTGTAACACCGCCAGGTGAGCCATCGGCAGTTGAGCTACCAATTGTTTGAATTGAATCGATAATGACCAGTTGTGGTTTAACTGCATCGATGTGTGCAATGACGGCGCCTAAGTCAGTCTCGGATGCGAGAAATAGAAGTGGATCGATAGCTTTAATACGCTCTGCGCGTAGACGAACCTGTGATGCCGATTCTTCGCCGCTTATGTAAAGGGCTAAGAGGCCTTTAGTGGCAGTTTGCGCTGCAACAGATAGCAGCAGCGTTGATTTTCCAACACCAGGTTCGCCCGCTAATAAAATCGCAGCACCTGGAACTAAGCCACCACCTAAAACCCGATCAAGCTCGCTAACACCAGTAGGGCGTGCATGGGCTGCAGATAAATCAACATCACCGATTGGTGTGGCTTTATTAGTTACTCGGCCCGGAACAAGTGAGAGTTTCTTAGGAGCGGCAACTTCTTCGACGCAACCCCATGCCTGGCACTCTCCGCAGCGACCAACCCATTTTTGCGAGGTCCAACCGCACTCAGTGCAGCGGAAGGGATCCTTTTCAACTTTTGCCATGGGTAGAGCCTAGAACTAAGGACTGACTATTTCTTGGCTGCAGCCAGGGTTGCTGGATGTTGTATGACAAAGAGTGGGAGTGAGCGTGACTGAGCATCACGGATTCCTGCCATGCGCATGTCGCACAGGCGCGCCAATTCGGCATAAGGGATCTCGCCCATGAGTTTTTGTAGCTCGTATTTATTGGAGATGTAAACCGGCTCAGTACCAACGTGGGCATCGGTATTGCTCGTGCAGTACCAATCGAAATCATCTCCGCCGTCGCCCCATGCCAGACGCTCGTACTCACCAATTACTGTGATTGAGTATTCGCGCTCGCCAACTTCACGAGTTTCAAAACTTCTACGCAAAGGCAACTGCCAGCAGACATCGGGCTTAGTATCAACAAAATGTTTTTTTTCTTTAATTGCTAAGTGGTGAAGAACGCATCCAAAAGTACCGGTGAAACCTTCGGCTTCATAACCCTTTCGATTTAAAAATATGCAACCATCTTCTACGCGGCGAGTTTTACGATCGCCATCTTCATCTTTTTCTGAGATACGAAGTTTGGCGCCAGGTTTTTTAGGACGGGCTTCTGAATAGAACTGCCACATCTCTGGAGTTAAATAAGCCGCAGCCTTATCGGTACGCGCTTCATCATCTTCATCGGTGTACATGGCACCTTCGGTGCAACAGCCAGAATTAGGTTGGTTTTTAAATACACCTTGGCAGCCATCACCATAGATACACGTCCAATAGGAGGTCAACCAGGTGAGGTCGCACTTAAAGATTTCTTCTGGGTCGGAAGGATCGGAGAACTCAACCCAATCACGCGCAAAACCTGGCTTTACTTCGGACATAGTCGCAGAGCCTACACGCTTAACAGGTAGGCTTGCACAATGAGTAAGTCGATACCAGTTGGTGTAATCGGCGCTGGAGTAATGGGCGAAGCGCTTATTGCTGCGTTAATTTCATTTGGTGTGACACCAGAGTTGATAACAATCTCTGAAAAACGCAAAGACAGAGCAGATGAGCTAGTCAATCGCTATGGAATCAAGGTTGCAACACTTGAGGCTAACGTTGCAAACGTTGACGTCCTCTTACTTGTTGTCAAGCCACAAGATATGGCTGCAGTCCTTGCCGACATTAAAGCCTCGATTAACCCAAAGGCCGTTGTAATCACTTTTGCTGCAGGCAAAAAAATCGCTTTTATTGCCGATGCTCTTGGGACTGGTAATCCCATTGTGCGGGTCATGCCAAATACTGCCACCATGGTTAGCGCGGGAATGGCTGCGATATCACTTGGCAATGGGGTTAGCGCCGAACAATCTAAATTCGTCTCTGGTTTTCTATCGGCAACTGGAAAAGTAGTTGAAGTACCTGAAGACTTACAGGACGCCGTAACGGCAACGAGTGGCTCAGGGCCGGCCTATTTATTCAGGTTCGTTGAAGCCATGATCGATGGGGCAGAACAACTCGGCTTATCGCGCGATGTTGCAACAATTTTGACAGTACAAACGATGGTGGGCGCAGCCAAACTCTTAGAGGAGTCAGGCAAATCTGCCACAACGCTGCGTGAGAATGTTACGAGTCCTAATGGAACAACTGCGGCGGCGTTAGCATCCTTTGAGGCTGATCAGATTGCAACAGTAGTTGCAACTGCTATGAAAGCTGCGCGCGATCGCTCGCAGGAACTAGCGTGAAACGCTTTCTCTCACTTGTTTTAATTTCAACGCTTCTGGCAATTCCTAATACAAGTGCGGCGCCTAAGAAAATTACCGTTAAGCCCCTTAAATTAATTGCAACTACCAGCAATAAAATCGGAGTTGCGGGTGTGATTGCACTTGGTAAATCGATAGTTATGTATGGAACTTTGGGCGATAAATCTTTTGCCCGAGCTATTGATGTAACCGGGCAAGAGTTATGGAACATCTCCCTTGATCCAAACTCTCCATCTGTAGCAACAGTTGCCGGTGTTGATAGCGTTGGAAACCTCTGGATTGCCGGCGCGACCTCACTTGAGCGAGCAACCATCGCCCCAACTCCGACATCGACGCCACTAAATCCAGATAATGTTACAAATGTTCCCGACATTTTTAGCACTAACTTAAATGCGCTTGCTTTGTGGAGGATTCCAGCGGGAACGTCCACGCCAATTCTCTATACGGCGGTTCAGTCATCGCCAGTTTTAGTAACAGCTCTAGCGCTAGATAAAACCGGTATCACTTTGGTAGGTCTGACGCAATCAGGCAAAGGCAACTCTGGCTTTGTTATTAGCGCCAACTTGCTAGGTGAGTTTTCAAAGGCACTCTTAATTGGTCAAGTCTCAACAACTCTTGATGCGGTGGCTCGCAATAGTGATGGCACCGTAACCGTAACTGGAGCAAGCGCTGAAACTCTCCAAGGCAAGAAAGTTATCGGAGTTGTTGATGGCGTCATTATCAAAGTGTCAAAGACCAATACGGTACTTACCGTTGTCCGCAGTTCTGCACTAAAAGCCAAACGAAACTGGAGTAGTGCAAGTCAAACTCTTTTGCTTGGCGGAACTGTTATCACTGGAACAAAGATGGAGAGTGCCATTACTAAGTTTTCTGGTTCTTATAGTCCGACGTGGACTTATAGATTTGGATCTACCGGGCCAGCATTTACCTCCGGTTCGATGTACGCACTTTTTGCATCAACATCGGCAATTGCCCAGTTGAGCAACTGGGCACCCAAGAAACCACAACCGATTCTTCTTACCTTTAATACTAAAGGCGTAATTTCTGGCGCTTTCAGCGCTCCTTCTGATCAGTTCGAAGTTGTTGGATTAACAAGCTCCAATGAGTTAGGAATTTTATGCGTGACCGCAAACGCGCAGACAATCTCCATCTATTCTCAAAGCTAATTAAGGCTTAAGCAACGCCAATTTATTATTAACAGTTGCAATTAAGAATTTCACTTTGTTAAGAGTTACCCACGTGCTTTGAGTTGACTCAGGGTCTGAACTGCTCCTGACTAAACGAATTGCCGCTTGGCCGGAATCCTTTTTACTGGTATCTAGCGCGCACAACCGATCTTGGCAGCTAAAGACAATGGTGTTTCCATCTATGGATAAGTACGGTCCTGGTTCACCAAAATTCTCAGTCGTCATCTTTGAAATAGTCAGCGGTGTACTGAGCATTGCCCAGCGGATTTGATTGGGTTTAGGAAATGATGCGAGCGACGAAGCTAACCATGTGGCCATAACATCGCCATTTACCTTTGCCAGCGCAACGTCATAGCCAAAGACTGATGCATCGTCAGTAGACATATCGAGCGTCTGATAAGCCCAAGTAGTTGGATCGGTTCCAACTCGGGTTGCAACTCGGACCGCACCTGCGGAGATATCTTTCCTTTGATTAACACTTACAACTGAGTCATATAAGAGGTACGTCTTACTGCCATCGAAAGTTGCCTGTAAGTGAAAGCCGACATCGCCAGTTGAGCGACCATCCGTCTTTCGATCGCCATCAACTAACTCGTAAACCCAAGGCGCATTCTTTAATTTTACCGCCCCTAATAGGACGCCTTGACTCTCATCACGGTAATAAACTTGGACACTGTTGGCCGTGGCCACGCAAGCATTTGTAACACTCACATCGCTAGAAGTGCGAACTCGGTTCGGGTCATCGTAATTATTAACTGATGGACCATCTCCATCGACTACATCGAAGGCGAAGTTTTTCCCGTTGTATGCGGCGTAACGCAAATCCTTATCAACGGTATCACTGTAGAAAATATGAAGAGTCTGTTTAGTGCCCGTTCCATTTACACAAAGGGAGATTGAACTATTTATTGTGTTCGAAGTTCGGCCACCAGTTCCACCCGCACCATCGACAGTTACTTTCTTCCATACTTTGCCACTAAAGGTAGCGAGCTTTAAGTCGCCAGTTTTAGTATCGGTATATGCAACGGCCGGCGCTCCATTAAAAACTGTGCTCGTAACAGATTTTCCATCGGCGCCACTATCTAAGACCGTGGATTTCCACGCTGCCTGCGGAGTAACGGCATTACTCGTTGCTGGCCCAGATGCCCCGAGAGTATTTTTTGCAGTAACGGAAAATGTGTAAGAAGTTCCATTTTTTAACCCGCTGATTACAACCGGGCTCGATAGTGCGCTCTTTTCAACGCCAGTCTTAAGATTTTTGACAACATATCCATTGATCTGTGCTGATCGTAAGTTGACCGGTGGATCAAATGAAATGAGCGCTGATGAGTCGGCGGTGAAAGCTTTAACATTTCGCGGAGTTTCTGGCAGCCCACTGACCACTCCGGCAGGGGGTTTAGCTCGTAAATCTGCAAACATCGCCAACAACAGCGGTCCAGGCTCTTTAAAGATTTCACCTGGATCTAAATTGGGAGTCATAACTGAGTTCAAACCAGTCTTTGAAAATGTTGCCTCGTCTAAGTGGCTAGTTGAAGAACCCGACTCGTAAGGTGAAGGCGTGTATAACTTCGGTTTAACTCCGCCGTTGGCATTAATTCCATTGATGCCAGACCAAACCAGGTTTGAAGTCAAAGCTTGGGCCAAGTCTCTCGACGGGGTCGGTAAATCGGCTAAGCGTTGATTATCTGTAGTTTGAAGGTATGCATCGAAAGGTGTTGGCTGATCAAGACTGGCAATACCTGAAGTTGGGTCGTAAGCATCGTTGGATAAGAAACCAAGACCGTGCGCAATTTCATGTAAGAAAACTGATTCAAGATCATATTCTCTTGACGTTGGCATTCCATCTCCGCGCGTATTCCACCCACCATTTGAATTAACTTGGATGACGATATCGGGGTTGGCTTTATCTAAATCTTTTCCGGCAAGTGCATTGGCAAGTGCCGATGGATACCACAGCGATTGATCAGGAGCTCCTGCAAAAGAAGAGAAGAAATCGACAGGGCGTGCACTTCCAAGAATGCCCCATGAACTGGCTCTGCCCCATGATGCATCAACTTGGATTGGTACTGTCGATGTAAAATTTGCAGACCAGACATCAACGGCGGCTTGTACCTCAGTTTTAGCCCAGTCAGGAAAGTTGTTGTAGGTCACCTTGAAGGTAGATTTTGCAACACCAACGGCGTATTTTGCACGAGGAGTTGTAGTTGTAACAGAGTTCGTTCCAGCATAGATATTGCCCCAGTGCGTAGCAGGCACTTCCAAAAATAGAGCTTGCGCAGATGGCGCACTCAGCACTGACCCAACGAGAACTGCGGCAATGGCCACGGCTCGCAATTGTTTAAAGTGAATGCTCTGCATAAGCGCAAACACTACCAAGATGAGATGATTCCACCATGGTCGATAGCGTCAATAACGAGTTCTCTAAGCAAATTGACAGGGTCGGGACTTGCACGGTTACGGTCTTTACCCGCCATGGCTGTCATTTATGTCACGTTGCCGTAGAGGTATTGGAAACAATGCAGACAGATTTAGATTTTAAGATCGAGAAGATTTATATCGACGGCGATGAGAAGTTAGAAAAATTATATGGAGAGCAGATACCGGTAATCCAGATTGATGGAGAGCACCATGATTATTGGAGAGTGGATCCTGAACGCTTTAAATCTTCCCTTGAAAAACATCGTCAGCGTCAATAATCTTGTACGAATATCCCTGCTCAGCTAAAAAGCGCTGACGGTTTTGCGCAAAATCCTGATCGATCGTGTCGCGAGAAATAACGGAATAAAACTTTGCGCTACGACCATCTGACTTAGGTCGAAGAATTCGCCCTAAGCGTTGGGCTTCTTCTTGGCGACTACCGAAGGCGCCGGAGACTTGAATAGCAATAGTTGCATCGGGTAAGTCAATTGAAAAGTTAGCTACCTTCGAGACTACTAAACAGGTTATTTCTCCCGACCTAAACTTATTAAAGAGAATCTCGCGCTCTTTAATTGGAGTATCACCCTTAATTAATGGGACGCCGAGAATTTCAGATAGTTCGTCTAATTGATCAATGTACTGACCGATTACTAAAATTTGTTCACCCGAATGTTTTTCGACTAAGGCCTCAACAACATCGCGCTTAGTGCGCGTTGTTGCACAGGTGCGATAGCGGTTTTCAGGTTCAGCTGTTGCATACAACAATCGCTCGCTTTCGGTTAAATTAACGCGAACCTCGATACATTCAGCCGGCGCGATATATCCTTGAGATTCAATCTCCTTCCAAGGAACGTCGTAACGCTTAGGACCAATGAGTGAAAAAACTTCACCTTCCATGCCATCTTCGCGCACTAACGTCGCAGTAAGGCCCAAGCGTCGTCGAGATTGAATATCTGCGGTAAATCGAAAAATCGGGGCAGGCAGTAGATGAACTTCGTCATAAATAATCAAGCCCCAGTCATGGGTATCAAAGAGATCTAAATGTGAATACACACCATTCTTCTTCTTAGTCATCACTTGATAAGTGGCAATTGTTACTGGACGAATCTCTTTTTTAGAACCTGAGTACTCGCCAATTTCATCTTCATTGAGCGTTGTGCGTTTTAGTAACTCTTCACGCCATTGACGAGCCGCGATGGTATTCGTTACTAAGATCAAAGTTGTTGCCTTTGCGTGGGCCATCGCCGCGGCACCAACAATTGTCTTTCCGGCCCCACATGGAAGAACTACTACGCCGGAACCGCCATGCCAAAAACCCTCAGCAGCTAACTCTTGATAAGGGCGAATTTTCCAGTCTTTTTGAACTAAATCAATATTGTGAGCTTGACCATCGACATAGCCCGCAAAATCCTCAGCCGGCCAACCTAAGCGCAGCAATGATTGTTTAATTTGACCGCGTTGACTTGGAAGTACCGCGATAGTTTGCGCATCAATGCGTGCGCCAAGTAAAGGGGCAATCTTGCGTGCACGGATTACTTCCTCTAAAACTGCAGTGTCGGTTGTAACAAGAATTAAGCCGTGTACTGGGTCGGCCTCTAAACGAAGTCTTCCGTAGCGTGACATTGTTTCGGCGACGTCGATGAGAATTGAATGCGGAACGGCATATCGTGAATATTTAATAAGTGTGTCAATAACCTGTTCGGCATCATGACCTGCAGCGCGCGCATTCCAGAGTCCGAGAGGCGTAAGGCGATAAGTATGAATGTGCTCAGGTGAGCGTTCGAGCTCGGCAAAAGGTGCGATTGCGCGTCGGCACTCAGTTGAGAGTGGATGGTCGATATCGAGAAGTAAAGTTTTATCGCTTTGAACGATTAATGGGCCGTCGCTCATTTAAGAATATCCTTAATTAATGCATGCAAAAAAGCGCTTCGAGATTGCAGAGTTGTTATATCGACCCATTCATGTGCGGCATGTGCCCCATCTCCGACTGCGCCTAAGCCATCTAATACCTGCGCGCCGGCAGCTGCAGCGAAATTACCATCACTTGCTCCGCCGACAGATGCATGACCAAGCGGTGGCATTCCTAAATCCTTAGCAACTTTCTCCGCACGTTCGTATAAAGCCATCGTTGATGTTGTCTCTAGTGGAGGGCGATTAAATCCACCAGTAATTTCATATCGGGTTTCTGGATTAACAGATTTTAAATTTCGGACTGCAGTATCTACGCGCTTTAACTCTTCCATAGAAAAAGAGCGGACATCAATATCGAGGATGGCTAAATCGGGGACGGTATTTGTAGTGTTGCCAGCACGCAACATTGTCGGAACTACAGTGGTACCGAGTTCTTTATTTTCAAGGGCTGAAATGGCAAGGATTGCGTGCCCCATTTCAACCGTTGCATTAACTCCCTTTTCGGGTTCAAGACCTGCATGCGAAGCCCTGCCGTGGATGTTGATTTGATACATCGCCGTGCCTTTGCGGCCGGTTTTAACTTTCCCATTAAGCGTTGCTTCAAGTACTAATACGGCTTTGGCTTTTGCCGAAATCTCTTTAATAAAATCTTTACTTGTTGCGCTGCCGGTCTCTTCATCACTTGTTGCAACAAGGGCTACAGATCCATCAATGCCCGCCATCGCATACAAAGCTTGAATAAAGCCGGCTTTCATGTCGAAGATTCCAGGACCCGTTGCGGCACTGTCCTTAACACTCCACACTGGCTGGAAAGATCCCTTAGGCCAAACGGTATCTAAATGCGCAAGAACAACGACATCAGGGTCGGTTGCACCCCACCAAAAAACTGGACGGCCATTTACTTCGCGAATCTGTGCAGGCTTGCCGAGGACTTCTTGTGCAATTTCACTAGCGCACTCGATTACTTCGCGGCAGGCAGCTAAATCTTCCGTTGGTGATTCCAACCGTACGAGTTTTTCTAGCGCTGACAACATGGGCTAATCCTATAGCGGTGCTACGCCGGTGATGCGTGGAATTCGAAAGGATTGAACTTCCCCAGTTGCGTGGTCACGGGCGATAAGTGAGCCTGCACTGACGCGGATGGGATCGATGATTCGGTGTGTAACGGATCCATTGTTATCTGCATATCCGATCGAGAGCGATTTTTCCTCGAGAATAAATCGATTTACTAAATCCATTGTTTCATTAGCGGTGTTTCGTGGAAGTGCACCTAACGCCTCACTCGCGGCCTGGCGAAGATGAGTTTGCTTATGGCTAGATTTTTCACCGGTTCGAATCGCACGAATTGCAGAATTCAATAGATCCGGATTTGGAATTTCGATCTCACCAATAATGCGCGGTGGTCTTGGCTTTGTGAGCGCGCGATTCGAACGTGGGCCAGTAAGAATTAGGCCATTAGCCGATTCAGCAGCGGGCAAATATCCAGCTTCACGCAAAACGCGCATAACATCGGCGGCATCGTGATCACAAATTACAACTTCGGGCGCAATCCTTCGAAGGGAGAGGACGTCTAATTTCTTATCACTCATGATTTGAGCGATGAGTGCAGTGTCTTCACATCGAATAAATGAGGATGTATTTCCCGCCCTCAGCTTTCCATGCTTTTTTGCAACATCGGCAATCAAATATTCAAGTGGTTGAGGCATTGGCGTTTTAGATGTCTTGGAAAGAAAAACCCTAATCTCATCGCCAGTTTTGCCATGATCTAAAGCGCGACGAATGGTTGCCTCACTAAATCGATAAACAGTTGCTCCGCCGCGGCTTTCAATTTCAGCCATGATCGCTAACTGCTGTGAAATCTCATGCTCCAGTGGCCCCGGAGCAATAGCAGTGTTATCGCTTTGAATAAGAATGTGATCGACGGTTTTAGGCAGATCATTATTTATGAGATCTAAATCTTCGTTATTCAAAAGCGCTAGACCATATTTAGATATAGCTCCCTGTCCAGTTATGCCTAACCACTCAGCCTCACGCAAGCTCCATGCCGCTAGCTCCGATTGGAGCGAGGAGTTGCGGCGCACAGGTGCTCGCCACGCAAGAAGTTCGTTGAAAGCCTTTGTATCGGGAGCTACGTTTTGATTCTCGTTCAGAATTGCCAACGTTAAGGCGCGAACTCGCACAGCATTTACGCGATCTAATTCAGGTCCAAGTGCGGCAACATTCTTAGCTTCAGTTCGGCCCACCAAGCCACTTACACGCGAAGTAATTAGCCATGCGCTGGCCAGGGCTTGCCAGCGATTAGCGGGCGTTTGCATTAACCAGATATCAAATTTATTGCTCGGCATAATGCGATCATCAGCGTCAATGCTTATGAGCGAAGTTAAGTATGCAAGTTCAGTAATAAAAGCAGTGCAGGATTCATCGACACCAAGATGAGTAGCGATAATTTTCAGATCTCTGACACCCAAACCACCTGCACGCAATGCATCGGCTGGCTCTTCGGCCCAGAAATTCAATAACTCTTCTACCCAACGCAGAACCGTTGAGATATTTGCAATCGCTGCCAAATTTATCTGCTTTTCATCGCGCTTTGCCCCGCTCAAAATCGGTGCATCGATGAGCCTTTCTTTATGGGTTTTACCACCACGAAGATAAATACCGACCTCGCGCGGAAGAATGACGGTGCGCTGATCGAGGGGTACTAAAAACTTTCGTTCAAGCAACCAAGCAACTCCAGGTCCCGGATTTTTAATATCACCAACGCTTCCACGAGGTGGGCCCCAAATGAGTCGCTCTAATACTTTTTTTGCATCAATCGGAGCGTTTTCTAACTCGCTTAACTTCAGTTTTGCCATCGAAGCTGGACCAAGCCCAGCAGGCTCTGCACCGATTACATCGCGCAGTTGTGAAGGAAGGCGCATCCCATCATCGGATGAATAAATAAGTCCTATGGATATTAAATGGTCAAGTGCATCCGCACATGCCTTATCGGTGAGGGCAATGAGTGATTTAAGTATGAAAGGTTCATTCAGGGCACTGGCTGCCTCTAAAACTTGGAACTGCCATTGATTAAGTGAGTCGATTGCTCGAGCCAGACTAGGTGGTGAGCATGCACGTACGGCAAGGGAGGCGATATCTGGTGGCACTGGAGAAACGAGATCGGGACGTGCTGCGAAGAGTTTTAAAAGGGCAGCATCATCAACACTACGCAAGTAGTCGGAGAATGAGCGCATTTCCATAACTTGCTAACATTACTGGGCATTGGCCCTTATCGCGTAATCAATGCTGCTTTCTTCGCGGAGTGAGCCAAGCGGCAAGGCCTGCTAAACGAGTAACGACGGGTGAAATCGCATGCCCGATAAAACGCAATCTACGGAAGTCATGTATGGGCCAACCCTCAGCCATTGCACGCAGAGTAAGCAGGGCATCGGGATTTATAGCCGATGGATGCCCTACGGATTGTAAAAGCGGCAAATCATTATGGCTATCAGAGTAGGCATAACAATCAGGCAAATTTAAACCGTTGCGTTCAGCCAAACTTTTCACGGCTATTGCTTTAGCTCGCCCATGCAATAAAGCGCCAGACATTGCGCCGGTATAAACGCCATCTTTAGTTTCCGCCTTACTTCCAAGGGCACCAGTTAGACCTAAGCGATTTGCAATCAGAATTGCCATATCTTCAGGTGCGGCAGTAATCAACCACACCTCTTCATTGTTTGCTAGATGTTTTTGGGCGATATCAATCGTGCCTTGCCAGATTGCGGGGGATACATACTCATCGTAAATCTCTTGTGCAATCGCTTCAATATCTTTAACACTATGGCCACCGATAAAGTTAGTTGCTGCATCTTGAATTCGGGCAATTTCTTCCTGATTTTCTTTTCCAGTTAAGCGGAATCTTAAATTTGCCAGAGCAAATCGTGAGATATCTTTCTTCGTGAAGTAACCACGTTGATACATCCCCCGACCAAGAAAATAGAGGGTTGAGCCGCGAATCAGCGTGTTATCGACATCGAAAAAGGCCGCCCGCTTCGCCGTGAGTGCCATGTCACTACCTTAACGAACTTGGTCCAATTCAGACGCTTTATGCTTGGCCAATGAGTACTAGCGTCCATGTGATTCGTCACGGTGAAGTCGAAAACCCTGCCAAGATTCTTTACGGTCGCCAACCCGGTTGGAAACTTTCCAACCGTGGGCAAGAGATGGCGCAAACTCTTGGTGATTGGTCAAAGACTATTGATTTAGGCGCGCTTCATGTTTCTCCGCTGCAACGTGCACAAGAGACTGCCGCCCCAATCGCAGCTGCTCACAATATTTCGATTACAACAGATGAACGTTTGATTGAAGCTTCAAATATTTTTGAAGGTAAACCATTTGGCGTTGGAGATGGAGTGCTCAGACATCCATCGGCATGGTTGCACCTTTGGAATCCTTGGAAACCATCGTGGGGCGAACCCTACGAAGAGCAAATCACGCGAATGCTTGCAGCGATTTTTGCAGCGCGCGATGCAGCTGCGGGTAAAGATGCAATTTGTATCTCCCACCAACTTCCGATTTGGATTTTAAGAAGTGCCATCGAAAGTCGGCGCTTATTACATGATCCACGTAAACGTGAATGCACGCTTGCTTCAGTCACAAGTGTCCATTTTGATGATGACGGCCTTATCTCTGGCCTCACATACTCCGAGCCTGCCCGCCACCTTTTGCCAGAGAAGAAGTGATGAAGCGCCGCATTAAGTATCTAGGAATTGCTCTTCTCGCAATTGCCTTAACTAGTTGTTCTGGTGGTGGAACTTCAAGTTCGCAAGAGAGTTTCGTATCGGGAAATGGTTCAGTAACGTATATCAAAGCTGCAAGTCGCATTCAAGCACCAGTGCTGGCTGGCATGACACTCAGCGGCACCAATTACTCATACGCCCTTGGGCGAGTGAGCGTTGTAAATGTCTGGGCATCATGGTGTGCGCCATGTCGAGCGGAAATTCCAACGCTAATCGCACTATCTAAGAAATACAGTGACGTAACATTTATTGGAATTCTCACTCGAGATAATCCCCCTACTGCCGAAGCTTTTGCACGGCGATTCAAGATCCCATATCCCACGCTTATCGATGACGCTATTTTAATTGGCTTTAAAGGCTCATTGCCGGCAAATGCGATTCCATCAACGGTTGTAATCGATAAGAATGGCAAAGTTGCTGGAAGAATTTCTGGAGAGATAACCGTCGCATCGCTCTCGGATTTAATTGAAAAAGTAAGTGCCGAATGAAAGATTTCATTGTTGAGCAGTTACTTAATGGGTTTTTAGTTACAGCGTTTCCAGTAGCTTTTATTGCTGGATTTATATCCTTTCTCTCACCATGTGTTTTACCTTTAGTTCCAGGTTATCTCTCTTTTGCTGCAGGCTTTTCAGCTAATCGAGGTAAAGTATTTTTAGGCTCGCTTCTTTTTGTTGGAGGCTTTTCAGTAGTCTTCATCTCCTATGGAGCACTCTTTGGAAGTTTAGGAAATCAGCTAGCCGCCCACGAAAAAATCATTTCCAGACTCCTTGGCATTCTTACTATTTTCTTAGGCTTTCTATTTCTGGGTAAGTTTCCAATGGCGCCAACGTTTCGTCCCGCTATGAAAACAACCGGGGGATTAATCGGAGCCCCCATTCTGGGCTTTCTATTTGGAGTTGGTTGGACACCATGCATTGGTCCAGCCCTTGCCGCAGTTCAGACTTTGGCATTTACTGAATCAAGTGCGTTGCGCGGTGCAATTCTCTCGCTTGGCTATTGCCTTGGTTTGGGCCTTCCTTTTATCGCATCCGGTCTATTTCTCGATCGCTCACAAAGGCTCCGGAAGTTTTTGGTTCGCCGCGGAGATCTAATTTCAAAAATAGGTGGCTTTTTTCTTATTGCAATCGGCCTCTTGCAAGTTACTGGCACGTGGGGGCAGATTATGAACTCATTGCGTTCACTCATTTCAGATTTCATCCCGGTGATTTAAGTGAGCCAACAAACTGAACTTCCAGAGCTAGGCAGCGTTGGCTTAATTCGTTACGCATGGCGCCAATTAACAAGCATGCGAACCGCCCTAATTCTTCTCATGTTTTTAGGATTTGCATCAATCCCAGGCTCCCTTATCCCGCAGCGCACACAAAACCCCATGGCCGTCAGTGCCGCGTTCAAGAGCTCGCCTGGACTTTCAAAGTTGATGGATCGCTTATCCCTCTTTGATGTTTACGGATCGCCATGGTTTAGCGCAATTTACATTCTTTTATTTATCTCACTCATCGGCTGTGTTTTGCCCCGTACTTTCGAACACTTTCACGCAGCACGTGCCCTTCCACCAGCAACGCCTAAGAATCTCAATCGCATGGAGTTTTTTTCGACGTGGACTGCTACTGGGAATGAGTTAGAAACCGCGCGCGCTTGGTTTAAAGCTAACCGCTTTAGAGTACTTGAGAAAGATGGATCGATTTCGGCGGAGAAAGGTTTTCTTCGTGAGACTGGGAATTTATTTTTCCACTTGGCATTGATTTTAATTCTCCTTGGAATCTCATCCTCATCTCTCTTTGGAATGCGCGGTGAGGCAATTCTTAATGTGGGAGAGCGATTTGTTAATACACCTACAAGCTATGACTCGCTGGCCTATGGAAAACTATTCAAAGACGGCAAGTTAGCTAATTTTATTCTCACGATAGATAAATTTGATGCTACTTATAACGTTGTTACAAACGCGCCCGAGGATTACACATTAAATGTTACTTTTCGCCAAGGTAATTTGAAGCTTCCCGAAAAACGTGTCATTAAAGTGAACTCTCCTCTAACCATTGGAAGTACAAAGATTTATCTGCAGGCAAATGGATATTCACCCGTTGTAACGGTGCGAGATTCAGTTGGCAACGTAGCTATGCAAGGTCCAATTCCATTTCTTCCGCAAGATGCGAATTTGAGGTCCATCGGTGCGATTAAAGTTCCAGATGCTAATCCCCAAGTTGGTTTTGTTGGATCTTTCGTACCAACGTACGGGCGTAGTCAAAGCAACGGGGCCATAAGTGTTTTCCCACAAGCGTTAGATCCACGCTTACTAATCTCTGTATGGAGTGGTGATCTCGGCTTAGATTCTGGGGTCCCACAGTCGGTTTACCGAATCGATACATCTGCAATGAAACAAATTGGATTAAAGTCACTTAAACCCGGTGAGATTTATGAATACAAGGGCGGGTCAATAACATTTGAAGGTTATGTGCCGTGGGTAAACCTTCAAATTGTCGATGATCCTGGCAAGAATTTTGCGCTGGTCGGGGCTATTGTTGCCATCCTTGGCCTGCTCGCCTCTTTGTTTACGCGTCGTCGCAGAATCTGGGTTCGCGTAGGTGATGAAATCGAAGTTGCAGGTTTAGCAAAAAATGCTGCACCTGGACTCGAGCAAGAGATGGCACGTTTTATAGTTGCATTAAAGGGAGAGATATAAATGTCGCGTACTTGGGCCTACCTCTCTAACTATTTCATTTATTCGGCAATGGCTGTTTACACGTTGTCTTTCTTCGCCCATGCTCTTGAAACCGCTTGGGCAGTAAAAATCCCCGATTCGTCGGCACCAAAAACCCTTGATTACAAGCGAACTGAAAAAGTTGCACGGATTGCAACTGCGATGATGAGCTTAGGATTCCTGCTCTTATTTGCGGGTGTAATTGCGAGAGGCCTATCAGCCGGCCGCGTACCGTGGGGAAACATGTATGAGTTTTCAATTACCGGTGCTCTTGCTTTCTCAGGTGCCTATTTAGCTGCGCTGCGCAAATATGATTTGCGTTGGTTAGGTCTGCTGGTTTCAATCGCAGTGCTATTAACTCTTGGTACTGCGGTGGCAGTTCTGTACCGTCCGAGCGCCCCGTTAGTTCCAGCTTTAAAATCAACGTGGCTTGTGATCCATGTATCTGCGGCGATTATTTCAGGTGGAGTATTTTTATTAGCTAACACAGTCGCCGCCGCATATCTTTATTTAGATTCTATGGAGGCAAAAGGGGAGCGAACCCCATGGGCTAAACGGTTGCCTTCTCTTGAGTACTTAGATCAACTCTCGTATCGCTTAGTTGCATTTGTATTTCCACTATGGACTTTTGCCGTTATTGCAGGTGCGATTTGGGCTGAAAGCGCTTGGGGCCGTTATTGGGGTTGGGATCCAAAGGAGACCTGGGCATTTATTACGTGGGTGGCATATGCCGCGTACTTGCATGCTCGCGTAACAGTGGGCTGGCGGGGTCGGCGAGCTGCGTGGCTTTGTTTATTTGCTGGATCAACGTTTCTATTTAACTACGTGTATATAAATATTTGGGGCACCGGAAAACATACGTATTCAGGGCTTTAAAGCTTTCCCAAGAAATCTGGGTCATCATCTGGAGGCAAGATACGTCGCTTTGGCTTTGGGCCGCCCAAGCGTGGGCCTTTTGGTCGCCCAGCAACCCAATATGCAACTGGTCCAAGAGTTCCGATAAGAATAATTATTAAAATCCAAGCCCACTTTGGCAGATTGCGAATTTGGGACTCATCGGTGCGCGCGCAGTCAACCAATGTATAGATAGAGAAACCAACAAGGATGAGCGGAAGTATTAAGCGAGACATAGTTTTAGTGTATCGCTAAGCCAAGGGCAAAAATCACTGCAAAGATAAGTTGAAGTTTGCCCGTCTTACCCAACAAAGGGATTAATGCAGCCCCGCTTGCTCCCCGCATGACTTGACGGGCAATTGAGAATGTAAAGGGCGCCGCCAAAAGGGTTAAGAGGGCCGTTGGTTTAAAAGTGGCGATCGCTGCAGTGTGAGCCAAGACCAGCAAGGCGACAAAAGTACGACGTGCCTGTTGATCACCCATACGTACGGCGAGAGTTTTCTTACCAACTAATGCATCTTGGGCTAAGTCGCGCAGATTATTAATGGAAAGAATTGCACATGAGAGCGCGCCTATTGGAACTGCAACGATAAAACTGAGCAACGTAATAGTTTGGGTCTGCACGTAGAAAGTACCGACCGTTGCAACGAGGCCAAAGAATACAAAGACTGAGATCTCCCCAAAGCCACTGTAGCCATACGGCTTACGACCCCCCGTGTATCCCCACGCAGCCGCAATAGATAGCGCACCTACTGCAATTAGAACTGGCGACGTTAAAATGGCTAACCACAGACCGCAGATTGATGCGATACCAAAAGATAGGAAAGCCGCCTTTTTTACACTCGTGGCACTAGCTAAACCACTAGCAACTAAACGTGTAGGGCCGACGCGATGTGTATCCGTTCCCTTAACTCCATCGGAGTAGTCATTGGCGAAGTTAACGCCTATTTGCAACCACAACGAAACTTTTAACGCGAGAGCAGCACGAAACCAGTTGAAATCAGGCCCGGCCAAAGCGCTCGCCACTACTACGGGTGCAATTGCCGCAGGTAGGGTGCGCGGGCGTGCACCGATGATCCACTTATTCATTTCCCACCATCTTTGCCAGAGTTGAGCGATCTACTTTTCCAATTCCAAGCAAGGGGAGAGATTCCACCGAGTGAATTCCTTTTGGTTTTGCAATCTCACCTAAGGCCGCTTCTAAGTAATGAGAAATATCGGTTTCATTTGCGGGTCCGACAATGGCGACGTGGAGAGCTTGACCCCATTGCAAATCATTAACTGCGAATGCGGCACACTCTAAATCGGGGAAGCGAACTGAAAGCGTTGCCTCAATCGCCGTGAGAGAAAGATTTTCTCCGCCGGAAATAATTACATCATCTGCGCGGCCAAGGACTTGGAGTTTTCCATCCTTAATCTCGCCAAGATCATTGGTAGTGAACCAACCATCCTCTAAGTGAAAGAGGTCGGAGGAGTTTAAATAATCGCTCGCTAAAACTGAGCCTCGGATTTTTATGACGCCACGTTCATTAATTGCAAATTCAACACCACTGAGTGCTTGGCCTTCATAAACGCAACCACCACAGGTTTCCGTCATTCCATAAGTTTCAACAATATTTATTCCTGCCGCCAGCGCCTGCGCACGAAGAGCCGGAGCTAGCGCTGCACCACCAACTAGAACTGCAGTAGTGCTTTGCAAATGTCGAAGTAAGCGTTCATCGGAGTTGAGTGCTCGGAAGAGTTGAGTTGGAACAATCGACGTGAAATCTACTCGCGGATACTCACCGTCGAAGTTTCGAAGATCAATTGGCAAGGTGCCAAGCTCCATTGAGCGAATGATTACATTTACTGCAGCGATATGAGTGACTGGTAGTAGAAGCGACCATTGTGCACCAGGGGTTGCGCCAATAAATTTATTGGATGCCTGGGCCGATGCGATAAGAGCACGTCGTGTAAAAGCAACCTCTTTAATTAATCCCGTGCTGCCGCTCGTGCCGATAACGATGGCAATCTCGTTGGGACAAGTCCGACTGCGGACTTCGCCGAAAGATAGGGCAGGGCCAGTTCCAACGAGGGCGGCTGTGATTTCCCCCGCTAATTCGGGGATTGACCACGTAGGGCTGGCTCGAAGTAATTCTCGTTGTGACGACATCTCCATTGCAGCCGTAGGCTATCGCTAGCAACGTAAATGGAGGAAATGTGAGCAAGCCGATTAATCGCGAGTTTGGTAGCCGTGAGATTCCTAGCTGGACTACGGCCCCTGGTGGTGAGGATTTCACCGATATTAGATATCAAATGGGTGATGGCATGGCCAAAATCACTATTAACCGTCCAGAGCTTCACAATGCATTCCGACCACAAACAATTATTGAATTAATAGAGGCTTTTTCTTTAGCGCGCGACAACGAAGATGTTGGCGTAATCATTTTAACTGGAGAAGGCACGAAGGCATTTTGCTCAGGCGGTGACATAAATGTTCGCGGTGACGATGGCTACCTTGGCGAAGATAAATTGGCAAAGAAAGGAATCGGTCGCCTAAATGTTTTAGATCTACAAGTGCAGATTCGCCGAACACCTAAACCAGTTGTTGCGATGGTTGCGGGTTGGGCAATTGGCGGAGGACATGTTTTACATGTTGTCTGCGATTTAACAATCGCGGCAGATAATGCAAAGTTTGGCCAAACCGGACCGATGGTTGGCTCATTTGATGGCGGTTATGGCGCAGGTTTACTTGCTGCGCATGTTGGTCAGAAAAAAGCGCGTGAAATTTGGTTCATGACACGTCAATATGATGCCCAAGAAGCGCTGGGGATGGGATTAGTAAATACTGTCGTTCCAGTTGCAGAGTTGGAAGCCGAGACTGTTTCTTGGTCTCGAGAGATGCTTCGTAATTCACCTCTTGCACTTCGTTTGCTGAAATCAAGTTTAAACGCTGCCGATGATGGTTTAGCTGGAGTTCAACAACTTGCTGGCGATGCAACGCTCCTGTTTTATATGAGCGAAGAAGGTCAAGAAGGCCGTGATGCGTATAAAGAGAAACGTTCACCAGATTTTCAGAAATTTCCAAAGCGTCCTTAATACATGCTCGACTCAATTCTTGGCTCGCTTAAAGTAGTTGCGCTTGCGACAAAGACCGATTTTCGCTCGGTTACCTCGCGAGAAGTGGCTTTGTTTGAAGGGCCTATGGGATGGGGCGAGTTTTCGCCATTCCTTGAGTACAGCTATGAAGAGTCAGTCCCATGGTTAGTTAGTGGAATCGAAGCTGCTTTTGCCCATCCACCAACTTTGATTCGAAAGAGCATTGAAGTAAATGCGACGTTACCGGCAATTGATGACCCAATCGAAATCGCCGAAATTCTTGCTTCTTTTAGCGGTGCAAGAGTTGTAAAAATTAAAGTGGGCGGCAGCTTAGAGAGTGATTTGGCACGTATCGCTTGTGTGCGTGAATTGCTCTCTGATGCCAAAATTCGAATCGATGTCAATGGTTTATGGAGTGTCGACCAAGCTCAATCATTTTTAGATCAAGTTGGCGAGATTGAATACGTTGAACAGCCTTGTTTTACGATTGAGGAGCTTCGAGAACTTAAGTTGCGCACATCGGTAAAGATTGCCGGCGATGAAATAATTAGAAAAGCAAAAAATCCATTCAATCTCAACTTAGAGGGCGCCATTGATATCTTGATGCTAAAAGTGGCACCACTTGGTGGAATCACTCGGGCTATGAAAATTGCGCACCATCATGGATTGCCAATAGCCGTATCTAGCGCACTCGAAAGTGCCGTTGGAATTGCACATGGGTTAAAACTTGCTGCAGCGCTTCCTCAACTAGATTTTGCATGTGGCTTAGGGACTGGATCTCTACTTGCAGTAGATGTCGCGCAGTTACCCATTATTGACGGCACAATTGCCGTGAGAGAAGTAGTCCCCGACTCTGCCTCCCTTGGTAAGTACGCAGTGTCGAACGAGCGTCTAAACTGGTGGAAGAATCGGATTCGCATGACGTGGAGTGCTGGAGCTGAAAATATTGTTCAGGAAAATGGGTGGAGTCAATGAATGCATCGACATCCTTAGCCCGCGTAATCGTTAGGCAGATTATTGAATCTGGAATCACGGATGTAGTTATTTCGCCGGGCTCCCGAAATGCTCCACTGTCATTAGCCTTTAACGCCGCAGCTACGCAGGGCTTAATTAAAATCCACATTCGAATTGATGAGCGCACTGGTGCGTTTTTTGCGCTCGGCCTAACTAAATCGACAGGCCGTCCAGTGCCAGTTGTTTGTACGAGCGGTACAGCTGTTGCCAATTATCACCCGGCGGTTTTAGAGGCGAACCATACAAACGCCCCTCTTTTAGTTTTGACTGCCGATCGACCAGCAATGCTTCGACGTACAGGGGCTAATCAAACAACGGAGCAGGCGCGCATCTTTGGAAAGGCCGTCCGCTACTTCGCCGATATTGATGGCCCAGTTTTTCCAATGGAACTCCCGCTCGATAGTCTGCGATTTGGTCCGGTGCATTTGAATCTTCAATTTGATGAGCCATTGCTTCCCGATGAATCAACTACATGGTTAGATGAAATTAAAGTTGCCCCGGTTGCTTTCAAGGCGCGCGCAAAATCGACAACGCTGAAAGTTCAAGCAAGTCGTGGCGTTTTAATAATTGGACATGACCGTGGTGGCTTGAGCGTCGCCGACGTAACAAAGTTTGCAAAAAAACTTAATTGGCCAATCATTGCTGAAGACCCGCTTTCATTTCCGGATGCGATTGGCCATGCATCTGTATTCTTAACGTCACCTCAGGTAAGAAGCGTCTTAGCGCCTCAAGCCGTCATCGTAATTGGGCGGACAACGCTTTCACGATCAATAAATACGCTGGCAGGCCTTTCTCCAATCACTTATGTGATCGATCCACGAATAGCAACTGTTGATAGTGATCGAGCCGGAGACAAACGCTTTACCGAGATTCCGGCTCTTGATACCGTTATGGCTTCCGATGAGTGGATCGCTCAGTGGCAAAAATATTCTCAACGCTGTTCCAAACTATTGAGCGAGTCCAATGAGTGGAGTGAGGCAACCATTGCACGCGAGATTGGCGTCGGAATTCCCGATGGCTCGGCCTTATTTGTCTCTTCATCGCGCCCAATTCGAGATATCGAAGGTTTTGCATCACCGCGTAGTGGAGTAACAACATATGCCAACCGTGGTTTAGCCGGCATTGATGGCAATATCTCGACCGCATTAGGTATTGCCGCCGGCCACAAGCAAACATTTGCCGTAATTGGCGATTTAGCCTTCCTCCATGACGTCACGGGTTTAATTACTAACGAAGATATTAATTGCAGATTTATCGTAATTAACAATGATGGCGGCGGAATCTTTTCAACGCTACCGCAGCGCAATATTGAGGGCTTTGAAACTGTCTTTGGAACGCCACACGGTTTAGACCCAGCTGCAATTGCACAGTCTTTCGGTGTTGCCTCTTCAACTATTACAACTGTGGCTGAGCTCAAGAAAGTACTCGCCGCTCCAGTCAAAGGTATCTCGGTCGTTGTTGCACACGTTCAATCACGGGAAGCAAATGCCGATAATTTAAAGTCTATTTATGAAAAAATGGACTCCATTTAATTTAGCGCACTGCGCATTGGAACAAATTTAGCTTCACTTTCTGCAAGCTCTTTTTCAGGATCTGAGCCAGAAACAATTCCGCACCCTGCAAAGATTCGAATGGATTTTCCCTCTATCTGCCCACATCGCAATGCGATACCAAGTTCACCGTCACCGGCCGCATCTACCCAACCAACTGGACCGGCGTATCTACCACGGGATATAACTTCAATCTCATCGATTAACTCTGAAGCTTGCTTGTAAGGAGTTCCACAAACGGCTGCCGATGGATGGAGTTGTTCAAGAATTGTAAAGGCATCGACATGAGCTAATTTTTCAGCGAGTGCTCCAGTTACATCTGTTGCCAAGTGCATCACGTTTGCTAAATGTAAAACATACGGTGATTCAGGAACATTTGTCGATGTACAAAAAGGTTCAAGCGCATCGGCGACAGAGCGCACGGCATACTCGTGCTCCTCTAAATCTTTCGATGATCGTGCAAGGGATGCGGCAAGGGCTAAGTCGCGCTCGTCATCGCCGGTTTTACGAATCGTTCCAGCCAGAACGCGAGAGGTAACCATTTTGCGCGTGAGTCGAAGCAGGAGTTCGGGTGTTGCTCCGACTAAACCTGCCACGGCAAAACTCCAGGTTGATGGATATTCAGCCGCTAACTTCTTTAAAATACTGCGGGGTTCAATATCACTCTGCGAATGCCCAGTGAAATCTCTTGCAAGAACAACTTTATCGAGGGCGCCATTTTGAATACGACCAACTGCCGTGGACACTCCCGCTTTCCATGCAGTGTCAGCACCTTCATTGTTATCCCAAATAATTGAGTTACTAGTTAGTGTCGGTGCAGTCAGACTTAGATCTGGTTGAGGCGATGAACCAATCCAAGTAATCCAAGACTTATCGCTTTTTTTACCTACGATTACTTGCGGAATCACTAAGACCGATTCATCGTCGGCCGAAAAAGAAAATGAAGCAAATAGTATTGGTCCGGTTCCACTTCCGTGGACGGAGTTAGTAACGGCAAAACTCTCAAGTTGTTGTAACCACCAGTTACGCGCGTCGGTAAATCGATGTGGACCGCTAACGGTCGTTGTTGCATGAACGCCCCAACCAACTAGACCTTCACCAGTTCTGACCCAAGCTACAGGATGTGCGTCGGGCAAGAGATCGAGCAAAGGCACATGCTCACCAAGGTGCGTAGTTGTTACTGGAATTAAAGTGGGCATTAAGAACTTTCTATCGTTGCCTATTATTAACGAAGCGCCAAAGGAGTGGCATCGAAGTTCCTGCGATTACAATCTTTAGAATTTCACCAACAATAAATGGTGTTAAACCGGCTTTAATTGTCCAAGCCCAATCTTTTCCAGTGAAATGTGCAAGCCATAAAAGACCAAAAGTAAATGTGGTTAATGTTCCGAGTAACATCGATGGAAGCGCAGTTAAAAATCTTTGATCCAAACGCCGATTTGCGAGCAATCCCAAGAGGTATGTTGAAACCATCATCCCGAATAAATATCCACCAGTTGCGCCAGTAATTTTTTCAATGCCATAACTTGCTCCAGCAAATACAGGAGCACCTGCTATTCCAGCAAGTAAATACGTCGCAAAAGTTGTCAGTCCGAGACCTGCCCCGTAGGTAGTTCCGATAAGGAGAACGCCTAAAGTCTGCCCAGTCACTGGAACAGGTGAACCAGGTATTGGAATTGCAATTTGTGCCAGCGCTGCAAGAAAGATTGTTCCTCCCGCAATTAAAGTGGCACTCGTCAGGGCTGAGCTGCGTGGGAACACTTGCGCGCGAAGAGAGCTAGCCGGAAATGACATGCGATTCTCCTTGGGTCGGTAAGTTGTGGATGAGCCTACTTCAAGGGAGAATGCAGCCATGTCCCGCGCCAATCTAGGTAAAGATCCCGACGAAGTTGCCGCGATGTTTGATGGAGTTGCAAAGCGCTATGACGCCGTAAACGATCTCTTATCCCTAGGCCGAACCAAGGCCTGGCGCCGCGCAGCGACAAAGATTATTGCTCCAGCCCCTGGCATGAGGATTCTAGATATTGCCGCAGGACCTGGATCTTCCTCGGAGCCCCTTCATAAGGCCGGGGCCACGGTCTTTTCAACGGATTTCTCAGAAGGCATGCTCGCCCAGGGCCGAATATCCCGCCCATATTTGAATTTCTCTAAGGCCGATGCTCTCAACCTGCCATTTGAGGCCGAGAGCTTTGATGTTACGACGATCTCCTTTGGTCTTCGAAACACAGTGGACTACCCCAAGGCGCTCGCCGAGGCGCTGCGTGTAACTAAAACCGGTGGACGAATGGTGATCGTTGAGTTCTCCCACCCCACGTGGAGGCCATTTCGCAGCCTATATATGGGCTATTTGATGCGAGCGCTGCCGGCAATCGCCCGCAAAACCGCTTCAAACCCCGATGCTTACGTGTATTTAGCTGAATCGATCAGAGCATGGCCAGATCAGGCGGGGTTGGCCGCGGCCATGAAAGCCGCTGGTTGGGGCGATGTGAGCTGGAAAAACCTCACTTTTGGAGTTGTTGCAGTTCACAGCGGGATTAAGGGCTAGCGGTAGTTGGCATAGGCCATACCGCCTTAAGATTTCGTACGTGATATCCACATCGAATCCATATGTGCCGATTCTGGTGCTAGGGGCAATCGGCTTTGGCTTTGCTTTGATTTCAGTCGTAGCGGGCGCACTTACTGGCCCAGCTCGATATAACCGCGCAAAGTTAGATGCTTACGAGTGCGGAATTGAACCATCACCACAAGCTGCCGAGGGCGGGCGTTTTCCAGTTAAATATTTCTTAACTGCGATGCTCTTTATTATTTTTGATATTGAAATCGTTTTTCTATACCCATGGGCAGTAACTTTTGACAAATTGGGTGTCTTTGGACTTGTCGAAATGGCAATCTTCATTGCAACCGTCTTCGTCGCCTATGCATATGTGTGGCGCCGCGGCGGATTGGAATGGGATTAATAGATGGGACTCGAAGAAAAGATACCTAGCGGTTTCCTATTAACTACAGTTGAAAAACTTGCTGGCTACATGCGCAAGAACTCACTGTGGCCAGCAACTTTCGGTCTTGCATGTTGCGCGATTGAAATGATGGCCGTTGGTTCTGCAGCCAAATATGACATTTCACGTTTTGGTATGGAAGTTTTTCGTGCCTCACCTCGCCAAGCCGACTTAATGATCGTTGCTGGACGAGTTTCTAACAAGATGGCACCTGTTTTGCGCCAAATTTATGATCAAATGTCGGCGCCAAAATGGGTATTAGCAATGGGTGCATGCGCATCTTCAGGTGGAATGTTTAACAACTACGCAATTGTTCAAGGCGTAGATCACGTAGTTCCGGTAGATATTTATCTTCCTGGTTGCCCACCTCGCCCTGAAATGTTGATGGATGCAATTTTGAAACTTCACGAAAAGATTAATGTTGAAAAACTTGGATCCAATCGCGCACAGATAATTAAGGAAGTTGAACTCGCAGCCATGAACGCGAAGCCAACCCATCAGTTGAAGGGTTTGCTCGCATAAATGACTGAATCAGGAATGTTTGGCGCCCGCGGTACAGGCGATACATCTGGCTACGGCGGCCTTGCCCGCACAGCCGCATCTACAGGCTCATCTGAGCGTCCTTATGGCGGTTATTTTGATGATGTCGCTGATGACTTAGAGCGTGCTTACCCTGAGTTTTCAACTGCCATTGAACGCGTAGTTGTCCATCGTGGTGAACTCACTTTGCATGTTAAGCGCGAAAAGCTCGTAGAAGTTGCAATGGTTTTGCGTGATTCACTCAAATTCGAAATGTGCATGGGTGTTTCTGGTATTCACTATCCACAAAATGTCGGCCAAGAGCTTGTAGCGGTGTATCCACTACTTTCATTAACAAATAATCGCCGCATTCGCCTTGAAGTTACGGTCGCCGATGCTGACGCACACATTCCAACGCTTGTTGAAGTGTGGGCCGGAAATAACTGGCACGAGCGCGAAACTTTTGACATGTTTGGAATCATTTTTGATGGCCACCCAGGTCTTACAAGAATCTTGATGCCAGATGATTGGCAAGGTCATCCACAACGTAAAGATTATGCACTCGGTGGAATTGCTGTTGAGTACAAAGGTGCAACAACGCCACCGCCAAGTGATCGCCGGAGCTACAAATGACAACTTTTGATCCATACGCTCCGTCACGCGAAACTACAGAGGGCACGGTCTTCTCTGTAACTGGTGGAGATTGGGATTCACTCGTTCAGGAAATTGGCGCTACAAAAGAGGAGCGCGTTGTTGTAAACATGGGTCCACAACACCCATCAACTCACGGCGTGCTCCGTCTAGTTCTTGAGCTCGAAGGTGAAACAGTTACTGAGGTCCGTTGTGGAATCGGCTATTTACATACTGGAATTGAAAAGAACATGGAGTTCCGTAACTGGACCCAAGGCACCACTTTTGTAACGCGCATGGATTATTTAGGGCCAATTTTTAACGAGACTGCATACTGCTTAGCTATTGAAAAACTTCTGGGTATTACTGAAGATGTTCCAGAGCGCGCCAGCGTTATTCGCGTAATGATGATGGAGTTGAACCGAATTTCTTCACACATGGTCGCCCTTGGCACTGGTGCTCTTGAGCTCGGCGCAATCACTCCAATGTTCTTCGCTTTCCGCGAACGCGAGATAGTTCTTGATATCTTTGAAATGATCTCTGGTTTACGCATGAACATGGCCTATATCCGCCCGGGCGGCGTCCAACAGGATCTTCCAGAAGGTGCAATCCCAAAAATTCGCGATGCGGTAAAACTCATGCGCAAAAACTTCAAGGACAATACCTCCCTGCTTATTGGAAACTCCATCTGGATGAAGCGAACACAGGGAATTGGTTACTTAGATTTAGCTGGCGCGACCACTCTCGGCATCACAGGCCCAGTACTTCGTTCAACTGGACTGCCTTGGGATTTGCGTAAAGTGCAGCCATATTGCGGATATGAAAACTACAACTTTGATGTAATTACTGCCGATACGTGCGATGTATATGGTCGATTCTTAATTCGAATGAATGAGCTTGAACAGTCATTGCGAATCATCGAACAAGCTTTGGATAAGTTGGAAGATTTAGATGGTGCACCAGTAATGGTTGCCGATAAGAAGATTGCTTGGCCAGCCCAACTTGCCCTTGGTAGCGACGGCCTTGGTAACTCTCTTAATCACATCCGCGAAATTATGGGAACTTCAATGGAGTCACTCATCCACCACTTTAAATTAGTTACTGAAGGCTTCCATGTTCCAGCCGGGCAGGTTTATCAAGCAATTGAATCTCCTCGCGGAGAGCTTGGTGCACATGTTGTCTCCGACGGTGGAACTCGGCCTTACCGAGTTCACTTCCGCGAACCATCCTTTAACAACTTGCAAGCAACCTCTGCAATGAGCGAGGGCGGAATGATCGCTGACATTATTGGTGCAGTTGCATCTATCGACCCAGTTATGGGAGGCGTTGACCGCTAATGGCTTATTCTGCGCAAGATCTAGAAACTATGGATTCGATTATTAAACGTTATCCACGCTCTCGCTCTGCAATCATGCCGCTACTGCACTTTGTGCAATCACGCGTTGGCTTTGTTAACGGCGAAGGTATTGAATTAATCGCAAAACTATTAACGCTAGAGACGGCAGAGGTTTCTGCAGTTGCAACCTTTTATACCCAGTACAAGCGCAAGCCAGTTGGTGAATACCATGTTGGCGTATGCACAAATACTCTATGCGCAGTAATGGGCGGGGATGCAATATTTGCTGGTCTTAAAGAGCACCTCGGCGTAGAAAACGATGGGGTTACTGTCGATGGCAAAGTCTCACTCGAACATATTGAGTGCAATGCCGCATGTGATTACGCCCCAGTTGTTATGGCGAACTGGGAGTTCTACGACAATCAAACTGTTCAGTCGTCAAAAGACTTAGTTGATTCGATGCGCAATGGAAATCCAACGCCACCAACACGCGGTCCAAATACTTTAGTTACGTGGAAAGAAGCTTCAGCGGTTCTTGCAGGTATCAATGATGGAAAAGCTAATGAAGGCGTTCAAGCTGGTGAACCATCACTTCTTGGTTTGAAGCTTTCGAAGGAGGGCAAATAATGACAAAGTTAGTGCCCGTACTTTCAGCGCATTGGGATGAGAAAGATTCATTCACCATTGCTGGCTATACACGCCATGGTGGATACGAAGCTTCTAAAAAAGCTTTAGCGATGGAGCCTGATGCAGTAATACAGTTAGTAAAAGATTCAGGTCTACGTGGTCGCGGCGGTGCGGGTTTCCCAACCGGAATGAAATGGGGTTTTATTCCTCAGGGCGATAATAAAGATCACTACTTAGTTGTTAACGCCGATGAGTCAGAGCCGGGCACTTGTAAAGATATGCCTTTGCTTATGGCTAACCCCCATGTTTTGATCGAAGGTTGCATTATCGCGTGCCATGCAATTCGCGCTAAGCATGCTTTCATTTATATTCGTGGCGAAGTGACTCATGTTGTTCGCCGACTCAATCAAGCGATTGAAGATGCTTACAAAGCTGGACACCTTGGTAAAGGTATCGACTTGGTTTTACATGTCGGCGCCGGTGCATATATCTGCGGTGAAGAGACTGCGCTTTTGGACTCACTCGAAGGTTTCCGCGGACAGCCCCGTTTGCGCCCGCCATTTCCGGCGATTGCTGGCTTGTATGCACGCCCAACTGTTGTAAATAACGTTGAGTCAATTGCATCGGTTCCAGAGATAATTTTAAAGGGCGCCGAGTGGTACCAATCAATGGGTACTGAAAAGAGCAAGGGAACAACGCTTTATTCACTATCAGGCCATGTAAATAACCCAGGTCAGTTCGAAGCACCTCTTGGAATAACGTTGCGCGAAATCCTTGAGCTCTCAGGTGGAATTCGTAATGGCCACACTTTGAAGTTCTGGACTCCTGGTGGATCATCGACGCCAATATTTACTGCCGAACATTTAGATACTCCGCTTGATTACGAAGGTGTAGCTGCTGCAGGTTCAATGCTCGGCACTAAAGCACTTCAAATATTTGATGAGACGACTTGTGTTGTACGTGCAGTACTGCGCTGGACCGAGTTCTATAAGCATGAATCTTGCGGTAAGTGCACACCATGTCGCGAAGGCACTTGGTGGTTAGTCCAAATCTTGCGCGACTTAGAAGCCGGCAAAGGAACTGAAGCCGACCTTGCGAAGTTACTCGATCTCTGTGACAACATTTTAGGACGCTCATTCTGCGCCCTTGGTGATGGCGCAACGAGCCCCATCACTTCATCAATTAAATATTTCCGCGACGAATACATCGCACACATGAGCCAAGGCGGATGCCCATTTGATCCAGTTGCTTCGACGTTATTTGTTGGGGCGGGTGCTTAAATGACAACCACTGAAATCGTAGACATGATTACCGTCGTTATCGATGGTTTTGAAGTTAGTGTTCCGAAAGGAACTTTAGTAATCCGCGCAGCAGAACAACTCGGAATTCAAATTCCCCGTTTCTGCGATCACCCACTTCTTGATCCAGTCGGTGCATGCCGTCAGTGCTTAGTCGATATTGAAATTAACGGTCGCGCATTCCCTAAGCCACAAGCATCCTGCACAATCCCGGTTGAACCCGGAATGATTGTAAAAACTCAACTCACCTCAGCCGTTGCCGATAAAGCACAGAAGGGTGTGATGGAGCTCCTGCTCATCAACCACCCACTCGATTGCCCAGTCTGCGATAAAGGCGGAGAGTGCCCACTGCAAAATCAAGCGATGAGCACTGGCCGTAGCGAGACCCGCTTTGAAGGCGTTAAGCGCACATTTGAAAAGCCAATCAATATCTCTTCGCAAGTTCTACTTGACCGCGAACGCTGTGTTTTATGCGCACGATGTACTCGTTTTTCAGATCAAATAGCGAGCGATCCTTTTATTACTTTGAACGAACGTGGCGCATTGCAGCAAGTTGGAATTTACGAAAAGCAACCTTTCAAATCATATTTCTCAGGCAACGCTGTACAAATCTGTCCAGTAGGTGCGCTAACCGGCGCTTCTTACCGTTTCCGTGCACGACCATTTGATTTAGTGTCAACACCATCTGCGTGCGAACACTGTGCTTCTGGTTGCGACATGCGTACCGATGTTCGTCGCGGAAAAACTCTTCGACGTCTTGCCGGTGATGATGCATCAGTCAACGAAGAGTGGAACTGCGACAAGGGTCGATGGGCATTTAAATATGTCACTGCTCTAGATCGCCTTACGCATCCATTAGTGCGCAACGCCGATGGAGATTTAGTTCAAGCTTCGTGGCCAGAGGCTCTTGCTGCTGCCGCTAAGGGTTTGAAGGCAAACACGTCAGCCGTACTCGTTGGCGGTCGTGCAACTCATGAAGATGCTTACAGCTATAGCAAGTTTGCCCGCGTTGCACTTGCTACAAATGATATCGATTTCCGCTCGCGTATTTCATCTAATGAAGAGCGTGAATTCTTGGCTTCCCGCGTCGTTGGTTCAACAACAACATATCGCGATATAGATCGTGCCGACCATGTACTGCTCGTTGGCTTTGAACCCGAAGAAGAGTCACCAATTGTTTTCTTGCGTTTAAATAAGCAGTTCCGCAAACGCGCCCTTAAAGTCACAACGGTTTCAAGCAAACTTTCAATTGGGGTTGAAAAACTTAAGGGCGAATTTGTAAAGGTTGCACCTGGTCAAGAAAGTTCTGCGATTTCTTCCCAAGCACTTACTGCTAAATCAATTATTCTTGTTGGAGAGCGTGCATCTGAAAGTGCCGGAGTATTAACGGCCGTTGGCGCACTCAGCGATTCAACGGGTGCAAAGATTGCTTGGATTCCACGTCGCGCAGGTGAGCGTGGAGCTCTAGAGGCAGGCGCAATTGGCAACTTATTACCAGGCGGACGCCCAGTGGTCGATGCGGCAGCCCGCGTGGATATTGCTGCACTGTGGGGCGCAACTTCACTTCCAACAACCGTTGGCCGAAGCAGTGATGAGATTTTCGCCGCAGTTAACTCAGGTGCGATTGGCGCACTAGTAGTAGGTGGCGTCGACCCACTAGATGGCCTTAACAGCAGCGATGCGCTAGCCGCCCTTGATAAAGCTTTTGTTGTAGCCCTTGAAATTGCACCAAGTGAAGTAACAATGCGCGCGGATGTCATTTTGCCGGTTGCGGCAATTACCGAAAAGAGTGGTTCGTTTTTAAACTGGGAGGGCCGTGCGCGTTCATTTGATGCCGCCGTTGCAGATTCGCTCAACCGAAGTGATCTTCGAATCCTTTCGATGATTGCCGAAGAGATGGGTACTTCCTTAAACCTCGGAACAGTCACAGCGGCGGCAAAAGAGATTGCATCTCTGGGCACTTGGGAAGGTGCGCGAGTAACGATGAAGGCTGTTGCTGCATCAAAGATTCCAACGCTAAAGGCCGATCAGTTCATTCTTACCTCTTGGCGACGTTTGTTAGATCTTGGAACTCTGCAAAAGGGTGAAGAGAATTTAGCTGGAACTGCTCGCCAAACTGCGGCAGTTATTTCTCCAACCCGCGCACAAGCAATGGGCGTTAATGATGGGGATTTATTAAAGATTTCAACGTCCGAGGGTTCAGTAACTCTCGCTGCATTAGTTGAAGATATTCATGATGATGCAATCTGGGCGCCACGTAACTCTCGTGGCTCTCAATTACTGGTAAACCTAGGCGTCGGACATGGCGCAGTAGTTACGGTGGTGAAACTATGACAACAGCAGATTTAATTGGTGCAGATCCAGGTTGGTTAATCACTGTAAAGGCGCTACTTGTCTTTATTTTCTGCGTTGTTCTTACTCTTTTATCGGTCTGGGGAGAGCGTCGCTTAGTGGGCCGCATGCAACAGCGTCCAGGACCTAACCGCGTTGGTCCATTTGGTTTAATTCAAGCTTTAGCCGATGGCGTAAAACTGGCGCTGAAAGAGGACATCATTCCGGCAGCTGCCGACAAGATTGTCTTTGTCATAGCCCCAATTATCAGTGCTACAACCTGCTTTATGTCTTTCGCGGTCATTCCTATTACTGGGCAAGTAACTCTCTTTGGCCATAGGACTGCAATGCAGTTAACTGATCTTCCGATTGGCGTGCTGTACGTGCTTGCAATCGCATCGGTTGGTGTTTACGGAATTATTTTGGCCGGCTGGTCCTCTGGATCAACTTATCCACTTCTAGGTGGTCTGCGCTCTAGCGCCCAAGTTATCTCCTATGAAATTGCGATGGGACTTTCACTCGTTGCTGTATTTATTTATGCAGGGTCAATGTCAACCTCTGACATCGTGGCCGCCCAATCAAAGACTTGGTATGCAATTGTTTTGTTCCCATCCTTTGTAATTTATGCAATCTCAATGGTTGGTGAAACTAACCGTGCGCCATTTGATTTAGCTGAAGCCGAAGGTGAGCTTGTCGGTGGATTCCACACTGAGTATTCATCGCTTAAATTCGCACTCTTCTTCTTGGCCGAATATGTCAACATCATTGCGGTATCGGCGCTAGCTACAACACTCTTCCTCGGCGGCTATCACGCCCCACCTTTCCTTGGCTTTACAGAAAACTGGTTAGGTGGTTGGTTCACCGCAATCTGGTTCTTCTCTAAAGTTTTGGTTTTCTTCTTTGTCTTCGTTTGGTTACGCGGAACGCTGCCACGCCTTCGTTACGACCAGTTTATGCAGTTTGGCTGGAAGGTCTTAATTCCAGTTTCAATCGTATGGATTTTAGTAGTTGCAACGCTTCGCGTGATGTCCTTGCAAGGTGCGCCACGTATAGTGGTTGTAGGTTTTGCTAGCTTCATTGTTCTGGGCGTGATGTTAGTCAACGCCGGTTTTGATAACGCTAAGAAAAAGAAAGCGGCCTTAGTTGTTGATGAGGCGATAGCACCAGATTTTGCAGTCCCTGAACTTCCAATGAATATTTCCACAATAAATGTTTCAATTAACAACCAAGGAGTCGACCGTGGCTGAGATCGAACCTTTAAAAAATAACGATCTCGACATTAAAAAAGTCGAGTTCACTCAAGTTGACCAACCGGGCTCAGTTGGCTTTTTAGGCCACGCCAAGGGCTTCTGGGTTACTTTTTCGACCATCTTCAAGAAGCCAGAAACCGTTGAGTACCCCGAAGTTAAAGCTCCTACGCAGGAGCGATTCCACGGGCGCCACCAACTTAACCGCCATCCAGATGGCCTTGAAAAGTGCATTGGCTGCGAACTCTGTGCTTGGGCATGTCCAGCCGATGCAATTTACGTTGAGGGCGCCGACAACACTGAAGAAAATCGTATGTCTCCTGGTGAGCGCTACGGCAAGGTTTATCAGATTAATTATTTGCGCTGTGTTTTCTGCGGTCTATGTATCGAAGCCTGTCCAACTCGGGCGCTGACGATGACAAATGAATATGAGCTTGCCGATGACTCACGCGAGAAGTTAATCTTTGAAAAAGATGACCTCCTCGGACCTTTACGGGCCGGAATGTTGATGCCTCCGCATCCGATGTATCCAGATATGAACGATACAAATTATTATCAAGGAGATGTTACTGAGGCTCATCCATCACAGGATATGAATAAATGAACAATCTCGCACTGCAAGTTGGCCAAACTGCCGCACCTGAAGCCACACTTTTTTGGATTCTCGCACCATTAACTCTTGTTGCCGCGCTTGGCATGTTGCTGGTTAAGAAGGCCGTCCATTCTGCAATCTTGATGGCATTTGTCATGATTGCACTTGCCATTTTTTATATTGCACAAGGTGCACCATTCCTTGGAATCGTCCAGGTAGTTGTTTATACCGGCGCGGTAATGATGCTCTTCCTCTTTATTCTTATGTTAGTTGGCGTCGATTCATCGGATTCCCTTACGGAAACAATTCGCGGACTTCGCCCGATTGCAATAACTGCAGCAGTTGGCTTTGGTGGTTTGATGCTCTCTCTTCTAGGCCGTGCAACGCTTGGCCGCAGTGCAGTTGGAGTTGAAGCTGCTAACGCTGATGGAAATGTTCAGGGGATCGCAAAGTTACTATTCTCAACTTTCGCCTGGCCCTTTGAAGTTGTATCTGCTCTATTAATTACGGCAGCTCTTGGCGCCATGGTCTTAGCTCACCACCAAAGAGTTCAAGATCGCCCAACCCAGCGACAACTCTCAATCGATCGATTCCGTGGAGGATCCCTTGCAAATGCCGCTGGGCTTCCAGCACCAGGTGTATTTGCTCGCCATAATGCCGTTGACGTTCCAGCGCTTTTGCCAGATGGCACGGCAGCTGCCGCATCGGTCAATGCCAGCTTAAAGGCCCGCGGAGATGTCTTAGATTCATCGGTTTTTGAACTTGGAACGGTTGATACCAGCATTGAGGAGGAGAAGTAAATGAATGCAGCTAACTATCTCTACCTCTCAGCACTTCTTTTTACTATTGGCGCCGTCGGTGTAGTTGTTCGACGCAATGCAATCGTTGTTTTTATGTGTATTGAGTTAATGCTCAATGCTGCGAATCTTTCATTTGTAACATTTTCGCGCATTAATGGAGATCTCAACGGTCAAGTAGTCGCCTTCTTCACCATGGTTGTTGCCGCTTGCGAAGTTGTAGTTGGCCTAGCAATTATTGTGACGATTTATCGTTCACGCCGATCAGCATCCGTTGATGATGCTAGTTTGCTGAAGCGATAATGATGACTTCAAATGGCCTCGTCTATCTCATCGCCCTGCCACTTGCGGGCTCTGCCATTCTCTTACTTTCAGGACGCCGCAGCGATAAGTGGGGACACTTACTTGCGACCGGACTTTCCGCCGCTTCTTTCTTCGTAGGCCTCTATCAACTCTCATTAATGTTAGGCCGCACCAATAGTGAACGCCCGATAACTCAAAAACTCTTTGAGTGGATTTCGGTCGGCACATTCAAAATTGATGCCTCCCTCTTGCTTGATCAGCTTTCCATCTGTTTTGTTCTCTTGATTACGGGTGTCGGAACGCTTATCCATATTTATTCAATCTCTTACATGTCACATGATCCTGACCGTCGACGTTTCTTCGCTTTCCTTAACCTTTTTATTGCAGCAATGTTGTTGCTCGTACTCGGAGATAGCTACCTCAATCTCTATGTTGGCTGGGAAGGCGTAGGCCTTGCCTCATACCTGCTGATTGGCTTCTGGAATCAAAAACCAGCGTATGCAACGGCATCTAAAAAAGCATTTGTTATGAACCGAATTGGCGATATGGGGCTCTCTTTTGCCATCATGATCGCTTTTGCAACCATGGGCACTGTCTCTTTCGACGGGATAAAGGCAGCAGTTGGTCACACATCAACCGCGGCCTTAACTGGCATCGGCATCATGTTACTTGTGGCCGCTACTGGAAAATCAGCACAATTTCCGCTGCAGGCATGGCTTGGGGATGCAATGGCTGGCCCAACGCCAGTCTCAGCCCTTATTCACGCAGCGACGATGGTTACAGCTGGCGTCTATTTAATTACGCGTTCTAATTTCATCTTTGATGCAGCACCTACAGCGCAGTTGTTAGTAGTAATTGTCGGCGCAATTACGTTGATGTTTGGCGCACTCATTGGTACTGCAAAAGATGATATTAAAAAAGCTCTTGCCGCATCGACGATGTCGCAGATTGGTTACATGATTTTAGGCGCCGGTCTTGGACCGGTCGGCTATGCATTTGCAATCATGCACTTGCTGACTCATGGTTTCTTCAAAGCTGGAATGTTCCTTGGCGCAGGTTCAGTTATGCATGGAATGAACGATGAAGTAAATATGCGCAAATATGGCGCGCTTCGAAAGTTCATGCCGATTACCTTTGCAACATTTGGTCTTGGTTACTTAGCAATCTTGGGCGTTCCACCATTTGCTGGGTTTTATTCCAAGGATATGATTATTGAAACTGCATTTAATTCCGGTGGCGCTAAGGGAGTAATCCTTGGTTGCGTCACGCTACTGGGAGCTGGAATTACCGCCTTCTATATGACCCGCGTAATGATTCTTACATTTACTGGAACATCACGCTGGGATGAAGAGGCCCATCCGCATGAATCCCCGTGGCTGATGTGGTTACCAATGGCAATCCTTGCAATTGGATCGGTTACATCCGGGTATCTATTAAGTCATGGACATGCCCTAGTTAACTGGTTATCACCTCTATTTGAAAACCATGGTGAGCATTCAGAACTTCTCTCACCAATGGTTGTCTCTGGTCTTGCCTTAGTAATGGTGGCAATCGGTGTTGCCATCGCATTCATTAAATATTCACTCAATGCGGTTGATGCAGTTGCGCCTACCGATGTTTCAATCTTTACAACAATTGCGCGCCAAGATTTAATGCAGGATCGCTTCAATGAAGCAGTCTTTATGCGCCCAGGCCAAACCCTGACTAGCGTGCTGGTTAAAACCGATGAGGCAGTGATCGATGGGGCAGTGCGTGGAGTTGGTAGAGCCGCACTTGGCTCAGGTGCATCTCTGCGTGGGATTCAGTCTGGCTTTGTCCGAAGTTATGCCGCTCTAATTTTGATTGGTGCCGTCTTACTGGTTGCAGCTATTTGGGTGGTGACACAATAATGATTTGGTTAACTTTCTTAATGCTCATTCCAATTATTGGTACTGCAGTTATTGTGGCGTTACCAAAGGCAAATGAGACGCTTGCAAAGCAAGTAGCTCTCGCTACTACATTGATTGTTCTGGTTTCCACGATTGCAATGGCAGTCAGTTTCCAACGCGATAACGTAGAGCTTCAATTCGTTGAAAAGTACGCTTGGATTCCATCTTTTGGAATTAACTTTGCCCTAGGAATCGATGGTTTAGCGCTCGTTCTGATTTTAATGTCTACGATTTTGGCACCTGTGGTTGTTCTAGCTGGTTGGAATGAAGCTCATGGCGGTCGTTGGAGTGTTAAAACTTTCTATATCCTCATTCTTGTTCTGGAAACGATGATCATCGGTGTCTTTGCTGCAACCGATGTATTCCTCTTCTATGTCATCTTTGAAGCGATGCTGATCCCGGTTTACTTCCTTATTGGTGGCTATGGAACCGGTAATCGTTCGGCCGCTGCCGTTAAGTTTTTGATTTATAGCCTCTTTGGCGGACTCTTAATGTTGGCATCTATCATCGCGCTTTATGTCATGTCTGGTGCTCAAGGCGGTCATACTTTTGATTTGGCCACACTTTCTCACCTTCACATGAGTTCCGTGACGCAGAACCTTTTGTTCCTCGGCTTCTTTATAGCTTTTGCAATCAAAGCTCCGCTCTGGCCACTTCATACATGGCTTCCAGATGCAGCTGAATCCGCTACACCCGGCACATCAGTTCTGCTTCTTGGCGTACTCGATAAAGTCGGTACTTTTGGAATGATTCGCTATTGCTTAACGCTTTTCCCAGATGCGAGTAAGACCTTCACCCCAATGATTTTGGTCCTAGCCGTAATCTCCATCGTCTACGGAGCGATCCTTGCAATTGGCCAGCGCGACTTAAAGCGTTTAATTGCTTTTACTTCAATCTCCCACTTCGGCTTCATCACCATGGGAATCTTCGCTATGACCTCTCAAGGCCACAGCGGGGCAACGTTATATATGTTCAATCACGGCTTCTCAACGGCTGCCCTGTTCTTAGTTGGGGGATGGATGATTTCCCGCCGAGGGTCTTCAACGATTGCAGACTTCGGTGGATTACAACGTGTTACTCCAGTAATGGCGTGGATGTTCTTCTTGGCCGGAATGTCATCACTTGCCTTGCCAGGACTCTCAAGTTTCGTCAGCGAATTTCTTGTCTTAGTTGGCACTTTCACGCGCTACCCCGTGCATGCAATCATCGCAACCTTTGGAATCGTTTTAGCTGCGCTCTACATCTTGATTCCAGTACAAAAGGCGCTGCATGGCCCAACGACTCCTGGAAATGAAAACTTAAGTGATTTGAATCTACGCGAAAAGATTGCCATCGCTCCCGTAATTGCAATTATCCTTGTACTTGGTTTCTATCCAGCACCACTACTTAAAGTTATTAACCCAGCGGCAACACATGTCATCGCTCAAATGGGCTTTAGCGATCCAGTTCCGACGAGTGGGAGCAAGTAATGACATTCTCAGCGCCAATTCTTAACTACACACTCTTATCACCGATTCTCATTCTGCTTGGTGGTGCATTAATTGGCGTCCTTGTCGAAGCATTTGTATCTAAAGCACTTCGCCCAATCACCCAATTGAGCATCACAGTTGGCACACTCGTTTTATCTCTTGCCCAGGTATGGCGAATTCGACACGAAGGTTCAACTACGGCAGCCATGGGATCGGTTGTAATCGACGGCCCGGGTATTTTATTACAGGCATCAATCCTTATTATTGCAATTATTTCAGTCTTTCTTATTGCAGATACGGATCACTTCACAGCCCTGGCTGCATCGTTACCAGGATCCGATGAAGAGCGTCACGCCGTTCAGACTGGCAATCAAGTTACTGAGGTTTATCCGCTCACACTCTTTGCAATCTCGGGAATGATGTTATTTCCTATTTCAAGTGATCTGATTACTCTATTTGTGGCCCTTGAAATGCTCTCACTTCCACTGTATTTAATGGCTGGACTCTCACGCCGCCGCCGCTTGGCATCACAAGAGGCCGCGCTTAAATATTTCTTGCTCGGCGCATTTTCGTCGGCATTTTTCCTCTTCGGAATGGCCTATTTGTATGGCTTTTCAGGCTCGGTAACTTTTGCTGGAATCCGTGAATCGGTCGTTGGCGGTAGCGGCAACGATGTACTGCTATTGATAGGTATGGCATTTGTGTCTATCGGTTTGCTCTTTAAAGTTGGAGCGGTGCCCTTTCACGCTTGGTCACCCGATGTTTATCAGGGTGCACCAACGCCAGTCACTGGCTTTATGGCAGCAGCTACGAAAGTCGCGGCCTTTGGTGCGATGCTGCGCATTTATTACACCGTCTTTGCTAATGCCCAGTGGTCTTGGACACCATTACTATCGGCAGTTGCAATCATTACTATGCTCTTCGGCTCGCTTGTTGCAATTGCTCAACGCGACGTAAAGCGTATGTTGGCTTACTCATCAATTGCCCACGCCGGTTTCTTACTCGCTGGAGTTATTGCGCTAAATAAGGCCGGACTAGATGCCTCAATCTTTTACTTATTTGCTTACGGAATCGCAACTGTCGGCGCATTCGCAATCGTAACTTTGGTTCGAGATTCCGGGGGAGAGGTCACAGACTTAAACCGCTGGAAAGGTTTAGGAAAACGCTCACCATGGGTCGCTTCAGCTTTTGCCGTATTCCTACTTGCTTTCGCAGGGATTCCTTTGACAAGTGGTTTCATTGGAAAGTTTTCAATCTTCTCGGCTGCCTATGAAAGTGGCGCTAAAGGCGTCGTAATTGCCGGCGTACTTTCTAGCGCAATCGCTGCTTTCTTTTATATTCGAGTAATTGTCTTAATGTTCTTTACTGATCCAATTCAAGATGGCACTAGTGTTGAAATCCCATCGATTCTTACTCGCAGCGCAATCATCTTTTCGATTGTCGTCACAATTGCCCTTGGCGTTTACCCAGCACCACTTCTTAATGTAATAACGAACCTAGCAACCTTTATTCGCTAATGTCATCTTTTGGCATTCCGAACGTTGCGCCAGCTCTTGAGGCGACATTAGTTTCACAGATGTCACAAGTCGAAGCCCTGCTCTTAAGCCATACTAAAAGCGACTATCCATTTGTTGATGAGACGGCACACCATTTAGTTGCAGCTGGTGGCAAGCGTTTGCGCCCCCTTTTAACCCTATTAACTGCCCAGTTTGGTGATCCAACAGGCCAAGGCGTCATCGCAGCAGCCGTTGCATGCGAGATTACGCACCTTGCAACGCTCTATCACGATGATGTTATGGATGAGGCGCCGCTTCGTCGAGGAGTAGAAAGCGCCAATATACGGTGGGGCAACACCATCGCGATTTTGACTGGCGACTTTCTCTTTGCAAAATCCTCTGATCTTTTAGCCGATCTTGGGCCCGAGGCTGTCCGTTTGCAGGCCCGTACTTTTGAGCGCCTAGTTATCGGCCAGATTATGGAGACTCAAGGACCAAATCCTGGACAAGATCCGTTGGAACATTATTTGAAAGTTGTCGCTGATAAAACGGGCTCACTCATCGCCGCTAGTGCCCGCTATGGCGCAATGGTCTCTGGTGCTCCTGCAAACATTATGGATACCGTGACGTTATTCGGTGAAAAGATTGGTGTTGCTTTCCAGTTAGCCGATGATGTTATCGATATTGCGAGTGAATCAAATCAATCGGGCAAAACACCGGGTACCGATCTTCGCGAAGGTGTTCCAACACTCGTAACATTAAATGTAATGGCGTCAACGGATTCTGCAGATCGCGATTTAAAGCATTTACTCTCAGCGCCAATTGACGATGAAGCTACCGTACAAGAGGTTCTAATTGCTCTTCGCAATCACAGCGCTTTGGGTAAATCTCGTGAGCAGTTACATCAAGTTGCAAAAGATGCACGACTTGCACTTGGACCTTTACCTATCTGTGATGCAACGGGTGCATTGATGTCGCTATGCGACGCGGTTATCGATCGCTCTGCTTGATTTAACCAGATCGGCAGCAAGTGTTACCAGTGCCAACCAAATAATTAAGAAACCAACCCAGCGAGTTGTTGGCATATCTTCATGCCTTACCCACACGCCGATGGAAAAGGTAATTGTAGGAGTGATGTATTGCATTAGACCGATCACCGTTAATGGGAGCCGAGTCATTGCACCATTAAAAAGTAGGAGTGGGATTGCCGTAACTGCGCCAGCGCTAATTAACAGGAATGTTATGCCGGCGCCATGACCAAAATGTCCGTTACCCTTTTGACCGATATAGATCAGATAAATTAGGTATGGCAGGCTAGCTAGAAGAGTCTCAATTGCTAGGCCATCAAGGGCTTTAAGCCCTAGTCGCTTTTTAATCAAGCCGTAGCTGCCCCATGATGTCGCCAAAGTCAGCGCAATCCAAGGAAGTCGACCGTAATCAATTGTTAAAACGAGGACGCCAAAAGATGCAGTACCCAAAGCTATCCACTGGAGTTTGCGGAGTTTTTCTTTGAGAATGAATACCCCGAATGCCACCATTGCCAATGGATTGATGTAATAACCCAATGAGGCTTCCACAACATGGCCGTTATTTGTAGCCCAGATATAGACTAACCAATTAACTGAAACTAATGCAGATGCAAGACACAATCTGATTACAATTTTCGGTTTTCTTAAAGTCGCTACAGTATTTTTTAAAGACTTCGTAATCGCCAAAATTAACGTGCAAAAAACCAAAGTCCATATAGCACGGTGTGAAACAATTTCTGCTGCAGATGCAGATTTAAGGAGAGGCCAGTAAAGTGGGAAAATTCCCCAGAGGATGTAAGCGCTTAGACCTAAAAGTAGCCCAACCTTATTCTTACTCAATTATCTAAAGTTCGTAAACTGCACGGCGAAATCCCAGCCACCATCTTTAATCATGGCCATGACCTCTTGAAGATCGTCACGACTTTTAGAGGTTACGCGAAGCTCATCGCCTTGAATCTGAGTCTTAATAGATTTAGGGCCTTCATCGCGAACAAATTTTGCAATTTTTTTGGCATTCTCAGTGGAGATGCCCTCCTTCAATGGCGCGGCAATCTTATAAATCTTTCCACTTAACTGTGGCGCCCCGGCATCTAAATGCTTGAGCGATACTCCGCGCTTAATCATCTTGTCTTTAACGACATCCAGGGCGGCTTTAGCGCGCTCCTCAGTATCGGCCTCGATAAGTATCTTTTCGCCCTCTAGTTCAATCTTTGAGCCTGTATTTTTAAAATCAAAGCGCGTATCAATCTCACGAATTGCCTGATTAATGGCGTTATCGAGCTCCATGCGGTCGATTTTGGAGGTAACGTCAAAACTGCTATCTGCTGCCACGATTGGCTCCTTTACGCTCTCAGAAAAGTTGAGTCTAACTCTATTTAGTTAAAGTTTTCCCAACGGCCTTCGTCTGCCACAAATGTAAGATTTGTGTGGTCACTGAAACCATGGTTGCGCGCGAGGCCTCATCAACTGTGGAGTAGGCGCATGTTTGTATGAGATCACAGCTCCACGTAGTTACACCAGCATTGAAAACGGCAGCCCCTGAGGGTGTTGTAAACCAAACAGCTTGCGCGATTGATACTGGCCGGGGCGGAAGCCCAACCGTTGGTGCATCACGATAATGCATGGTTCCTGAAAATAGAACATGGATATTGGGAGGCGAGGCCACAGTTGAGACGGTGCGCTCAACCTCGCTATCGGGAGAGATCCCAGTGATTGTGGCGCTGGATGGGATATTGAGCCATTTGGGAATCGAGACGGCTTTTAGATTTCCATAAACGTGAACTCCGTCAGCAAGTGTTCCCGTTAATAATGTTTGTGGAACATTCAAGCGTTTATCTGCAAATTTAATTGAAACCTGTCGCAAATCAGTGACTGGATCCTCAGTCGCAGTGCGGTAAATAATAATTCGACGGTTAGGTCCAATTTTAGATTCGGTCATTCGCATCTGCCAAATGCCTGTATTTCCACCCAAAATTGCGATATTCGTCCCGGTATTTCTGGCCGATATTAAAGTCTCAAATATTCGCCGCGTAAAGTATTCCGGATGGCCGCCTAAAATAACTCCGCTATAGCTCTTCGTAATTGATGGCCAAGAATCTAGATCAATATCTGAGAATTGGTCATAATTTAAGCCTTGTTTTTCAAGGAACTGCACCAGTGAAACTCCATCGCGGTGAATGCTAAATCCACCACTTCCAACTATTGGGCGGTCCAGTGAAACAACTCTGCTTCGATCATTGCGCATCTCAGTCTTAGTCGCACCTGAACCTAAATAGGCCGATCTTCCACCAAAAGTGTTATATACATTCCACGTAATAAATGAGTGCATAACCATCAATTTTGAACTTCCTAGTGGACTATGGAGAACAAAGGGCGCAGAATTTTCAATCGTTCCGTCGAATGAGCGGGTGATAAATAGATAGAAGCCTGGAACCCAGCTTGAATCTATTTTGACTTTAAGTGTAGTTGGCCAATTTGTCTCAATCATTCGTGTTGCATCTCTTGGGTACTTAATTCTTTGCTCTTTTAGTTTAATCGGGCCGGAGCTCCACAGTTGCCGCGCGCCAGAGCCTTTGTACCAACCAATGCGCAGCGCTTCGATAGTTCGCGTTCCAGTGCGAAACGTATCCGTGCTAACGCCATATAAAGAGGCATGAATAGAGATTGTGTCGCCGCAGTTGCCCGAGGTCTTATTTAACCAAAGGGCACTGCCTTGAGCACCTTCAAGATTTAAAGCTTTCCAATCCTTGACTGTCATTTTTATTCCACGTTGATTATTTTCTTGAGCTACCCAAGTTGCAGAAAGTGGAGGGCATGACTTATTTGGATATTTCGAAATATCAGTAGGTGCAACCGTATTGAGAGATTCAGCGAAACTTTGCATCGGACGCTTCACAATATCCGTGTGAGTTTTTACTGGAGGTAATTTTTTATGATCCTGATAATATTCATAAGCGCTCGTACCGAAAAAGCCGCCCAAGATAGTTACCAAAATAACTATCAGTGATAGCAAAGGTTTCTTAGCAATTCGGGGAGCCATGTACCTAGTTTAATTGGTCAAAAAGCACTCTAAGCCAATTGGCGTCCCAGTGCTGACTTCCTGTACCCTTGGCCGGTCGCACACCAAACCTTGGCGGGTTGCCCGAGCGGCCAATGGGAGGGGACTGTAAATCCCCCGGCTCT
>JBAXFS010000005.1:0-44236 GCA_037139795.1 Actinomycetes bacterium
ATCGAGCATAAAAGTTGACCACGTTGTAAAAGCCCCAGCGAAACCAATAGCAAATAGATCATGCACGTGTTCGCTACTTCTAAATGTTAATCCAAGTAAGAAGGAACCAAGGATATTTACTAGAAAGATTCCATACGGCTTGCTCGAGAACTTACGAATGTATTGATCAATCGCAAATCGTGCTGGTGCGCCGATTGCCGCGCCAACAATTACATAGAAAGTATTCATGAGCGGACCGGGATAAGTTTGCGTGCTAACGGGAGCACAATTACGATAATCATGAGTGAGAAAATTAAGTTATGGGCCAAGAAGAGCCAACCACCATCTCGGGGTTCGAGTGATTGCGCAGTCACTGCCGAAAAAGTTGTTAACCCAGCACAAAAGCCGGGAAGCAGTAAGAGGCGTAACTCTGTGACCCCACGGCGCTCCATTAAAACAAGAAGGGCGCTAGCTAGTGCGACGCCAATCAAGTTGGCAGCCAAAGTACCGGTACGGCTATCGGTTATTGCCAAACTCAAGGTATATCGAACTAATGTTCCAGCAACTCCACCGAGTGAAACTAATACAAGGGATTTCAGAGGGGTAGGGCTTTCTTGCTAACCCCTGAAACTAGTCGAGTAATGACACTAATAACCGCGGCAGCAAGGAGTGCTGACCAAAAATTGTTTACATCTAATTTATCGCTCCACCGTGCCACCAACATCAAAATTGCGGCATTGACAACTACAAGAAAGAGTCCGAGCGTTAATATAACTGCAGGAAGTGTGAGTAGTTTAAGAAAAGAACCTAGCGTTGCATTGAGTAAACCAAATAACAATGCAACCCAAAGATAAGTTGTGAAACCGCCCCTAACAACAATCCCTGGGATCAGGGCCGTTGCGACCCAGAAAGCTGCACTTAGTGCTCCCCAGCGGATTAATAACTTCACTTCTAAATAATACCCTCACGTTTGCGAATTTTGGAGCCTAACCAACGTGCTGGATCATATTTAATATCTACAACGCGCTCCTTCATAGGGATAATGGCGTTATCGGTAATTCGAATATGTTCCGGGCAAACTTCGGTACAGCACTTGGTTATGTTGCACATTCCCAAACCGTGCTCTTCTTGTGCGGTTTTCTTGCGGTTTCTCAACGTATCGAGAGGATGCATATCTAATTCGGCGATACGGATAAAGAAACGCGGCCCAGCAAAGGATTTCTTATTCTCTTCATGGTCGCGAATGACGTGGCAGGTGTCTTGGCAAAGGAAACATTCAATGCACTTGCGGAACTCTTGACTGCGCTCGACATCGATCTGTTCCATACGTGCCTCGCCGGGGGCTAACTCTGCCGGGTGCGCATAAGCCGGAATTTCCATAGCTTTTTTGTAATTAAAAGAGACATCCGTAACTAAATCTTTAATTACTGGGAATGCGCGAAGAGGTGTAACGGTGATTGTTTCTTCCTCGCCATAGGAGGCAACTTGTGTCATGCATGCTAAACGGGGCTTGCCATTTATCTCCATCGAACATGAGCCGCACTTACCCGCTTTACAGTTCCAGCGAACCGCCAAATCACCCATCTGTGTTGCTTGCACGCGATGAATTACATCGAGTACTACTTCGCCATCGTTGGCCTCGACTTGAACGTCTTGAAGGGCACCGTCGGTTGAATCGCCACGCCATATCCGTAAATTAATCATGCGCGCCATTAGTTGGTACCGCCTTTCGCAATTTCTTCCGGTGTCATGTACTTCTCTAATTCATGAACGTCGAAAAGATCAAAGAGCTCTTTAGGCAGAGCTGGGAGAGCTTGTGCTCGAACATTTACTTGCGCGCCATCAAAAGATGAGATGTGGTTAACCTGGCGCCATTTATTATTCATGCCTGGGAAGTCATCGCGTGTATGTCCACCCCGAGACTCTTGGCGAAGTAACGCTGACTTTGCCGTTGATTCGGCAACTAAGAGCATGTTGTCTAAATCAAAAGCTAAGTGAAAACCGGGATTGAATTTACGGCCGCCGCTTACTGAAACATTTGCACTGCGTTTTCTTATCTCTGCAATTTTAGTAATTGCATCTTCTAACTCGCCCGCAGTACGGATAATTCCGACCAAGTTATGCGCAACTTCCTGCAGTTCTGCGTGCAGCGCATATGAATTCTCGCCACCTTCGCGATCAAATGGGGCTTGAATCTTCTTTCTTGCCGACTCAATAGCCGTATCGCTGACTGGGTTCTTGCCATTGCTCTTGAAATACTGTGCCGCGCCCATTCCTGCTCGACGTCCAAAAACCAGTAGATCTGTTAATGAATTACCGCCTAAGCGATTAGAGCCGTGCATTCCACCAGCGACTTCGCCAGCAGCAAATAATCCGGGAACTCCAATGGCTGCTGCAGTATCGGGTTCAACTTCTACCCCACCCATTACGTAGTGACATGTAGGGCCGACTTCCATCGGTTCTTTTGTAATGTCCACTCCAGCTAATTCATAGAACTGATGCCACATAGAAGGCAGACGCTTTTTAATTACTTCAGCTGATAAACGTTTTGAAACATCTAGGAATACGCCACCGTGTTCGGTTCCACGCCCAGCTTTAACTTCGCTGTTAATTGCGCGCGCGACTTCATCGCGTGGCAATAACTCTGGAGGACGGCGATTATTATCTTGGTCGAGGTACCAACGGTCCGCCTCTTCAACATTGTCTGCGTAAATACTTTTGAATACATCTGGAATGTAATTAAACATAAATCGCTCACCTGCGGAGTTAGTTAAAATTCCACCCTCACCGCGAACCGATTCAGTAACTAAAATTCCTCGCACTGATGGTGGCCACACCATTCCAGTTGGGTGGAACTGCAAGAACTCCATGTCAACTAAGTTCGCACCGGCTTTAAGTGCTAACGCATGACCGTCTCCTGTGCCTTCCCAAGAGTTAGAGGTAATTTTAAAAGTTTTACCTACGCCGCCCGTTGCAATGATTACGGTTGGAGCCTCAAATAGAACTTCAGCACCGGTCTCTCTCCAATAACCGTAGGCACCGGAAACTTTGCCATTCTCTTTCAAAATATCGGTAATTGTTAATTCAGCGAAGACTTTAATGTTGCTCTCCATAGATCCGTATTCGGCACCATCTTTTTGCTGCAGCGCGACGATCTTTTGTTGCATTGTGCGAATGAGTTCTAGACCCGTTCGATCACCAACGTGTGCAAGACGTGGATACTCGTGCCCACCGAAGTTGCGTTGAGAGATCTTTCCCTCTTTGGTGCGATCAAAAATCGCACCCCAAGTTTCTAGCTCCCAAATACGATCTGGTGCCTCTTTGGCATGTAGCTCAGCCATACGGAAATGATTGAGGAATTTGCCCCCGCGCATAGTGTCGCGAAAGTGGACCATCCAGTTATCTTTTTCATTGACGTTACCCATTGATGCTGCGGCGCCACCTTCGGCCATAACCGTGTGAGCTTTGCCAAACAAAGATTTGCAAATAATTGCAACGCGCAAGCCTGACTCTCGTGCTTCAACGGCTGCACGCAAACCGGCGCCACCTGCACCGATTACCAGGACATCGTATGAATGGCGCTCTAACTGTGTCATGTCGATTCCCTTTAGAAGAAGTAGAAGTTAGTGATTGCACCAGACGCAACCGCGCGGACATAAATATCGGCACTTGCAACTCCGAAGAGTGAGATCCAAGCAAAAGTTGGGTGTTTATGGTTAAGGGCGGAAACTATTGTCCATGCTTTATAGCGCACTGGGTGCTTTGAGAAATGCTTTAGTCGACCACCGAGAGTATGGCGACATGTGTGACATGACAATGAATACATCCAAAGCATCGCGGTTGAGAATAAGAACACGAGAGTTCCAACGCTCATGTGTCCCCACTCTTTATCACCGTTTCTAAATGCCAAAATTGTGTCCCACGTTAAAATTACGTTGAATACCAAGCCTGCATAGAAAAACCATCGATGGCTGTTTTGCAAAATAAGTGGTGCGCGAGTCTCGCCCGTATATTTTGTGTGTGGTTCAGCAACTGCACATGCAGGTGGCGACATCCAAAATGCACGGTAGTAAGCCTTGCGATAGTAATAACAAGTCATTCTAAAACCTAGCGGGAAGATCAAAATAAATAGTGCAGGAGAAATTCCAACGCCAAAATACTTATTATTAAAAGGTTGACCTAAGAATGAGAGTGCACTTCCTGGTTCGCAAGAAGTCGAAAGACATGGTGAATAGAAAGGTGAAATTAGAGGCTCTGAGAAATAATATTTGTTTTCAAATGCGCGAAAAGTTGCATAGATAACAAATGAAAAAAGAACACCGAAAGTGATGGCTGGTTGTAGCCACCATTTATCGGTGCGAAGGGTGCGCTCTTTTATTTTTGCCCTGGTTGGCGAAAAAACACCTGACATTTCCTAGCCCCTTACTTGTGCACTTTTATTAAATCACTAGGGGTTAGTGTCCTCTTACCGCCAAAAAACGGCCAGATAAGTACGTGCTTATAGGCTATGAACTCAGCCACACACGAGAGAAAAATGGCGGAGGGCGTGGGATTTGAACCCACGAAACTTTCGTTTGCCGGTTTTCAAGACCGGTGCACTCGGCCGCTATGCGAGCCCTCCGTGGGAGAGGTTACCTGAATTAAGGGCTATCCAATAATCGAGCGAATTTAGGCGGGCAGATCCAATAACTCCTCTATGACAATGGCAACGCCATCTTCATCGTGAGGGCGGGCGATTCCAGTTGAGAATTTATATCCATCTGGGTGTCCATCGGCCATTGCGAAAGAACGTCCACACCACTCCAACATTGAAAAATCATTGGGGTTATCACCGAATGAGATGCAGTCCTTAGCCTCTATCTCTAAACGCCCCGCGACTTTTGCAAGTGTTTGGCCTTTGGAAATTCCCAAAGCTGAAATCTCGAGCAGGGATTCATTGGCATTGGAATGTGTAACCGTTACTAATCCATCAAGTTCACGAATTGCAACTTCTAACATTTCATCCGATGTAAATTCGGCTCCACTGCATCGGGCTAGCATTTTGAAAGCGGGACCTCTAACGGCATCTTCAATTCTTTCGACGCCAACATTATCTAAACCAATATCCCAACGCGGTACATAACTCTTTTCGCGGTGGTAGTAGTCATGTGATTCGATGGCAAAGGATATTGGCGGCATCGCCACCCTCATGCGTTGCGCAACTTCACTTTGAATCTCTTTAGAAATCATCCACTCTTCAGTGACAGTACTAGTTTTAAGGTCATACAACATGGCGCCATTTCCACAAATTGCTTCGCCGAATCCAAAAGCGTCGCGAATTTCATTCATCCAACGCGGCGGGCGCCCAGTGACGAAATAAATGTGGATCCCCATCGAATTCGCTTTTGAAAAAGCGGCGACGGTGCGCGCTGAAATACTTCCGTCATGTCGAACAATCGTGCCATCTAAATCTGTTGCAATTAATTTGGGGCGCTTACTCACACCAACTCAAATCGTTCTTTACCTAAGAATGGTTGAAGGGCTTTCGGGATATTCACAGTCCCATCAGCATTTTGGTGGTTTTCTAAAATCGCAACAATCATGCGTGGAATTGCCACTAAAGTTCCATTCAAAGTAGCAACGGCTTTTGTTCCGTCAGCATCTTTAAAGCGAATATTTAATCGACGAGCTTGGAACTCCGTACAGTTCGATGTACTCGTCACTTCGCGATAAGCGTTTTGAGTTGGGATCCACGCTTCACAATCAAACTTACGGTTGGCACTCGAGCCTAAATCCCCTGATGCCACATCGATAACACGGTATGGAATCTCCATAGCGTTTAGAAAGTCCTTCTCCCACTGCAGTAATCGCTTATGTTCTTCCTGGGCCTGATCTGGGTGGCAAAAGGAAAACATTTCAACTTTATCAAATTGGTGGACTCGGATAATTCCGCGCGTATCTTTGCCGTAAGTTCCAGCTTCGCGCCTAAAACATGAAGAATATCCAGCGTATCGAATCGGTAATTTCTCTGCCGGCAAGACTTCGTCCATATGAAATGCCGCTAGCGGGACTTCACTGGTTCCTACCAAATAAACATCATCTTTTTCTAAATGGTAGACATTTTCTGCGGCTTGACCTAAAAACCCGGTGCCCTCCATGGCTACTGGATTTACCAATACTGGCGGAATGACTGGGGTAAAACCCGCCTTTACCGCCGATGCAATTGCGAAGTTAACGAGTGCGAATTCGAGCATCGCTCCTGAGCCGGTCAAATAATATGAGCGAGAGCCGGCAACTTTTGCGCCGCGCTCAGTATCAATCGCACCAAGAAGTTTTCCGAGTTCAACATGATCTTTAGCCTCGAAATCAAATATACGTGGAGTGCCAACATGCTCAATAACTACAAAGTCTTCTTCTTTTCCAATTGGTGCAGCAGGATCTAAAACATTTGATATCTGCATAACAAGTTTTCTAGTCACATCCTCTAACTCTGCACGCTTGCTATCGGCTTTTTTAACTTTATCGGCGAGCGCTTTAGAATTTTCAAGTAGTGCGCTCTTTTCATCGCCTTTTGCGCTGGCAACGGCCTTGGATAAAGTATTTTGTTCAGCGCGCAGAGCTTCAAACTCATTTATTGCGGCGCGTCGGATTTCATCACTTGCTAAAACTTGATCAACAATTGTTGGGTCTTCCCCTCGCCCTTTTTGTGAGGCCCGTACAACATCTGGGTTATCACGTAAGAACTTGACGTCAATCATTTGGAAACCTTTTCTCGAGGGTAAGAACCGAGGAAGCGGATATCTTCGCAGATTGCACGTAGAGCTTCGATCGTCTCCTTTACAGGTGCGTCGTTGACATGGCCCTCTGCATCGATAATGAAATGGTAGTGACCAAGCTCTAAACCTGTTGGACGGCTTTGAATAAAAGTTAAGTTCACTTGGCGCTTAGCAAACTCGTTCAAAATATCTAGGAGCGCACCGGCATGGTCAATTCCGATAAAGACTGCTAATGACGTGCGGTCAAAGCCGGTGGTTTTAGGGGTAGTCCCCGGTTTAGATACAAGTACAAAACGTGTTACGGCGCCAGCATTGTCACCAATATTATCGGCCACAACGCGTAGTCCGTAGTGTGCAGCGGCAACTGGAGCTGCAATCGCGGCATCGAATTCGCCGCGACCAATTGCCTCTGCGGCTGCGGCAGTGGATGCCGTTGCAATCAATTCAGCATTTGGATAGTTAAGTGCAATATACGCACGGCACTGAGCTTCAGCATGTGGATGCGTTGCAATTCTACGAATATCGGTGGCATCTTGCTTAACCATTAATGCAAAAGATACGGGCAGTGTAACTTCGCCAACGATCGATAACGGTGTTCCTGTTGCTAGTTCATCGAGAGTACGAGCAACTACGCCTTCTACAGAGTTTTCAATTGGTACTAAAGCAAAATGTGCTTTGCCAACGCGCACGGCATCTAAAGCGGCAGTGACATTTGCATATGGAATAAGGGAGTCGTTTGAGGAAGTAATCTTTTTAAGGGCCGCTTCGGTAAATGTGCCTTTAGGCCCGAGATATGCATATGTACTCACTTGCTAATGATACCCGAGCACCTTACGTGCAAATGACGGATTATTTGTAATTAAAACCTCGACACCGTTATCGGAACAAAACCGCATATCTTCAGCGTCATCAACGGTCCATACAAAGAGTTTGCGCTGATCTTGGGTCAATTCTGGATGCAAACGAAGAAATTTCACGCTTGGGCCTAAATACCGAGCCGATGTATAGCGTCGGTGTAATGAGTTAAATCGATCCTCTAACAAGGCAACTGTTACTTGTTGTGGATCGATTTTTCGAATTATTTCAAGGGCTAGCCACGAAAATGACATGATTGTTATCGCCGCTGTTGGTTTCTCTTCGGATATAAGTTGCATAACTTTCTTTTCAACTTCACTTCCAGTTGGCACTGGGTGTTTAGTTTCAATTGCTAACTCTTTTTTGTTATCGCGAGCGAGTTCTAGTAATTCATCTAATAAAATCGCCTCTGGATAGTGGCGCTTGATTTGCATGAAATCCATCTCTGCAATTCGCCCCGGATAGCTGGCCACTCGTTTCATATCGGCGTCATGCCAGAGAACTAGCTGATTATCTTTTGTGGTTCGTACATCGCACTCGAAGCCATCGGCCCCGTCATCTAGGGCTCCCTTATAGGCGCGCATAGTCATTTCGGGGAAATCGATCGAAGCCCCTCGGTGCGCATAAATCTTCATGATTAAAGATTAACAGGGGTTAGGCTTACCTCTTATGGGCGGCTTTTACTTCGATAGCAATGCGCGCTCAGCCCTTGGTTTGGTCCGAAGCGGTAATGAAGACGCCGCCTTTATCTCAGGCCGTTTAGTTGCAGTCGCCGATGGTATGGGCGGACATGCTGGAGGTGAGATTGCTTCAAAGATAGCGATTCAAACTTTGCAATCTTTAACTCCGCTGCTTACTGATACAACTATTGATCCGGATTCAACTGAAGACTTGTTATTAAACTCCCTCCATACAATCGATGCCAATATTGGCGAGTACGCACATGAGGCGACAGAGCTGCGCGGTATGGGAACTACTTTGACCGCGCTCTTACTTCACAATGACACCGTTGCACTTTTACATGTTGGTGATTCCAGGTGTTATCGCTTACGCGGAAATACTTTAGAGCAGTTAAGCAATGACCACACCGTTATACAAGAGCTTCTTTCGCAAGGTGCGATAACGGCTGCAGAGGCGATTGACCATCCTCAGCGCTCTGTTTTAACCCAAGCGTTAATGGGCGAAGGAAATCTTGTGCCAGTAATTCAACTCTATGAAGCTAAAGAAAATGATCGATACCTACTCTGTAGCGATGGTCTATCTGGAGTGCTAACCGAACGTGAAATTAAAACTTTTCTAAAAAAGAGCGATAAAGAGGCGGCGATTAAAGCCCTCGTTGACGCCACCTATATTCAAGGCGCCCCCGATAATGTGACTGTAATGATCGCCGACGTAACTCGCGTGGAAGTACTAGCAAACGAGCTCTTTGGAGCAGCGATATGACGAGTGCGCTTCTTGGGGGTCGGTACAAACTCGGTGAAATGATTGGTACCGGCGGAATGGCCGATGTATATGTCGCCAATGACACTCGGCTGGCACGGTCGGTCGCAGTTAAAATTTTGCGCAGTGACCTAGCCCGCGACCCTTCTTTTGTTGCACGTTTTAGAAAAGAAGCATTGGCCGCCGCCGGTTTAAATCATCCAGGCATCGTTGCCGTATATGACTCTGGTGAAGAACCTGCTCCGTACATAGTTATGGAGCTCATCTCTGGGCATACTTTGCGTGAATTAATACATAAGGGTGAACGTGTTCCACTTAAACGCGCACTCGAAATTGGTGAGGGAATTTTGGCCGCTCTTGAGTACTCACACGAACGGGGCATTGTTCACCGCGACATAAAACCTGCCAACATCATGATTACCGATCAAGGCGATGTAAAAGTTATGGATTTTGGAATTGCGCGCGCATTAGCCGATATGGGCGCAACTTTAACAAGCACGTGGAACATCGTCGGCACCGCTCAATATCTTTCGCCGGAACAGGCGTTAGGCGAAGTCGCCGACTCGCGCAGTGATATTTATTCAACGGGTTGCCTGTTATATGAAGTGTTGACTGGCAAGCCACCATTTACTGGCGATACTCCAGTATCCATTGCCTATCAACATGTCTCTGGAACCCTTATTCCACCCAGCTCTCTTCAGCCCGACCTGCCTGCAGGAATCGATGTAGTCCTAAGCGTCGCGTTAGCGAAAAAACAAGAGGATAGATATCAATCGGCGGGATTGATGTTGGATGATCTCTTTAAAATTAGCTCTGGGCAGGTTTTAACTACTAAGGCTCCTCGTAAAAAGATTTCGCGGCGCAAAGTTTTAATCTCAATAATCTCAACCGTCATCGCGCTTGCCGTAATAAGTGGTGGCCTACTTCTAACGAGACCTTCGACAAATGTTGCTACTTTCCCACAAATTCCTAACGTAGTTGGTTTAACTCAAGTCGATGCACAAGCAATGTTAACTGGTTACGTCGTCACAATTGCACACGCACATGACGCGCTTATTCCAAAAGATCGTGTTGCGAGTCAAATTCCTCTTGCAACAACGAAGGCGCAAAAAGGATCCGGCGTTGTGCTTACAATCTCTGATGGCCCGGGAGATGCGATTGTTCCCCTTGGATTAGTTGGAATGTCTCTAGTTGATGCGCGGGCTGCGCTGGCGGCCGTTGGCCTATTAGTGTCCCAGACTGAAGCTGTTCCATCGGATCAGCCTCAAGGAACGGTTTTGAAAGTTACACCTGATGTCGGATCAACAACGATTGCCGGAAGCGGTGTAACGCTACAAATCGCCAGCGGACAAATTCTTGTTCCAACGCTTATCGGCGTTGATTCCATTCAAGCCAGAACGATTCTCGTTCAAGTTGGTTTCTTAGTTAATGAGATTGAAGCCTACGATCCAAACCAACCTGTAGGAGTAGTTATTAGGCAAGCACCTGATGCCGGTACAACTCAAACAATTGGTAAATCTGTCACAATCACGGTTAATAAAGCGCCTTAGTTTTAACTTCCAACAACCGGTGAAAGACCTATCGCTTTTCTTTGTGCTTCCGCGTCGCCACAAACGTTGAGCCAATTAGCCAACATCGTATGTCCGTGCTCGGTTAACACTGATTCGGGATGGAACTGCACACCTTCGATTGCGAGCGCTTTATGTCGGATCGACATTACGATTCCAGATTCACTCTGACTTGTAATTTCGAAATCGGAGCTAATCGTCTCTGGTTCAATACACAGCGAGTGGTAACGCGTAGCGGTGAATGGCGATGGTAGCCCCGATAAAATGCCTTGGCCTTTATGAAATACGAGTGAAGTTTTTCCGTGGAGAAGTTCAGGTGCGCGAGAAACTGTTGCGCCAAATGCCACTCCAATACCTTGGTGACCTAGACAGACACCAAGAACTGGGATCCCCTGTGCTGCGCAGAATTTAATTACTGAAATGCTGACTCCCGCATTTTCTGGGACTCCAGGTCCGGGGGAAATAAGTACCCCGTCAAAACCGCTGGCGACATCGGCCGCAATCTCATCGTTTCGAACCACCGTGCACTCAGCCCCAAGTTGACTTAAGTACTGCACCAAATTAAAGACAAATGAGTCGTAGTTATTAATTACGAGGATCTTGGCGGGCATAGGAGCATTCTTAACCATGGTGTATCTTTCGCATATGCCTAAATCAAAGCTCCGCAAGAAAGTCATTGAAAAGCACACTCATGAGGCCCAGGTCGTAGTTGACGCCCCGCACGCCCCCCTCGAGAGTCCAAAGTGGCTTGCTCCAACCATGGTCGGTGGCTTTCTAGTTGGCTTATTCTGGATCGTGACTTTCTATGTCACTCAGACCAAGTACCCAATCCCTGGTATTGGCGCATGGAACATGATTATCGGCTTTAGCTTTATCGGAGTCGGTTTCTCCTTGGCTACCCGCTGGCGTTAACCCCAGATAATTACACGCTTGTAACTCTCTCCACATTGTGGATAAGTGCTGTGGATAAGCCTTAGCGCTTATTTAAGACAAACTGGGCGCTAATAACTCCGCCAACTAATCCACCTAAATGGGCTCGCCAGTCAATGCCACCCAAAACAAAACCAATAAAAAAGTTAATCCCGATGATGACATAAATAGAGCGAACGTCGGCGCCGATTCTCTTGCCAACAATTATTAACGCTCCAAATAAACCAAAGATGGCGCCCGATGCGCCAACTGAATAACTAGAAGGAGATGCAAAGTAGGCAGAGGTTAACGATCCAGTTAGAAGTGAGAAGAAGAAAATTATAAAAAGTTTGTTCTTTCCGAAAGCTGCCTCAATCGGATTTCCTAAAACCATTAATGCATACATATTAAATCCAAGGTGTAATAAGCCGGCATGAACAAGGGCGACTGTAAAGAGTCGGTACCACTCGTTAGTTGCACTTAGATAATCCAGGCTTGGTAAGACCAATCGCATCTGGATTGAAGGGACAATCAACTGCAGCAGATATGCACCGCAGATAACTGCGATTAAGGAATAAGTTGCTGAACGTTTAAGCAATGGTGATGCTGTTGATCGTGATGTCGGTTGCTGGCTTATCTTGCGCACCAGTCTTTGCGCTACCAATGGCATCTACTACTGCCTGGCTAGCGGAATCCTTGACCTCACCGAAAATAGAGTGCTTGCGGTTAAGCCATGTTGTTGGTGCAGTTGTAATGAAGAACTGTGAACCATTTGTTCCGGGTCCCGAGTTAGCCATTGCAAGAATGTATGGGCGATCGAAAACTAACTCTCCGTGGAATTCATCTGCAAAGCGATAACCCGGTCCGCCAGTTCCTTTACCAAGTGGGTCTCCACCTTGGATCATGAAACCATCGATGACGCGGTGAAAAATTGTTCCGTCGTATAAGTTGGCATTTGTTTTTTCGCCAGTATTTGGGTTCGTCCACTCTTTGGCACCTGTTGCAAGCTCAACAAAGTTAGCAACGGTCTTTGGTGCATGGTTTGGGAACAACTCAACGACTATGTCGCCGAGTGATGTGTGAAGGGTTGCTGTTGTCATGTGGAGACCAGGGGAATCGAACCCCTAACCCCCGCCTTGCAAAGGCGGTGCTCTACCAATTGAGCTAGGTCCCCGTATTAGAACGGGTGGGCCTAGATGGACTCGAACCATCGACCTCTTCCTTATCAGGGAAGCGCTCTAACCAGGCTGAGCTATAGGCCCGCATAAAAGATCACTCTCTAATGCAGAAGCGCAAGGTTACCTTGAACTTCGCTAACTCCCAAAACAGCAGAGTTAGGCCCTACAACTGCAGGTGCGAACCATACTAACTTTTCGGGGAAATCTCATCTTCGCTGTTTTTAGTCACTGATACCAAGGCAACTCCATCATCGAGATTGACCAAACGAACTCCCATTGAGTCACGGCCTGTCTGACGTACCTCTGAAGCTGGTGTTCTCATGACCGTTCCAGCTGATGTGATTGCAAGGACCTCATCCTCGTCGCGCAGAACCAAGGCGCTAACTAGTGATCCGCGAGAGCTCTCATCGATTTTGGCCGCTTTGATTCCAATGCCGCCGCGTCCCTGAAGTCGATACTCATCGATTGGAGTTTTCTTGCCAAAACCACCATCGGTTGCCGTAAATACAAACGAGTGCGCTGCTAATTCACTATCGATGCGCGCCATTGTTAGAAGTGAATCTCCTTCACGGAACTTCATCCCAATAACACCGCTAGTTGATCGACCCATTGGGCGAAGTGATTCGTCATCTGCGGTAAATCGCAGCGACATTCCTTTAGTCGATACCAGAAGCAGTTCATCCTCGGTATTGATAAGTGATGCACTGACAACTTCATCGCCAGGTTTCAAGGAAATAGCGATAAGCCCACCGGTGCGAGGTGAATCAAACTCAACCAAAGGTGTCTTCTTGACGAGGCCACCTTTAGTTGCAAGAACTAAGAATGGGGAGATGGTGTAATCCTTAAGCGATAAAACCTCTGCGATTTTCTCATCGGGTTTAAAGGCCATGAGATTTGCAACATGCTGTCCGCGCGCATCGCGTCCGGCATCTGGTAGTTCGTGAACTTTGGAGCGATAAACGCGGCCCTGGTTAGTAAAGAACAATAACCAATCGTGAGTAGAAGCAACAAAGAAGTGATCAACTACATCATCTTCTTTAAGTGCAGCGCCCTTAACGCCACGACCACCACGTCGCTGAGAACGGTAGAGATCTGCCATGGTGCGCTTTGAATAACCGCCGCGCGTAATAGTCACAACTACATCTTGATCTGGAATTAAATCCTCGGCGCTGAAGTCACCTTCGCTCGCCACAATCTGAGTGCGTCGCTCATCGCCGTACTTTGTTACGAGTTCTACAAGCTCATTTTTGACTATTTCACGCTGTTTATCTTCACTTGCCAAGATCGCGTTGAGTTCGACAATGTCAGACATTAAACCGTCGTACTCGTCGTTAATTTTTTGTCGTTCAAGGGCTGCGATGCGTCGTAACTGCATATCCAAAATCGCGTTAGCTTGAATCTCATCGACATCTAGTAACTTCATTAAACCTGTGCGAGCCTCTTCGGGTGTAGTAGATGCACGAATTAATGCAATAACGGCATCAAGTGCATCTAACGCCTTTAAGTACCCTTGCAAAATATGTGCGCGGCGCTCTTTTTCAGCTAAACGGAACTTAGTACGGCGAACAATTACTTCTACTTGGTGTTCGATGTAGTAGCGAATGAATTCATCAAGACGCAAAGTGCGTGGAACGCCATCAACTAGGGCCAACATGTTGGCGCCGAAAGTATCTTGAAGTTGGGTGTGCTTATATAAGTTGTTAAGAATTACTTTAGGGATTGCGCTACTTTGTAGAACGACAACCAAGCGCTGACCTAAACGCTCGTTACCTTCATCGCGAACATCGGCGATTCCCTTAATCTTTCCATCTTTGACTAATTCGGCAATTTTGAGCGCTAAGTTGTCGGGGTTAACTTGGTATGGCAGTTCGCTAATAACAAGACAGGTTCGTTTGTTGATCTCTTCAACTTGAACCACTGCGCGCATTGTGATCGAACCGCGCCCAGTGCGGTAGGCGTCTTCAATTCCACCCCGTCCAACAATGAGTCCCTTAGTTGGAAAATCTGGACCTTTGACGATTTTAAGTAGGTTATTAAGAAGCTCATCCTGTTTTAACTCAGGGTGCTCAAGGGTATAAACAACGGCCTCGCCGATTTCGCGAAGGTTATGCGGTGGAATATTTGTAGCCATACCCACAGCAATTCCAGCACTGCCATTAACCAATAGATTAGGAAAACGTGACGGCAGAACGGTTGGCTCTTGTGAGCGACCGTCGTAGTTAGGGACAAAGTTGACGGTATCTTCATCGATATCGCGCATCATCTCCATCGCGATAGGCGATAAACGAGCCTCGGTATAACGCATGGCGGCCGCTGGATCATTGCCAGGAGAGCCAAAGTTTCCATTGCCATCAATTAATAAATAACGCAGGGACCAGTGTTGAGCAAGGCGCACAACTGAGTCGTAAATAGCCGTGTCGCCGTGTGGGTGGTAATTACCCATGACGTCACCGACGATACGTGAAGATTTGTAGTAACCCTTATCGGGGCGATATCCCGCGTCGTACATCGCATAAAGAACGCGACGGTGCACTGGCTTTAAACCATCGCGCACATCGGGAAGTGCTCGACCGACAATGACGGACATGGCATAGTCAAGATACGAACGGGCCATCTCAACTTGAAGATCAACGGTCTCGATCTTATCGAAAGACTCTAAGTTCTTTGGATTCAACTCATCCATTAGATATCCAAGAATCTAACGTCTTTGGCGTTGCGTTGAATAAATGCGCGACGTTTTTCTACATCTTCACCCATTAGGACTGAAAATAGATCATCGGCCGCGGCGGCATCTTCTAGCATTACTTTAATAAGTACGCGGTGCTCTGGATCCATGGTTGTATCCCACAGCTCTTTAGCGGGCATCTCACCTAAACCTTTGAAGCGTTGGATTCCATCATCTTTCGGAAGGCGCTTGCCGTTATCCAAACCAATTTGAATCATTCCGTCACGTTCACGGTCGCTGAAAGCATATTCAACTGGGTCTTTTCCGCCCCACTTTAATTTATACAGTGGCGGTTGGGCGAAGTAAACAAAACCATTTTCAATAAGTGGGCGCATGAAACGGAAAAGCAAAGTTAAAAGAAGAGTGCGAATGTGTTGTCCGTCGACATCGGCATCGGCCATCAAAATAATTTTGTGGTATCGAAGTTTTGCAATATCAAAATCATCGTGCACGCCAGTACCGAGCGCAGTTATTAACGCTTGAACTTCATTGTTTTGTAGAACTCGATCAATGCGCGCTTTTTCAACGTTGAGAATCTTGCCGCGGATTGGCAGCACTGCTTGGTTTCGTGAATCGCGTCCGCCTTTAGTTGAACCGCCAGCTGAATCACCTTCAACAATGTATAACTCGCACTTAGCGGGATCGGTCCATTGGCAATCAGCTAATTTTCCAGGCATTCCGCGGCCCTCAAGTAAACCTTTGCGGTTTCGGCTTAAATCACGGGCTTTACGCGCCGCAACTCGTGCGGCGGCGGCGTCAATGCTTTTACGAACAATATCTTTACCTTCACTTGGGTTCTGCTCAAACCATGTTGTTAACTCTTCGTTAACAACTTTCTGAGTAAATGTCTTTGCAATAGTATTTCCAAGTTTTGTTTTCGTTTGACCTTCAAACTGTGGGTCCACTAATTTAATAGAGACGATTGCAGTTAAGCCTTCACGAACATCGTCGCCGGTTAAGCGATCCTCTTTCTTTCTAATGAAACCCTGCTCTTCACCAAACTTATTTACTACTGAAGTAAGCGCGGTGCGAAAACCCTCTTCGTGGGCGCCACCCTCGTGTGTGTGAATCGTGTTTGCAAAAGTGTAAACCGACTCGCTAAAACCGGCGTTCCACTGCATGGAAACTTCAAGGGCGATTTTATTCTTCTTATCCTCTGAGGCGAAAGAGATAATCGATTTATGGGTTTCGCCACGAGTTGAATTTAAGTGTTTAACAAAGTCTGAAATTCCGCCTTGGTATTGGTATCGAACAGTTAACTGTTCGCCTTTCTCGTCGACATGACCTGCGCGAAGATCGGTAAGAGTAAGAATTAAACCTTTATTTAGGAAAGCCATTTCGCGAAAACGCGTCGATAGAACTTCGAAAGAAAAATCGGTTGTTTCAAAGATTTCCTTGGATGGCCAAAATCTAACTGTGGTACCGGCGGCATTTGATGCTTCACCTTTTTTTACGGGCGCAGTTGGGACGCCGAGTTTGTAATCTTGATACCAAAAACTTCCATCGCGTTGAACGATTACAGATAAGTCTGTACTAAGCGCGTTTACAACCGAGATACCAACTCCATGTAACCCGCCGGATACTGAATACCCACTGTCGCCAAACTTTCCGCCTGCGTGCAAAACCGTTAATACAACTTCAAGGGCCGGCTTTTTTTCAATGGGGTGAATATCTACTGGGATTCCGCGACCGTTATCGATTACTTCTACTCCGCCATCGGCCATCAAAGAGATATTAATTTCGCTGCAATATCCAGCCAGAGCTTCATCGACTGAGTTATCTACGACTTCGTAAACCAAGTGGTGGAGACCGCGCTCACCGGTTGATCCGATGTACATTCCAGGGCGCTTGCGGACGGCCTCTAAGCCTTCAAGGACGGTGATGGCGCTGGCGTTATACGAGTTCTCGGCCACCTTGCTCCTTCACACATCACTGCTCTAAAACCCTGTAAGGGGTTCTGGAGGGGAAATTCAGAATTGCAGGGCTTTATCCTAGTGGGAAACGGTGAGAAGAAATACCCGATAAAAGCCCTGAGTGTGGGTATAGCCGAACGTTGGGCGGTTAGGTGAGGGTTCCTATTAGCCGTAGGTGTCCCTAGGGCCCCTAGCGTTGCGGATTGTCCGGATCCCTTTTTTCCAGGTTGGACCGGCTGGGCCGAAAAAGAGGAGCTTCTCAATCGTGGCTCCCGATGGGTCATTTTGAATCGTGGTGAGCAGTTGCGTTGAAACTAACGTTAATTGCGTAGCCCAAGCCGTCGATGAGGTTTGAATTGTTAACGTGCCATCTGAAATTGAAATAGGTGTTGCATGTTGTGCAATATCTGAACCAACAATTTGTGCCCATGTAATAAATAAATTTCCTTCAGCTAAACCGCTGTCCCACTCGCGCTCTGCAATTAAATTGCTAAGCACTCCACCAATTAATTCTGGGTCACCAGGCTGTCCGGTGCGTTGCGTTGGCGCGGGTTTGTTTGCTTTTCTTATAGCGCCTGTTTTAAAAGTTTTAAAGAGATCTAAAGCCAAGTCGCGTTTACTCATTAGCTCTTTGCCTTCTTGACGGTTCCAGCAGTCACATAAAATTTCTGTGTTAATAACTCTGCGGGTAAGTCACTCTCTACTGCCGCAGTAATGATGGTCTGCTCGGCAAGGTGTGTAGCTGACATCAATTGAATTCTGCGAGAAGTATCAAGTTCGGCAAAGACGTCATCCAAAATTAAAATTGGTTCTGCCCCTTCGCTCTTGAGTAAGTTGAAGGAGCCAATTCGAAGCGAAATAGCCATCGACCATGATTCACCATGACTGGCGTAACCCTTTGCTGGAAACTCACCAATTTGTAAATGTAAATCATCCCGGTGGGGTCCTATTAATGAAACCCCACGTTCGATCTCTTGATAAGCCACTTCTTCCAACCGTCTGCTTAATACTTCCGCATTATTGTCAACATTACTACTGACGTTTTCAGTGCTGCATTTATAGGCGATCGAAGCCGCTTTAACTTCATTTAAATTCGCATAGTTTTTGGCAACCCATGGGTTAAGCGCCTCGACAAGAGCTATCCGCTCAGCGGTTAGTTGTGCACCAAATTTAATCAGTTGTTCGTTCCAGGGCAAAAGCGCGCTTGTCGATGCGCGTGTTTTCAAAAGCGCGTTGCGCTGTTTAACTACACGTTCATAATCTGCAATTACTCCCGCTAAACGAGGTGCGCGCGTTATTAGAAGTCGATCTAAGAAATCTCGGCGTATTCCAGGCTCCCCGCGCACTAAATCCAAGTCTTCGGGAGAGAAGTAAACAATTTGGCAAGCGCCTAAAATCTCGCGTTGACTACGCGTTGGATTTGAATTAATGCGCGCTCGGTTAGCTTTATTGGCGTTAATTTCTAAATCTATTTGTAAGATTCGATCATCTCTTTCAATTTCGGCACGAATGATTGCTTGTTGGGCGCCGAGTGTAATCAGAGGTGTGTTGCTTGAAACTCGGTGCGATGAAAGGAAAGAGAGATAAATTAACGCCTCAGCAATATTTGTTTTCCCAGAGCCATTGTCACCGATAAAGGTTGTGACACCAGGTTGTAGTTCTAACGCGAGTGTTGGGTAGGAGCGGAAGTTGGTTAACGCCAACTTATTTATACGCACGCGGTGAACTCTTTTATTAAGAGGCGTAACGCATCGGCATTAGCAAGTAGCGATAGTTCTCAATGAGTGCGCCATCTTTATCGCTTTTGCCCATGAGGATTGCCGGCTTATTAGGACCAGTGAATGAGATTTGAACGAATTTAGTTCCGACTGCAGTTAATCCATCGGCGAGAAAGGTTGGGTTGAAAGCGATTGATATTGCCTCACCAGTAAGAAGTATTTCAATCGCTTCAGTTGCTTGTGCCTCTTCGCCCGCACCGGCTTCAAGGGAGAGGGTGTTGTTATTAAAATCTAAACGTAGGGGTACGGTTTTATCGGTTACTAAAGCTACGCGTTTTACTGAATCTAGAAGTGTTGCAACTTCGATAAGGGCGGTGGTGGTTACTTCTTGCGGAAGCAAGTGTCGGTATGGGGGGAAAGTTCCATCTAACATCCGCGATGTCATTGTCTTTCCGTCGCTTGCAAATCCAGCCAAGCGATCATTGCTTGTTGTTGGAGCAAACGAGACAGAAACACTTTTGGTTCCGGTTAGGGATTTAGCGGCGTCGGCGATTGTGCGAGCGCGCAGTAACGCAGTTGTTGAAACATTTGGTGTTGTTGGATCCCACTGTATTTCGCGTACCGCCAAGCGATATCTATCGGTTGCAGCTAAAGTCACGGTCTCTTCATTTACTTCAATATGTACGCCGGTCAAGGTTGGTAGTGAATCATCGCGCCCGGCAGCGATTGCAACTTGCGCAACTGCGGTTGCAAAAACATCACTTGCTATAACCCCGGTTGTATCTGGAAGTTCTGGAAGGTTTGGGTACTCATCGACCGACAGGGTTGGCAAGGTAAATTTTGCACTGCCGCTTGTTACTAAAACTCTTGTTCCCTCTAAAGCAAAGGTGATTGGTTTATTTGGAAGAGATCTAGAGATCTCAGCTAGTAGGCGCCCGGGAACTAGAACTTTTCCGCTCTCTTTAATCTCTGCATGAAAGTGGGCTTTGCTGGCGGTCTCTAAATCTGAGGCGGATAGATACACCTGATCGCCGGTAGCGTCGATAACAATTCCGAGTAGCTCGGTTTTGATTGGGCGGGTTGAAAGACTTCTAGAAACCCAGTTAACCCCATCGGTTAAAGCGGACTGCTCAACAGTGAACTTCATGGTGTACCCCAATTCAGTGAAAGGTTCGTTTCACATCTAGATCTATGTATATAAAGGTAGTCGTAGTAACCAGCACGAATAAATGTGGAGAGAGAGTAAAAACCCTGCTCAGAGCGGTGTTTTAGTATGGATAACCTGTGGAAAAAAGAGGAATAGGTGTGGATATTAACCGCCACCATAACCCGCTCCCATCTCACTAGACCTACCCCAAAGCACCTTACCCACACAAAAAAACTAAAACTCCCTCAGTTATCCACAACTTATCCCCAACTGGGGGCAACTAATGGCAAAAAGGGCATTTCGGTCTTTTTACCTCGCTTGCTGTTTTATTCTGTTGGTGAGTTCAGTGACCTGGTTGTAGATCGATCTGCGCTCAGCCATTAGTTGACGGATTTTACGATCGGCGTGCATGACCGTTGTATGGTCGCGCCCGCCGAATGTCTGGCCGATTTTAGGAAGTGAGAGTTCGGTTAACTCCCGGCATAAGTACATCGCTATTTGGCGGGCGTTAACTAAAACCCGAGAGCGCGAAGTTCCACATAAATCATCGATTGTGAGCGAGAAATACACGGCGGTCTGGGCCATGATCGTGGCACCTGTAATTTCCGGGGTTCCCTCGCTTGGGATTAAATCCTTCAAAACAATCTCAGCTAAAGACAGGTCAACGTTTTGACGGTTTAAAGAGGCGAAGGCTGTTACCCGAATTAGCGCACCCTCTAACTCACGAATATTCGAAGAGATTTTACTAGCGATGTATTCCAAAACATCATCAGGGGCGTTTAATTTATCTTGCGCCGCTTTTTTACGCAGGATTGCGATGCGGGTTTCAAGTTCTGGTGGCTGGATGTCAGTAATTAGCCCCCATTCGAAACGGCTACGCAAACGATCTTCCAACGTTGTTAGTTGTTTCGGCGGGCGATCACTCGAAATAACTATTTGTTTATTAGCGTTGTATAAAGTGTTGAACGTATGGAAGAACTCTTCCTGAGTTCGCTCTTTGTTTTCTAAGAATTGAATATCATCAACAATCAAGACATCTAAATCGCGATAACGACGCTGGAAAGCCGAAGCTTTATCATCGCGGATTGAGTTAATAAAGTCATTTGTGAACTCCTCAGAGGAAACATAACGCACGCGCACGTTGCCATATAACTCTTTGGCATAGGCGCCAATAGCGTGCAGGAGATGCGTTTTACCTAACCCTGAGTCACCGTAAATAAATAACGGGTTGTAAGCTTTTGCTGGCGCTTCAGCAACTGCAACAGCGGCGGCATGAGCGAAGCGGTTAGAGGATCCAACAACAAATTTTTCAAATGTGTACCGCGGATTTAATTGCGACAACTCACCGCTGGATACATTTTGCGCTGGTCCATCATCTCGACCGGTTCCAACTTTTGGCACAACGAAATCAATTTCAATTTCTGGGACAGGAGCACTTGCCGTCTCTAAAGTTTCATCAACCGTTACCGCAATATTTGTTTTTTCGCCGAGCTCGCGCGTCAGAACATCACTAACAGCGCTACGTAAACGACTCTCTAAAACATCTTTTGCAAAAAGGTTAGGGGTTGCAATTAATAAAGTGGTTTGGTCGCTGTTATGGAGTAGGCCAAGAGGTTTTGAAATTTGAAGAAATGCCCGGTGCTGCGGGGCATCTTGAGCAACCTCATCAATAACCCGACCCCAGAGTGCACTCAGTTCGATCTCTTTGACGTCCATACGGCACCTCTCTGATATCCACAGGGTTATCCACAACCTGTGGTCTAAACCTCAGGTTGAGCCCTTCAAAACCCTCCAAAACAGGAAAACCTGTGGAGGGAGTCGAAAACTAGAGCGAATCCGTGAAAAAAGCAACTAGTTATCCACAGTCCTTTAAGGCCTATTCGGCTAGAACTCCAGTTTGACCCGCTTATCCCCAGACCTCTACCGTTACACCCTCACTTCCCCCGTATTTCTAACCGCATAGATTTCCATATTTTTAGGAGCTCCACATGACAAAACGTACCTTCCAACCTAACACTCGTCGTCGCGCCAAGAAGCACGGCTTCCGTGCGCGCATGGCAACTCGCGCAGGTCGTGCGGTTCTTGCCGCTCGCCGCGTAAAAGGTCGCGCTCGACTTTCGGCATAAAGACTCATAAAGCAGACACTTGTGCTTGCTAAAAGTGCACGCCTTACTGAGAGCGGGGATTTTGCCCGTGCAACAAAAACCGGGCTCCGATTTTCCTCAACCAATTTTGTTGGCTACCTCTATATCGATGCCACATCGGTTGAACCCGCGCGAGCTGGATTAATTATTAGCAAATCTGTCGGAGGCTCTGTCATGCGCCACCGCTTAGCTCGAAAAATTCGGCATTGTCTTCGTGATCACTACGCACTACTTCCTACCGGGAGCTTGTTAGTTATTCGAGGTTTGAATAAATCAGCGACGGCCGATTGCCAAAAAGAAATTAGTGAGGTTGTCAACTACTTGGTAAGAAAAACCAATGAGCGGATGAGCAAAAAGTGAGAACACTAATCACCCAACCAATTAAGTTTTATCAGAAATGGATCTCGCCGATGTTTGGGCCGAGGTGCAAGTACTACCCATCGTGTTCAAGTTACGCAGTATCTGCGATTGAAACATATGGATTCAAAGGAGTTGCAATGAGCGCCTGGCGTTTAGTGCGGTGTAATCCATGGTCTCATGGTGGCGTTGACTATGCAGTTAAAGAAAAGGCTGGAGTTTAATCGATGAGCACCATACTAAAACCCTTATATATCGCTGTTTCTTGGGTGATTGTGACCATCCATAATCTTCTATCACCAATTTTTGGTAAAGACAGTGGCGTCTCGTGGTCACTTGCAATCGTAGGACTCGTTATTTTAATTCGAATTATTTTAATCCCGCTTTTTGTTAAGCAGATTAAGAGTCAGCGTGCTTTAACCGCCCTTCAACCACATATGAAGGAGATTCAAAAGAAGTACAAAGATGATCGCCAAAAACAATCTGAAGAGATGATGAAGCTTTACAAAGAGCACAAAACAAATCCTTTAGCTTCATGTTTCCCAATTTTGGCTCAAGCGCCGATCTTTTTCTCACTCTTTACGGTACTTAATGGAATCGGCAAGAATCCTCCAGTAAAACACGGAGTGTTAACCCAAGCCGATGTTGTTAGCGCAGCTCACGCAAAATTCTTTGGTGCGCCAATTTCGGATACTTTCCTTGGAACAAATATCACAACGGTAAAAATTGTTACCGTTGTTTTAATTGCTTTCATGTCTCTGACAACTTTCACCACTCAACGTCAGTTGATGTTGAAGGGCATGCCAAAAATGGATTCAAGCAACAATATGATGTTGCAACAACAAAAAATTATGTTGTACGCATTCCCAGTAATTTTTGCGATTTCAGGAGTTAACTTTCCAATTGGAGTTTTAATTTACTGGTCAACAACAAACCTTTGGACATGGGGACAACAGTTTTATGTTATTAAGCGAAACCCAACACCGGGCTCTCCGGCCTTTGAGGAGCTTCAACATAAGAAGGCGAAAAAGAGCGGGGTCATAGAGAGCCCGGAAATAGAATCCACTGAGCCAGTTGAGGATCTCAAAGGCCAGAGAAAACAACCAAAAAAGAAGAAGAAGAATAAGTAAATATCACCCAAATTAGGACAAATCACGACAAAAACTATTAATTTACTACAAACCCGACAGGGAGAGCGATAATGGCAAAGGCAAAAGTAGAGACCGCAGAAGAAGTGGTTGTAGAGAGCGTTGAAACGACAGAATCAGTTGAGGGCGCAGAGAGCAAGCCGGTTAAAGGTGTAGCTCGCCTGGAGGAAGAGGGCGATATCGCCGCTGACTACTTGGAGGCACTCCTTGATATCGCAGATCTTGATGGCGATATCGATATTGACGTTGAAAATGATCGCGCCGCCCTGGCCATCGTTGGCGGAAAGCTCCGTCACTTAGTTGGCAGCAACGGCGAGGTTTTAGATGCCCTTCAAGAGCTCACTCGCTTAGCGGTACAAACATCTACTGGAGATCGCTCCCGTCTGATGCTCGACATCGACAACTTCCGTGGCAATAAGCGGACAGAGCTCAAGAAGCTAGCTAACGAGATGGCCGAAGAGGCCAAATCGACCGGCAAATCGATCAAATTAGCGCCAATGAACGCCTTTGAGCGCAAAATCATCCACGACACTATCCAGGAGCTTGGTTTAACGAGCGAGTCCGACGGAGAAGACCCAAACCGTTACGTCGTCATCTACAGCTCATAAGTGGATGTTTCACGTGAAACTCTGATTGAACGGTATTTTCCAGATACCGCTCGGATTAAGGCCTACGCCGATTTTTTAGCGGGGCCGGGAATAGAACGAGGGCTCATTGGGCCTCGCGAGGCCGATCGTATCTGGGAGCGCCATATCTTTAACTGCCTGCCTGTAACAACCCTGCTCAAAGAGGGCTCTATCGTCTTCGATGTTGGCTCCGGAGCGGGGCTACCTGGAGTTGTTATCGCCCTTGCCCGCCCAGATCTACACGTGGTTTTGATTGAGCCACTGGAGCGACGAGTTGAGTTTTTAAGAGAGGCCGTTGTTGGCCTTGATATTGAGGTCATTAGGGGACAGGCTCAAGATGTTCGGGCCACAGCTCACTATGTAACGGCGAGGGCGGTCGCGCCACTGGAGAAACTCAAGAAAATAACCTGGCACCTATTAAAAACCGGCGGCTCACTTATGGCTATTAAAGGTAAATCGGCGGAGGAAGAGATGAAGAGCGTGCCTAAATCCATCCTTCACGAGGTAAATCTTGAGGGTATTGAGCTTGGACGCATAGTTGAAGTACGCAAAGGTGCTTAACTAAGCACGTGGATGATTCACGTGAAACCAAGGCTGTAGTCGGTACCCGCCGCCTAAAAGAGGCGATGGATAAACCCTCAAGCCTGCGCATTATCACCGTTGCCAATCAAAAAGGCGGGGTTGGAAAGACCACAACCACCGTTAATGTGGCAGCGGCCCTCTCAATGGGCGGATTACGGGTTTTAGTTATTGACCTAGATCCCCAAGGAAATGCCTCGACCGCCTTTGGGGTTGAGCACCTTGAAAACCCTGGAATCTATGAGGTTCTTATGGGCGATTCAACAATGGCCGAGTGCGTGCAAAAAGTTAAAGGTTTCCCATCCCTTGAATGCATTTCATCAAATACATCCCTTGCCCAAGCTGAAATTGAATTAGTTCCCATGGTCGCCCGCGAGATGCGGTTAAAAGAGGCGATAGAAGAGTTTGTTGCAACTCGAACACAAAACGGAGAGGCGCCAGACTACATTTTTATCGACTGTCCTCCCAGCTTAGGTTTGTTAACGATTAATGCGTTAACTGCGGCCAAAGAGATGTTAATTCCAATTCAATGCGAGTACTACGCCCTCGAAGGTTTATCGCAACTACTAAAGACTTTTGACTTAGTAAAGAAGCGATTGAACGCTCAACTAAAACTTTCAACTTTTGTATTAACGATGTTTGATGGACGAACGAGATTAGCAAACGATGTTGCCGATGAAATTCGGAAGCATTATCCAAACGAGTTAATCGATATTCCAATTCCACGGGCAGTGCGAGTATCAGAGGCACCAGGATTCAAGCAGACTGTGATGACATATGACGCAGCCTCACCCGGTGCAATTGCATACATGGCGGTAGCGCGCGAGTTGGCAACTCGCGCAAAAGCATTTGATTCCAATGTTGTTTCAATAAATTACAAACGCGAAGGTGAGATTGCATAATGGCACGCCGTGGTGGATTAGGTACAAACCTTGATGCATTAATTCCGACATCGTTAACCGTTGCTGGACAGGAAGTTGCAACCCAAGATGAAGTTGATATTAATTTAATTTTACCTAATCCCCGCCAACCCCGAAAACATTTTAATCAAGAAGCACTTGATGAACTAGTCGCTTCGATTAAAGAGATAGGAATTTTGCAACCTCCAGTTGTTCGCCAAACAACTAATGGAAAATTTGAATTAATAATGGGAGAGCGCCGATATCGTGCCGCGAAAATCGCCGGATTAAAAACAATTCCAGTCATCATTCGCCAAACGCCTGACAATGAATTACTGCGCGAAGCTTTAATTGAAAATATTCACCGTAGCGAATTAAATGCGCTGGAAGAGGCCGCTGCCTACTCACAACTTCTCAATGACTTTGCATGTACTCATGAAGAGCTTGCACAAAAACTTGGGCGCTCTAGACCGCTTATTTCAAACACAATTCGTTTAATGAACCTTCCAACCTCCGTACAGAGCAAAGTCGCCTCAGGTGCAATTAGCGCCGGCCATGCGCGTGCTTTACTAGGTTTGAGCGACACACATGCGATCGAAAGCCTTGCTAAGCGAATTGTTGACGAGGGCTTAAGTGTTCGCGCAATTGAAGAGATCATTTCAAGCAACGCACCTAAATCCAAGAAAAAGAAAGTTAAAACAGTTACTTCAAGCATCGTTGAATTTAATGAAATTGCCGAACGAATTGGTGATGCGTTAGATACCAGAGTGACCATTCAAGGCAGTGTTAAAAAAGGAACGATTGTTGTTGAGTTTGCTGGAGCAGAGGATTTAAAGAGGATTACACAAGCGATTGCAGATTAAGAAATCTGGTTGCTCCCACGTCGTGACATTTCAGTTTTTATAACCCCACCCAAAGCTTTAACACCATCACGGATGCGCTCTGGAGTTGGGTAGCAGTACGACAGGCGAAGTGACCAAGAACCAAAACCATCGGAGTAAAAGGCCGTACCCGGGACGTAGGCAACTTTGGCAACAATCGCCTTTGGCATTAATGCAGTGGTATCAATTTCTGGTGGCAAAGTAACCCACACATAAAAACCCCCACCAGGTTTTGTCCACTTGGCAACGGCGGGGAAATACTCATCAAGGGATTCCAGCATCGCATCACGACGCACTTTATATAAATCACAAAAAGAGGCGATCTGATCGCGCCAAGGCTGGTCAGCTAAATAACTAGAGATTGCTAACTGCGCAAAATTAGAGGGACACAAAATAGAGGATTCGCTAGCGATTACTAACTTCTCTTTCAGCGATGGTGGAACTAGCGCCCAACCCACACGAAGACCGGGAGCGATTGTCTTCGAAAAAGTTCCAAGATAGATAACATTCTCTGAATCCTCGGCCCGCATAGCGTTAGGTGAGGGCTTATCAAAACCAAGAAGTCCATATGGGTTATCTTCAACCACAAAAATTCCAGCTTCGCGGCAGATGGTTAAAATCTCTGTGCGCCGTTCAGCGGTCAATAAAACACCTGAAGGGTTTTGGTAGTTCGGAATCATGTACAAAAACTTTATTTTGCGACCTGCTGCACGCACACTGATAATTGCATCGCGCAAGCCTTGTGGAACTAAACCAGAGTCGTCGGTCTCAACATGGATAACCGAAGCCTCGTATTGGTGGAAAGTACCGAGGGCGCCGACATAGGAAGGTGCCTCCGCCAACACAACATCACCTGGATCGATAAAAATACGGGAGATCAAATCAAGGGCCTGTTGGGAGCCAGTTGTCACCAAAACATCGTCAGGGTTGGCGCGAATACCTTCCAGCGCCATTACTTCACAAATCTGTTCACGTAGTTTGGGATGACCTTGGCCACTGCCGTACTGCAACGCTTCAGCGCCATTGCTTAGAACTAATTTTGACATGACATCGGCCATCATGGGCATAGGAAAATCTGAAAGATTTGGCATCCCACCAGCCAAAGAGACAATCTCAGGCCTAGATGCAACGGCAAATAGTGAGCGAATCTCACTTGGCTTCATGTGAGCAGCCCGACTTGCAAATCGCTCCTCCAAATTCTGGGGAGCGCCAGTTGCAAAACGATTCACAATTTCAGACATGGCCTCAGTCTGCCATAGAGCGAGCTGGCCCCGAACAGTATTTAGCGGCGGATACCGGCACTGCGTAAATCAGAGATACGTAGAGTTCCAGTCTTCGCATCATCTTCGGCGGCTAAATAAAGCCGTTGAATAGCGATAACTAGCGCCTCTGCAATCGCATCACGGAAATCGGGACGAGAAATCCGCTCAATATCACCGGGGCTACTTGAGTAGCCGAGGTCAATCTGCACTGCCGGGGCGCGCGTTAGGCGCAATAGGTCCCATGTTTTTGCATGCGTTCGACAGTTAACTAAATCCGTCCTTGCGCAAATTTCGCGTTGAACTAAAGATGCAAAACGCTCACCAACAATTGAGTGAACTCCATGTGCATCACTGCCGTAAAAATAAGTTGCAGTGCCACGGGCATGCTCATTTATATATTGGTCAAGGTGTAGCGAAATCATTAAATCGGCATTGCTTTGATTTGTAAATGCAATGCGCTCAGTCTCTGTAGGATTATTTGAAGCTCCACGAGTTAAAAATACCGATGCACCAAGGGCAAGTAATCGGCCCTCAGTTCGTAGTGCAACATCGTAGACAAGGGCGTCGTCACCATCTGGATTTAAAACAATTACTTTATTGGCAAGTGCAGGCCCACGATTTCGCCGTGTTGCACTCTCTCGCATTGCCAAAGGAGCACCACCAGATACAACTCGAGTTAAGCGAAGTAAAGAGATAATGGTTGCGGGGCCACACTTACCATCAACGTTTATACCAACAGATTTTTGAAACTCTTTAACGGCCGTTTCGGTGCGCGCTCCATAAATTCCATCGACTCGCCCGCAATCAAATCCCATTTCAGTTAAGCGAGATTGAAGCGCAGCGACATCATCACCTCGCATTAACGGCGATGATTGTAGATTTAAAGAGCGATCACCCAGTTTCCATCGAGCCTCTTCAAGGGCCCGAGCGGTAACGGCATCAATAACACCAGTAACACTTAACCCACGGCTCTGTTGAAATGAGCGTATCTGCGAATCATTTAGCTCAGGCATAGGTTTTTGCCTAATTATGCAATAAAGGTTTCAAGCTCTTTTAACATTGCTGGCTTTGGACGGGCACCAACAATTGTTTTGACAACTTCGCCATTAACAAACACATACATCGCCGGAATAGATGTAATGCCGTATTTAATTGCAATTGCCGATTCATTATCCGTATTTAGTTTTACAATTTTCAATTTAGCGCCATGCTCATTTGAAATATCTTCAAGAATTGGTCCAACTGCTCGGCAAGGTCCGCACCATTCAGCCCAGAAATCAACTAGAACGGGGGTACTGCTTTTTAAAACCTCAGCATCAAAAGTCGCTGTTGTGACATTAGGCAAAGCCATGTGAAATCTCCAGATTCGTGTATGTAATGAATAAAGTTTAGTGGTGAGAGAGAAATTTCTCAGCATCAAGGGCCGCTTGGCAACCCGAGCCTGCCGCCGTAATCGCTTGGCGGTAGGTGTGGTCTACAAGGTCGCCGCACGCAAAAACTCCTGGGATATTTGTTCGTGTTGATTGGCCTTCAACCTCAACGTAACCCTCGCCATCAAGTGTGATTTGCGTAGTGATGAGCTCGCTGCGCGGGATATGGCCGATTGCGACAAAGAGGCCAGTAAGTGCGAGTTCACTCTCACTGCCATCTACCGTGTTGCGCAGTTTTAGCCCTGAAACCTTAGTGTCGCCGAGTACATCGATAACCTCTGTATTCCAAAGGAGTTCAATTTTAGGATTTGCTGCAGCGCGATCGGCCATAATTTTTGATGCGCGCAAAGAATCACGACGGTGAATCAAAATTACTTTGCTAGCAAATTTAGTTAAGAAGGTAGCCTCTTCAACGGCTGAGTCTCCCCCACCAACGACTGCAATAACTTGGTCGCGGAAAAAGAAACCATCGCATGTTGCACACCACGAAACACCGTGGCCAGATAATCGTTTTTCATTTACTAAACCGATTTCACGATAGGCCGATCCCATTGCAAGAATAACTGCCTTTGTTTTAATGGTATTTCCTGAGCCATCAACTAAAGTTTTTATATCTCCAACTAAATCCATCTCAACAATGTCATCGGTAATCAACTCCGTACCAAAGCGTTTAGCTTGCTTACGCATATTGTCCATCAGTTCGGGACCCATCACGCCATCAACAAACCCCGGAAAGTTTTCAACCTCTGTTGTGTTCATAAGTGCACCACCAGCAGTAACAGAGCCCTCATAAATAACGGGGTTTAATTGCGCGCGCGATGCATAAATTGCCGCTGTATATCCAGCCGGTCCTGAACCGACAATGACTAGATCTCTAACTTCGCTCATATATACCCCTTAGATTTTTCTAACACATCTATTTTATTCTGCTTCTGGTTCACGTCTAACCAATGATTTACGTAAATGAAGGATCATTGAGATTTCCTCGACCCCGGCCGCCTTGCTAGCGACTAAGTAACCCAGGAACGCCAAGAGCATTACAACCAGAAGCTCTCCTGCTCGGGCGGCATGAGATAGTCGCACCCCAACCCATGAAATGTATTGAGTAAGACCAAACAAAGGTGCCATTACACCTACTGCGGTTCCAACTAAACGAAGGTGCTGTCCAAGAAAATCCCTAATTGCAAGCGATCCAGTATGCCTTTTGAGCAATAAAAGCGTGATTGGTAAGCCCAGGATGTAGCTAATGGAGAAGGCGGCTCCAAGGCCGATTGTGACCCATTGATTCTTAAGTACATGAAGGAATAAATATGAAAGACCGACCGAAATAATATTTATTAGCAAAATGGAAATCACCTGGGTCCGAGTGTCTTCAAAGGCATTAAAGCCACGGATAAGAATCAGATTTATCGAGAAGGCAACAAGCCCCATACTCATCGCAGCTAAAACAAAGCCGATATATCGGGAATCTTCAGCGGAAATCCCAACAAAAATAACCTGAGTAATGAGCGGGCCAAAGAATAAAAAGGCAACTCCGCTAGGGATGGTTATAACTCCAACTAATTTGATTGCCCGAATTAATTGCAGCCGAACCTCTTCCCTATTTTTAGCAAGTGCCTGTCTGGAGATGTGCGGCAAAATTGCGGTAATTATTGAGATTGTGACGATTGAATACGGCAGCAACATTACGTAGTAAGCGTATGTATAAGGCGTGTACCCAACACCTCGAGTGATGCCCTCTTTAGCACTTCGTACTGCGGCACTCGTTGCGACGTTCACGGTTACTAAGTAGCCAAGTTGTGCAATTAAAACATAGAGCAAAGTCCAACCCGCTAAACCAAAAGATTTTCCTAACCCCGCTAATCCCCACTGCGGTCGTAACTTAACGCCAAGACGTTTAATGACTGGTAACAGCACAAGGGCTTGAACAACAACACTTATAGATGTACCCCAGCCGAGAATTTGTACTTGAGACGACGTGATCGTATCGATGGATACTTTCTGCGAGAAAACAAGAAATCCTCCAAAGAGCGCGATACCTACAATGTTATTTGCAATCGGTGCCCACATGAGCGGGCCAAATGAACCTCGAGCATTGGCGACTTGGCCAAGCATTGTGAATAATCCTAGAAAAAAGATTTGCGGTAAGCAGTAGCGTGTAAATGCGATAGCAATCTCTTTTTCAGCCTCGAACCCTGGGGTAAAGAACTCAGGTGCGTATAAGCGAACAAGCGCAGGTGCGAAATACATGCCGACTATTACGAGGACCAACAAAATAATAGAGATTGTTGTGATTAGGCGTGAAGCAAAACCGTCACCACCATCTTCGTGATCAAAGGAGCGAACTAATTGCGGAATAAATATTGCCGTTAGAGCGCCGCCAACGAGTAAGTTATACAAAATATTAGGCATTGTGTTAGCAACGTTGTAAGTATCGGCTAAAAGTGCGGTTCCAAGAACGGCAACAATTAGAATTCCACGGATAAATCCAGTGATCCGCGAAATAATAGTTCCAAGAGCCATGATCCCTGAGGCCCGAAAGAGTTCATTAGATTTCACTATGACGCCCCTTTCGCACTCGGCGGACACTTTGAGTAATCGCTGCCAATAAGAGAAGTATTGCTGCTCCAGTCGTAAACCATGTAAGTCTTGGGTCGATTACCGTCGCATTTAACGCCAATACCGCTGGCGGAACTACGGGATTGTCACCGGCGTCAGTTAATTGAGCAAAAACGGTGGTTTGACCAGGCGCGATTACAAAAGTGTTTAACTCCAACTGAGTCTTTGAGTTGGGGGGAAGTTTCACATTAGTAAAACTGTCAACAATGATGCGCGCATTCGTTGCCTCCATTGAGACATTGACGGTAACCCTGACTGGAAAGTCATTGATTACAGTTACTGGAAGCGCCGCTTTTTGTGTTGTAATTTGATACTTGCCGGGATTGACTCGAAGCTTATGGAGCTGTGCATCTACTGCCGCACGTGCGTTAATTACAAAACTTTCCCGGTTCTCGGTATCCAGATCAGGAGACAACAATCGCGCTAATCTCAGCCTTAACTGGGTCACATCCGGAAGAGCTATAACTCTTGCCAAATTCGTTATATCTATTCGGTCATCCCCATAATCCCTGCGTAGATTTTGGCTCAATTTAGTTTTACCAACACTCCAACTTATATTTGGTTCACTTCGGACAACGCGGCCAAGCACCTTTTCAAGTGCAGTTTTTCCAGAGGCAAAGTATAAATTTAATTCACTGGGGGCCATGTTTTTTGTTAATTTCACATCAGGATTCCCGTACGCCAACGCGATGACATCGTTACTAGCACTTATTTTCTTCAATTGCGTAAGCCAAGAAATAGCAATTTCTTTTCCAATAGGTAAAGCATCATTTGCAAGTTTGTAATCACCGGTCATAGCTATTACTTCATCAATAAGCGCTGGGTCAATTACCCAGATATTTGAACTATTCTCGCGAATAAAAACTAATTGACCTAATCTTCCCGAAGGCGTTAACTCTTGGGCTAAATCATCATTTCTAAACTCACCTGTAAAGTTTTGGTGCAATGCGCCCGTAATGCGAATAATTATCGGAGCTGCCGATGAGCTGACCGTAAGCGTAGAGAGAAAGAAAAAAACAAGAGCAGTGCTGATAAGTTTTTTCATATTTTTAACTCACCACTACGGGCAATTAATTTTTTCTCATCTGGGTATGCCAAGTGTTCGACAATTTCATTAAGCGGGAACCAAGAGACTTCATCCACTTCACTGACCTGGGCCATTAATTCACCACTGACTTCAGAGAAGAGATAGTGATGGACAGTCTTATGAATACGTTTGCCGCCTGCCATAAACCAAAAATCGATAACACCTAAAGGTCGGGCAATAGCCGATGTAATTCCAGTTTCTTCGGCGACCTCTCGGATTGCAGCCTGTTCAGGAGTTTCACCCGCCTCGATGTGGCCCTTTGGCAGCGACCACAAAATTCGTGTTCCGCTGGCATCTTTATGATCGATACGACCAATAAGCAGGCCTTGGGTGCCACTTACATCAATGACCAAACCACCTGCACTCACTTCATCAACTCGTTTGGAGTAAACGCGCTTACCCGCAGGCGCTTTTGGCTTATTGGCCGGTTGTGGAGATTGTGTTTGGGGGCCGCGGTTGGCGGGGCGCTTGCGCTTCCGCTTCTTCTTAATGCCTTCGCTGCCCGCACCAGGTGCAGGGATCATGGAGCAAGGGTACTGCCCTAACCTTACTTATTGTGAATAGTGCATTGGGCGCCGCTGGCGAAATGGCAATTAACTCCCTCATCGAGCGAGCCCCTTTGGCGAGCTCGTTAGCGCATGCTTTTAAAGAGAAGGGCTTCACCCTCGCCCTGGTTGGCGGCCCAGTGCGCGATGCGATTCTAGGGCGACTTGGAAATGATTTAGATTTCACGACGAATGCACTTCCGCAGGATTCGAAAAAGATTCTGCAATCGTGGGCTGAAAATATTTGGGAAACTGGAATTGCTTTTGGCACAGTTGCTGGAAAACGTGGAGACACCACTGTTGAAGTAACCACATATCGCAGCGAAGAGTATGAAACCGATTCTCGTAAACCAGAAGTTGTTTATGGCAAAGATATCGCCGGCGACTTATCACGACGTGACTTCACCGTAAACTCAATGGCGTTGGAGTTAACTGGAGACAAACCAGAGTTTATTGATCCATTTAATGGTCTTGCCGACTTAACAAAGAAGATACTGCGAACACCAGGACTTCCAAATGATTCATTCAATGATGACCCGCTTCGCATGATGCGAGCTGCGCGTTTTGCCAGCCAACTAGATTTCGAAATTGCACCAGAGGTTCTTATTTCAATGAAGGAGTTAGCTAACCGGATTTCAATTGTTTCTGCAGAGCGCGTACGCGATGAGTTCTCCAAAATTCTTATGTCGCCAAATCCTCGTATCGGAATAACTATTCTCGTTGACACCGGCATCGCTGAGATTGTGATTCCAGAGATTCCGAAACTGCGGTTAGAAATCGATGAACATCATCACCATAAAGATGTGTACGAACACTCCATCACAGTTTTAGAACAAGCGATTATGCAAGAAGATCGCTTAGGTGGACCGAATTTAGTTATTAGACTGGCCGCACTTTTGCACGATATTGGTAAACCAAAAACACGCAGTTTTATCGATGGCGGGGGCGTCTCTTTTCATCACCACGAAGTTGTAGGTGCGCGTTTAGTTAAAAAACGTCTGCAAGAACTGCGCTTTGATAGTCACACTGTTGAGGCAGTCGAGACGCTTACATCCCTTCACCTTCGTTTTCACGGATATGGCGATGGCGAGTGGAGCGATTCTGCTGTGCGCAGATATGTTCGCGATGCGGGCGACCTGCTTATTCATTTGCATGTACTCACACGTGCCGACTGCACAACGCGCAATAGAGCTAAAGCAACCAGACTTTCAGGGGTTTATGACTCCCTGGAGGCACGCATCGACGTGCTGATGGAACAGGAAGAGCTCTCTAAAATTCGTCCAGATTTAGATGGCGCTCAAGTGATGGAGCTTCTCAATTTAAAGCCATCACGTGAAGTTGGAGCGGCAATGGATTTCCTAATGGAACTGCGTTTAGATCAAGGACCAATCGGGCAAGAGAGAGCTACAGTCGAACTACTTAATTGGTGGAAAGACAGATCGCCGAAGTAGGCGCATCACTGTAAGCACATACACACCACCCACGCACAATGGCACAAGGATGGATATACCGGATTTAGGCAATATGAGCGCTGCGATTAGTCCGCCTGAAACAATCGCAATATTTACAAACACATCATAAACGGCGAAGACGCGACCACGGAAGTAGTCATCAATCTTGGATTGAACTAATGCATCATTAGTAACTTTTAAGTTTTGTCCAAAAAATGAAACCAAGAAAGCCGTAATTATTAAAGTCATCTGACTTTGGGCGCTAGCTAATACAAGACAAGACGCACCACTCATAAAGAGCGAAAATCTAATCCAGCGATGTCGACCTATTTTACTTACCCCGTACGGTGCAAGAAAAGCTCCAAGAAAAACGCCGACTCCTGCAAAAGAAAGCGCGAAACCGAAACCCCTTAAACCATTCTCAGGCAAAGCTGGATCATTGAAAGTGTTTCTCTCCAGCAAGAGTCCAGTGAGAGTAAGTGCCGTCAAGCCCCCACGGTGCACGGCGGTTGCCAGAATTCCTCGGGCAGCATCAGAGTGATCCGCGAGAAAAGTAAAACCTTCGCGCATATCTCTTAGACCTTGAGAAAAACTTGTAGTCTCTAATTTATGCTTTAACGGTCCTATTTCGTATCTATATAGGCGCGTGCTCAACATCGCTGCGCATAGATAACCAACGCTTGCAATTAAAATTAGTAGCGCATCTGCGTGGTTAGCAATTGCAAGTGAATTTACAAGCGCCCGGATTCCAACGCCAATGCCGCCGCCAACAACGACTAGAACTGAACCACCAGTTACGGCCATGGCATTTGCTGTAATAAGTGATTCAGCATCGGTTAGCAGTGGAAGCCCTGCAGAAAGCGCGGCGAGAATCAAGCGGTTTATTCCAAAGGCAATTAAAACAACAAAGGTGAGCTCAATACCTGTCGTCCCACTAAAGATAAGAAGTGCGACAATTAAAAGGTTCATTGCGCGAAATAAATTCGCGAATAACAACACTCGTTGTCTAGAGACTCGGTCTAAAACTGTTCCGACGAAAGGGCCAACAGCTGAATAAGGAAGCAAGACGACTGCAAAACCCAATGCGGCGTTTAATGCATTTGCTTGGCGATCCGGGGAAAAGAGAACAAATGATGCAAGGGCGCTTTGGAAAATCCCGTCTGTCGCCTGGCCGGACCAGCGGATAGCCAGTAGACGAGAAAACCGAGGGTGTTTAAGTAGCTCAATAAAACCCATAAGAAAGAGCGTAGTCGCAGAAGTTGGTTTATTCTTAGCAACTATGAAGTCGCAACGTTCTTATATTGATTATTCACTCGATAAGCGAGCCACTCTTGTGGCCCTCTTTCGTGGAACTGTTGATGCGTGCGATGCCGACCCATATTTAGTTCGCGCGGCAAAATGGCATGGTGAAAAAACCGTTCGAAACTGCCCAGTTTGCAAGAAAAACTCATTAGTAGAACTGCGCTACACCTTTGGCGAGCAACTCGGCCAATACTCAGGTCGCATTAAGTCCCCTAAGGAGCTTGCGGAAATGGAGAGCGAGTTCGGTGAATTTCGCGTCTACATCGTCGAAGTTTGCCGAGATTGTTTATGGAACCACTTATGTGCCTCATTTGTCTTGGGCGACGGTCACGAGCGCAAGGCGCCCCGAAAAGTACGTACCTTAGAGGACGAGGATTACGCAGCACGGTAGCCTTAACTAATGCTCCGCAAATTCTTAGTTAGGACCGCAATCTTCCTCGGTGGTATTGGATTTATTGCCACCACTGTCCTTCTTGCGCTTGCTTACTTCACGGTCAATATTCCCGATGCAAACGCCTACGTAAATAGTCAGGCGACGATTATTCAATATTCGAATGGCACTGAAATTGGTCGAATTGGAACTCAGAATCGTCAGATAATTCCATTGGCAAAGATTCCACTCAAAGTTCGACATGCAGTTCTCGCCGCCGAGGATCGCGGCTTCTACTCCAACCGCGCATTTAGCGTTACGGGAATTGCGCGCGCGCTTTTAAATAACTTAAAAGGCGGAGCCCTGCAAGGTGGATCAACAATTACACAACAATATGCAAAGACGGCATTTCTAACGCCTAGCCGCACGATTCAGCGCAAAATTAAAGAGCTCGTTATTTCAGTGAAATTAGAGAACCAATTATCCAAAGATCAAATACTGGAAAACTATTTAAATACTATTTACTTTGGTCGCGGCTCATACGGCGTTATGACTGCAGCCCAGCAGTATTTCAATCGCAATGTGGACCAACTTACAAATGCCCAAGCTGCGGTAATTGCTTCGATTTTACGGGCCCCTGGTTTTTATGATCCGGCAATAAGTAAAGATAATGAGGTTCGCTTGAAGGCCCGATTTGAATATGTTAAGAAGGGCATGCTTGATGCTGGATGGTTAACTAAAAAAGAAGCCGCAAACATGAAGTTCCCGACAATTGCACCCCGTGCAACTTCCGGAGAGTTAAGCGGACCAAAGGGTCACGTCATCGAAGCCGTTCGAAAAGAGTTAATCAGCCTGGGTTTTAGCCAAGATCAATTATTAGTCGGTGGCCTTGTTATTAAAACAACGCTAGATCAAAAAGCCCAACAATCGGCCGTAGATGCAGTCAACAAGTTATATCCAACTAAGGCGCCGGCTAATTTGCACATAGGTCTTGTTGCCATACGTCCAGGAACTGGGGAGATTATTGCTTTATACGGCGGCAGAGATTACTTAGTGCGGCAATTAAGTGATGCTACGCAATCAATTGCACTAGCCGGCTCTACTTTTAAACCCTTCGCACTTGTCGCTGCCCTTGAACAAGGAATTCCACTTACTTCGATGTGGAATGGTGATTCACCACAAGTATTTGACGATGCGGGAAAGCCATATGACGTTTCAAACTATGGCAATGAGGGATGGGGTCAGGTCGACCTACTCACTGCAACTAAGCACTCAGTTAATACCGTCTTCGTTCCCTTGGGCATCAAAGTTGGACCAACGGCCGTAGTGGATGTTGCTAGGCGTGCCGGTATCCCCGATGCTGTTGCGATGATGCCGACGCCATCAGTTGTATTAGGAGTTGCAAGCCCACATGTGATTGACGTTGCAAATGCGTATGCAACTTTTGCGGCTCAAGGAATTAAATCAAAACCATTTTTAGTTGCTCAAGTAATGGGTCCTAATAAAGGCATTTTGTATCAAGCTAAACCCGTCACACAGGAAGTCTTCTCCAAAGATGTTATGGCTGATTTAACCTACGCCCTTAAAGGTGTTGTAAACGGTGGAACCGGCGCAGCAGCGCTCGCACTCGGCCGACCTGCTGCAGGAAAGACGGGTACATCGGAATCAAATGCCTCGGCCTGGTTTAGTGCCTACACGCCACAACTTGCAGCATCAGTAGCGCTCTTTCGCGACAGCGCATCTGAATCCCTTAATGGAATTGGTGGATTAAATTCAGTAACCGGTGGAACTTTCCCCGCAAAAATCTGGACGGCATTTATGAAGGGTGCGCTCAAAGGCCAGCCAATCGTAGATTTCCCAGCGCCAACAAATATCGGCGGCCTTGATCCCATTGTCATGACATCGGGCGGCGTACAAATCCGTAAACCATAATGGCGCTGCGTTTTAAAGCAGTACTTGCCTTGGCTGTTCTTGCATCACTAATCTCATTTACTAAGTTTTCGCACTGTGAAGGCACAACATGGGCAACGCCAGATCAGTATATTCACGCCTGTTATAGCGATTTACCATCACTCTATGGCGAACGCGGATTAGATAGACATCAATGGCCTTACTCCAGTAAAACAAACGCGGTTGAGTATCCGGTTTTAACTGGAATGGTTATGTATGCAACGGCCGCTCTAGTTGATTCGCCTATTGCTTACTTCAACCTCAATGCCCTCTTTTTAGCGCTTCTATTTATTGGCGTGGTTTTATTGGTAAGAAAAATAAAACCGGAGTTTGGCTATTTACTTCCCGTCGCTCCAGCAATGATTGCATCGCTCTATATCAACTGGGATCTTTGGGCAATTGTCACAATGATGCTCGCAATTTATTGGTTCGACCGCAAGTCATATTTATATAGTGCGCTGGCCATAGGAATCTCAATCTCAACGAAATTCTTACCCGTATTTTTATTATTGCCCATTGCTTTCATTTTGTGGCGACAGAACCGAATTAAAGAGTTAATTGAATATTTCTCGACAACAATTCTAATTTGGTTGGCCATAAATCTTCCATTTGCTTTAACCACCCCAAGCGGTTGGTGGCGTTTTTATAAACTCAATTTAGATCGTGGCGCCGATTGGGGTTCACTGTGGTTGGCATTTAGCCAACTTGGTTTAGGGCTGACTAACTTAAATTATTTGTCGGTGCTTCTATTATTGATTGGCTTGACCGCGATTTCAGTTTTCCTCTTTGAAATAAGATTCACTCCGACTCTTGCCTCGATTGCATTCATCGTGCTTGCGACCGTGATGGTTGCGAGCAAGGTGTACTCGCCTCAATATGTTCTTTGGTTAACACCACTTGCAGTTATTGCCCTGACTAGCGCCAAGGATCTCCCCGCTTTTTGGATTTGGCAGGGCGGTGAAATTATTTATCACATTGCAATCTGGCAACACCTTGCCCTAGTTACAAAGGCCCATTTTGGTCTGCCGGCCAGCGGCTACGCGTTACTGACGCTTCTGCGCATTGCCACGACCATTTACCTCATTGCAGTACTGGGAAAACGGGCCTTACAGGCTCGAAATCCACAGGGCTCCCTCTTCGATTTACTCTTTGAGGCCTCCAAGCCCTACCCTTAACCCTCTTGAACCGGCAATTATTGTCAGTACAGGAAAGCACTAACCCTCCTGTCACGGAAATACCGTGGCCGTCTTAGTCCAGAGGAGGTCGGGTTAACGCATGCGTCACTACGAACTTATGGTCATTCTTGATCCAGAACTTGAAGAACGTACAGTCACTCCAAGCCTTGAAACATACTTAAAGATTATTAAAGATAGCGGTGGAACCGTCAACAAGCTCGACTTGTGGGGCCGTCGCCGTATGTCTTTCGAAATCATGAAAAAAGGCGAAGGCATCTACGCAGTTATCGATATGAACTGCGAACCAGCTGCAATCAAAGAGTTAGATCGTCAACTCAATTTGAATGAAGCGATTCTGCGCACCAAAGTTATACGCCCAGAAAAATAAGCACGGACTCCACGAGTAGAGAGATGAGGAAATAAAATGGCAGCAGGAGATACAACAATCACAATGATTGGCAACTTAGTTGACGATCCGGAGCTACGTTTCACACCATCAGGTGCGGCCGTTGCAAAGTTTCGCGTTGCGTCAACACCTCGCTATTTAGATAAGCAAACTAATGAGTGGAAAGATGGCGAGAGTCTTTTTCTACAGTGTCAGATCTGGCGTCAAGCAGCTGAAAATGTTGCAGAGTCACTGACTAAAGGAATGCGCGTCATCCTTTCTGGTCGATTGAAGCAACGTTCTTACGAAACTAAAGAGGGCGAAAAGCGCACAGTCTTTGAGGTAGAAGTAGATGAAGTTGGTCCATCACTACGTAACGCAACAGCTAAGGTCACAAAGACCCAGCGCGCTGCCGGTACAAGTGGCGGATTCTCAGCACCAGCTGCGAGCGAATCATTTACCGAAGATCCATGGGCTGCAGCATCGTCAACACCAGCAGCTGGCGGTGGTTGGGGAACCTCAACAACCGACGAGCCTCCGTTTTAAATCAACCTATCCATCCATTCCTAGTTAAATTAATTTTTTAAGGAAACTAGGGCCCGAAAAGGAGCACCACAATGGGAGCAAGAAATAATAAGGCTCTACGCGAGCCAAAGAATAAGGGCGCAAAAGCCGCTGCCCTGAATAAAAAGTTTAAAAAGAAGCCTTGCAGCTTCTGCCAGCAGAAGGTCACATATATCGATTACAAAGATATCGCGACCCTTCGCAAGTACATCTCTGACCGCGGAAAAATCCGCGCTCGCCGCGTTACAGGTGCATGCACTCAGCACCAACGCTCGATCGCAACTGCAGTCAAAAACAGCCGTGAAGTAGCGTTACTTCCTTACACATCTTCAGCGAAATAAGGGGGAATCATTTATGAAACTCATCCTCACTCGTGAAGTTGCAGGCCTCGGCGCTGCAGGCGATGTTGTAACTGTTAAAGATGGCTTTGCTCGCAACTTCTTAGTCCCAAATGGAAACGCAATTGCGTGGTCACTTGGTGGCGAAAAGCAGATTCAGAGCATCCGCCGCGCGCGCAGTGCCCGTGAAGTCCGCGATATCGATCACGCTAAAGAGATCAAGGCAAAGATCGAGTCGGCAACAATTACCGCAAAGGTAAAGGTTGGCGCTAAGGGCGTTCTTTTCGGTTCAGTAACCGATAAGGACATCGCGACCGCTATTAAAGCTGCAGTTGGTTTGGATATCGATCGCCACGCGATCAAGACTCCTGGCCATATCAAGAAGGTCGGAAGCCACACGGTCAAGATCTCACTTGGTCACAACATTGTTGCAACTGCAACAGTTAACGTTGCCGCTGAATAAGACAGACTTAAAAGGGCCCGTCGCTTATGCGGCGGGCTTTTTTATTTCTCGGTAACTTGTACCAGCGCTTTTGTGAAGTAATCGCTTGTAAATTCGCTGCGCGCTAAATCGTATTTAGACATTCCCCACTCCCAAAAATCAAAGTCAAGATCCGAAATCGAATTCTGGATTGATGCCCACAAAGTCCAGCCATACTTTGCCATTAGCGCCCACAGCCACGCACGAGCAACTTTGTCAGGTCGGTGTCCCCCGTAGTACGCGCTAACTAACTCTTCCAAAGAATCCAGAGGCAAAAAGGCCTCTGCCCAAACATTGCCAATCTCAAAGCAGGCATCGTTATTTCCGGCGTATTCATAATCAATTAACCAAATCTTTTCGCCATCATCGATGAAGTTACCGGGCAACAAATCATTGTTACAAGGCACGAGGCCCTCAAATAAAACCGCCATCGCAGCTCTAATCTCGGCAACTTGAGGTGCAAAATCCACATAACCATCGGGCAATCTAAAACCTTGCTCTTTCACAATATTTTGATAGTTCTTTTGAGTAGTAAACATATTGAACTCATGGTCAAAAACCTCGAGGGAGTGCAAACCGCGCAAGCTCTTTGCAACCCGGCTTAAGTTAGCGCCAACATCATCGGCGCCATAAGTCTTGCCCTTTATATAGGAGATCAGCAATAGACCCTCGCCCGGCAGATAATCTAAAACTTCGGCACCAACTTTGCCTTTTCCAGCGATTGTTGAATTTATGAACTCAGAGCCTCGGTCGATGGATAAAAGCGAGGACGAGTTACTGGAAACTCGAGCAACGTACTTATCCTCTAGTGTTTGAATCAAGAAGTTTCGATTAGTTAAACCGCCCGAGAGTTCAGTAATTGAGGTGCGAGAGTGCAAGCGCTGAACTTTATTAAACAGTTGTGCGAACTCACGCTCTAGTGCACTGGCATCGCTCACCCGTTCAGGATACATTTCATGGGTGTCCATGTCTGCAGTTCCAGCCCGCGCAAAAATCGTCATTATTGGCGGCGGAGTTGGTGGGACCTCGGTTGCTTATCATTTAGCCGAACTTGGCGAGAAAGACGTCGTTCTTGTAGATCGCAATGAATTAACGAGTGGATCTACTTTTCACAGCGCGGGTTTAGTGGGTCAACTACGCGCCGATCCAACGCTGACTTTAATGAATATGCACTCAGTGGATCTTTATCGGAAGCTACAAGCAACGGATACGCCGCCTAGTTGGCGTGAGTGCGGCAGTATTAAATTGGCTTCAACGCCAGAGCGCATGCAAGAGATTCGCCGACAGATTGGTTGGGCCAAGAGTTTTGGCCTTGATTTGCACGAGATTTCACCTCAAGAGGCACAAAACCTATTCCCACTCATTGATTTAGAGGGCGTAGTTGGTGCGTGCTACATGGCATCAGATGGCCAAGTGGACCCTTCACAGCTGGCCATGGCCCTTGCCGCCGGCGCTCGCAAGAACGGTGTGCAGATATTTACGCACACCCGTGTGTTGGAGATTAAAACAATTAATGGTCGAGTCAGCAGCGTTGTCACCGATAAAGGCGAAATCGAATGCGAGATAGTTGTTAACTGTGGCGGAATGTACGCCCCACAAATCGGGCGCATGGTCGATGTTCGTATTCCTATCGTTCCAATGAGCCACCAATATTTAATTACCGATAATTTTTTAGCACCGGATGCACCGTTCCTACCATCGCTGCGCGATCCAGATAATTTAATTTATTTTCGCCAAGAGGTCTCAGGTTTACTCATGGGTGGGTATGAGCGAAGCTCAAAGGCTTGGTCGGCCGACTACAACAATATCGATGACATCCCGGCTGACTTTAATTCGATGCTACTGCCCGATGATTGGGATCGTTTTTATGACATTGCCGAAGCTTCACAAAAACGCGTTCCAAAAATGGCCGAAGTTGGAATTAAAAACTTTATTAACGGCCCTGAAGGCTTCACGCCAGACAACGAGTTTTGTTTAGGTGAAACATCGGTCGGCGGCTTCTATGTCGCTGCAGGTTTCTGCGCACACGGCATCGCTGGCGCCGGTGGAATCGGCAAAGTAGTTGCCGAGTGGATCGTTGCAGGTGAGCCAACGATGGATCTGTGGCATATGGATATTAAGCGCTTCGGTGCATCCTATGAATCCCCCGACTTTACTCTGCAACGCATCACCGAAAACTATGAAGAGTATTACGACATTCACTATCCAGGTGAAGAGCGCAAAAGCGCACGACCAAAGTTCACATCCCCTGTTTACGATTGGCACAAAGCTAACGGTGCGGTATTTGGTGAAAAAGCATCGTGGGAGCGCGTTAATTACTACTCCACCAACAAAGGCAATGAAGATCTGCGACCTAAAGGTTGGCTTGGAAAACATTGGTCATCGGCCGTTCAGGTCGAACACCTTGCCACCCGCACTGCAGCTGGATTATTTGATGAATCCAGTTTTGCTAAGGC
>JBAXFS010000006.1:0-40790 GCA_037139795.1 Actinomycetes bacterium
CGCGCATTAACGATGGGCAAAACCCTGACTCAATTTTGCTCTTAACTTTTGGGCGAGAGCGCGCATCCGAACTTCGTGATGCAATTGCACTTCGCACAACTAGAACAATGTTTGAGCCACTCGCACGAACTTTTCACTCGCTGGCTTTTTCAATTCTCAAAATGAAGGCCGATAAGAGTGATCCTGAACCGATTCTTCTGAGCGGTCCCGAGCAAGAGAGTTACATTAAAGAGCTTCTCAGAGGTGATATTGAGGATGGTTATAAAGAGTGGCCCGAGGATTTACACGCGGCCCTTACGACAAATGGTTTTGCACGCGAGCTACGAGATTTAATTTTGCGTGCATCAGAGCGTGGAATAAATCCGGCACAGTTAGAGCAACTCGGTATTGCTGAAGGTGAAAAATATTGGTCTGCGGCAGCCAAGTTCTGGCAGCGCTATTTGAATTCGATGGTTATGCGCGAAATCAGCGCGACCGATGCCAAGATGCGTATTGATCCATCTGAGCTCGTATCACGTGCGACGTTGCATTTACATAACAACCCTGATGTGCTGGCAAAACTACATGCGCGATTTAGCACGATTATGGTCGATGAGTTCCAAGAGAGCGACCCTGCACAGCGAGCACTACTTTCAGTGTTGGCCGGCAGCGATGTAATCATTTGCGCCGATGCCGATAGCGCCGTTGGACGCTTTCGAGGCGCCGATCCCGATGGTTTAGCGCCAGCGCTAGATCCTTATCGGGCGCGAGAGATTGTTTTATCAACCGTCTATCGCAATGGCAGTGCAATATTTGAAGTTGGTCATGCTTATGTGCAGGGATTTAGAGGCTCGCCCATCACCCGCAAACGCAGCTGTGGCAATGAAAATACGGGCTCCGTTGCGGTTCACCGCTTTAGATCAGGGGCCGAGGAAGCTGCTTTTATCGCCCATCAATTTCGTAGCGCACATTTGCGCGAAAGTATTTCTTATAGCGAAATGGCGGTTATTTTACGCAGCCCAGGACTTACAGCTTCGGCATTACGGCGAGCCTTTTCTTACGTTGGAATCCCGGTAGCAAGTGAGTTGCAGGCTTTAGCTGGCAATCCTGCAATCGCACCGTTTCTCTTATTAGCGCGCGTAGCAATTAAAGCTCAACCACTTAACTTAGATACGGCCGAGCGATTATTAGTGAGCGAGTTCGGCGGCGCAGATTCAATCTCCCTTCGTCGAATCCGCCGAGCGATGATTGCAGCACGTGCAGATGGGGATGGGCGCTCAGGTACTCAGCTATTACTCGATGCAATCGATAAAGGTGAAGTATTTATTGAAGGCGCAGAATCAGTTGTTCGCGTACATGAATTATTGGAAAAGGCGCGCGCAGTTGCGCGCAATAAATCTGCACTTGCCGATGATTTATTGTGGGCGATTTGGGACAGTGCATTTGCAAGTGATGGCCAAAAACTCAGCGATGCTTGGCGCACTCAATCCCTTCGCCCTGGGGTAAGGGGCGCCGCCGCTGATCGCGATCTAGATGCAATGATGCAGTTGTTTGAAAGCGCCAGTAGATACTCCGAGCGCTTTCCGTTATCAGGACCGGCAGCGTTTATCACCGAAATCGCAACTGAAGATATTGCAGGTGATGTAATAACAGCAAAAGGCGTGCGACCTGATTTCGTTGAAATTCTCACGGTGCACAGCGCTAAAGGTCGCGAATGGAATGTAGTTGCAATCTCGGGTCTACAAGAGGGCACTTGGCCAAATTTGAAGGCGCGCTCATCCTTACTTGGCGCCGAACGATTAGTTGAACGCCAACGCAACCCAGATATTGCCCGCGATCAGTTAGATGTAATCGCTGCCAATGGTCTTATGCAGGATGAGGAGCGGCTCTTTCATGTCGCTCTTACCCGTGCCACACACTCACTTTTCGTCACCGCCGTTCAGCGTGATGATGAAGAGCCTTCAGCGTTCTTCGAGGCAATCGAAGTGATGGTCAATAAAACCGATCTCGATGAGCCGGTTTTGACCGATGTTCCTCGTCCTATAACCGCGCCAGCGCTAGTGGCCGAACTACGTAGCCAACTACATGGCGCTAATGCCCAAGAAGCTGCAGCGATATTGAAGGCTTTGAGTGAGAACGGCATTTATCTAGCTAATACCGAATCCTGGATCGGAACTGTGCCACTGAGTACCGATGTTCCAGTCATCGATGCTGAAAAGGAAGTTGTTGTTTCCCCGAGCGGAGCCGAGTCTTTTGTTGAATGCGGCGTCAAATGGTTCTTACAAAATAATGGTGGGACTGATGGTGACAGCACTGCGCAAGTTTTAGGCTCTGCCATTCACGCCTTTGCCGCCAAAATGGTGCAAGAGCCGGGAACAACTAAAGAAGAGTTAATAACTAATTTGCGTAGCTCATGGAAATTAATAGACCCAGACTCAGGTTGGGTCAGTGCATCGCATTTAGAGAGTGCCGTTACGATGCTCGAAAAATTTGTCGCATATCATTCTGAAACTAAACGCACGGTCATCGATGCTGAAATGCGCTTTGATGTCACATTAGGCCGCGCACGAATCAAGGGAAGCGTGGACCGTTTAGAAGTCGAAGCCGATGGAAGCCTCTTCATAGTTGATTTTAAAACTGGTGGCAGCGCAATCAGTGCTAAAGAAGCCAAGGCGAATCTTCAGTTAGCTAGTTATCAAGTTGGAATCGCCGAAGGTGGATTTACACAAGGCATAGTCAGCTCCGGGGCTGAACTAGTTTATTTAGGTACCGATGCAGTCGGTGCAACGTTGCGTGCCCAACACGGTATTGATGTAGAAGCGGTTAAGAGCCAGTTGAATGGAATCGCCGACGGCATGGGCGCCGCTACTTTCTTTGCGACGATTAATAAGCGCTGTAAAGGCTGCCCAGTACGCAAATCCTGCCCAGTCCAAAGCGATGGGCGGACGGTGATTTCATGAGCATTGAGGCTAAATACTCACCCGAGGAGATCATCGCCAAACTACAGGCCCACCCTAAGTTTGGTGCATCGATTAAGCCGATCACTAAACATCAATCGGCCATTATTAGCAGCGCGCTAGAACCGTCAGTCGTCATTGCCGGTGCGGGCTCGGGCAAGACTGAAACGATGAGTAATCGCGTTCTCTATTTAGTTGCCAACGGCTTTGTCACTCCCGATCAAATCTTAGGTCTAACTTTCACTCGCAAAGCTGCCGGTGAACTATCGGTACGTGTCCGCAAACGCTTGCGCCAACTCGCAGCCCTTCCTGAATTTAAGCACATCACAACTTCGACCACATCGGTGACGACGTATCACTCGTATGCCGGCAAGTTGCTGAGTGAGCATGCAATACGTTACGGAATCGATGCCGACGCCGAGCCTTTGGGAGAGGCGGCAATTTGGCAGATAGCATCCGATGTGGTCCGCAACTGGTCGGATGATTCCTACCGCAATCAAAGTGCAGTCAGCACGGTTATTAAGGATTTATTGGGGCTTTCAAAGTTAATGCTCGAGCATCAAGCAAGGGGCGAAGATATCCAAGCAATTGGTGAAGATATTTTGCAACAGTTGGCTCCATTACATGGGGCACGCAATGATGAAGTCCGATCTGTTGAACGTGCAATGCTTCAACGCAATTCGCTCTTACCAATGGTTGAGGCTTTTATGCAACGGCGCAAAATGGCTGGCGAGTTTTCCTTCGATGACCAGATGTCATTGGCCGCTGATATCGCGCAAAACTTTAGCGATGTCGGGGTCCTAGAGCGCGGCAAATACAAAGTCGTCTTACTGGATGAGTATCAAGATACTTCTCAATCCCAAGTGCGCATGCTCTCATCTCTCTATGGTGGTGGGCATCCAGTTATGGCCGTGGGAGACCCATCGCAGGCTATTTATACCTGGCGTGGGGCCTCGGCCGGCACGATGGCATCGTTTAATACGTATTTCCCAAAGATTGATTCGCAGAATGGAGTTGCGCAATTTACTTTGCCAACAACTTTTAGAAATGATGCGATGATTTTAGCGGCGGCAAATCGCATAAGTGATGAGATTAAGTCCGCTGGAGGACAACAAGTTGTAGAGCTAGAGGCGCGAATTAATGCTGGAATCGGTGAGATTGCATATGGAATTTTTGAAACCATCGATGCCGAGGCCACGGCAATTACTGAGTACATAAAGGGAAACTGGAGCCCAACTTCGGGCAAGACCGCAGCGGTTTTGGTACGAAAGCGGGCGCAGATTACGGCGATTGAGAGCGCTTTGCGCGAAGCGGGCCTACCGGTAGAAGTAATCGGCATCGGCGGCTTAATACATATCCCTGAAGTTGCCGATGTTGTTTCGATGTTAAAAATTATTACTAACCCCGATGCTGGTTCTGCGCTAATGCGACATTTAACTGGGCCCCGCATCAACTTAGGTCCACGCGATATCGCAGCACTTGGTGCATACAGTCGCGATCGAGCAACAGCCCTGCACTCCGATTCAAAGAGTTTTATTAAGAAAATTGCAGCCGGTAATCCAGATCAGTTAGAGGCCGATGATCAATTTGCTGGATCAATCATCGATGCCCTTGATGAGATCAGCGGTGCGAAGAAAAGCGGCTTTAGTGAAATTGGTTATCAACGTTTAGTTCGCTTTGCTAGTGATCTACGCCGCCTGCGTTCGCGTGCCGGCGGACAGATAAGCGATTTAATTAGTGAAATTGAGAGCTATTTAACGCTTGAGAGTGAGATAACGCTGCGCGACGGTTCACAAGCTGGCCGCCGTCACTTAGATCGCTTCCTAGATGAAGCGGCAAAGTTTGAACGAAGCGGAGGCACGGTTGGTGCATTTTTAGATTGGCTCGATGTCGCCGCCGATACCGAAGGCGGGCTAAAGGCTGGGGCACCTGAGATTCGCAGCGATGTGGTGCAGATTTTGACGGTCCACATGGCTAAAGGTGCCGAGTGGGACGTCATTGCAGTTCCTGGTTTGGCCGAAGGCACTTTCCCTGGAAATAATACAAGTGATCCCGATAACTGGTTAAAGAACGAAAAACACATTCCTTTTTCACTTCGCGGGGATGCACGAGAGTTGCCAGAATTTTCCTTGCACGGAGTTACTAAAAACAGTGAGGCTGCAAAAGTTATCAAAGAGTTTGGTCGCCAGTGTGTTGAGAATATTAAAATGCGCGAAGAGATGCGCTTGGCCTATGTCGCCGTTACTCGCGCTAAATCCCATTTAATATGTACGACTTCACGTTGGCGTGATGGCAGCAAAGCCGTTGAGCCAAGTGAAATCTTCTACATGATTGCCGAAGTGGCAAGTGCTTTAGGTGGCCGGATGATTTCAGATGCACCTGCGCCCGACGATGGTGCAGAAAATCCAACATTAGAAAATCCGATGACCGCCAACTGGCCCTTCGATCCATTGGGTTCAAGGCGCGCTGCATTTGATGCAGCTGTTGACCTGGTTAATAAGAGCGCCGTGCATTCACTCAAAGAAGTTACCGATTCGCAAATCGCATCGTGGATTGAAGATGCTCAAGCTCTCATTACCGAACATCGGCAGCGCTCTAATGGATCAATACAGGTTCCACTGCCACCACGGCTCTCAACATCAACACTGATTGCTCTTGCCGAAAATCCTCATGAGTTAGCGCTCGATATTCGCCGGCCAATGCCACGAGGTCAGGATCAATATTCAAGGCGTGGCACCGCATTTCACTTGTGGGTCGAACGTCAGTTCACGGATGCGGCGACACTTTTTGGCGATGAGTATTTAGATTACTTAGATCCGCTCGATGATGATTCACAGTTAGAGGATTTGAAGAAGGCCTGGCTCTCAAGTGAGTTCGCAAATCGCACGCCTGTTCAAGTTGAAGTTCCCTTCGAAACCACTATTTCTGGCGTTTTAATCCGTGGTCGAATCGATGCGGTCTATGCAACAGAGAATGGCTTTGAAGTCATCGATTGGAAGACGGGTTCTAAGAAGTTGGGCGCAACGGCCGCAGTTCAATTAGCGATGTATCGATTGGCTTGGGCAAAGTTATCGGGCTCTGATATCGCATCAGTGAGCGCGGCTTTTCATTATGTTCCGACCTCGGTTACTGATCGTCCAGCCGATCTATTGGATGAAAATGGGCTGATTCAACTCATATCCACAATAGCTAGAATTGATTCATGACGCTGTTTATTCTTTTGGCAGCAGTTATTAGTTGGGGAATTTCAAATCCACTTGCTGATTTAGCAGTAACGGAATTTTCACCTATATTTTTATCCCTTATCGAGTGCTCAGTTGGCTTCATTTTTCTTCTTCTAGTTGCATTAATACGGAGAAAGAGACCACACATTCCATGGAAACTTGTAGTTCCGATTGGCATTATTCAGCCTGGATTAGCGTGGCTCTTTGGAAACATTGGATATACCCATGAAACTGCAAGCACGGGTGTGCTCATTCTTACTGGAGAGACACTCTTCACGGTATTAATCGGTGTTTTCTGGTTAGGCGATCACCTAACTAATAAACAGTGGGGATATTTCTTAATAGGGATGAGCGGTGTAATTATTGCGAGTAGCACCGGAAAGCATTTCGATACATCATCAACGGCAGTTTTCTTTATCTTCTCCTCCCTCCTCTTTGGCATTTACGCTAACTTGATACGCAAATATTTAGCGAAGTTCTCAGCGCTCGATTTAGCTCTGGGCCAAACCTTTGTCGCGAGCGTTTTTCTAAGCGCTATTTTTCTCCTCAGCCACCCATCTTTTCCACACGAAGCACGACACGGGATTTGGATTTCAGCCATATTATCTGGCTTATTTGGCGTCGGTTTGCCCTTTGTGGCTTTCAATTATGCTCTTGCGATTTTGCCGGGCCGTGTTACGGGAGCCTCGCTCAACGTTATTCCTATTGCAGGTGTCGGGGCGAGCATTATTTTAGGGAGAGGCGCACCTACCTTGGCACAAGTAATTGGTGGAGTACTAGTTATAGCATCCGTTGCTTTCATTTCACGAACAGCCGACATACATTAAGAGCGTTAGTCGACTTCAATCTGTAAAGGTAAATGATCGCTCATGCCTGAGTGCGGGTACTCGATATGCCTAACATCAGCGGCTTTTAGTTTTTGTGAAAGAAAGAAATCGATTTGAACTTTAGGGTACCAACTTGGAAAAGTACGTTGTGCGGCAAGGGAGCGCCATTTAAATCCTCGAACAAAGAGGGCAAAGGGAATATTCAAATCTCCCATAATAATTATCTTGCTCTTATCGCTGATGCCTAACGTATTGGCCCAGTGTTTAATCTTGAGCAATTGATAAAAATTAAAAAACGGTACAAATGAAAGATGCGTGTTAATAATAAGCCAACCATTATCTAACACCGCGCCAAGAGCACTTCGAGGATGATCGCGGACATAAAAGCGTTTCAATTTTCCATCGACAGGAAATGCCATGAAGACTCCGACAGGCGAGCCCTTCAAATCCAAACGGTGCCACGAGAGAACTGGAATCTTTGAAACCATTCCTATTCCATAACCAGGAGAGGCCATGTCACTTATATTAGTAACTACTTTTTCATCGCTCTTGTCGGGATTGCGCCAATCTTCATCGGGTGAACCCATAAGGGAGGGCGCAAAAGCCCAATGGCCAGCTCCCATGATCATTGCAACATTTGCGACTTGATTGTGATTTCCTGAGCGCGCTAAAAAGTAATCGACCTCCTGAACTCCAATCACGTCACTTTTAAGATGCTCGATTTCTGCCGTTAACAAAGCCGAATTGTCGGCCTCTTTATCTGGCGGCATTGCTTCACCGTGCAAGAGGTTCCATGATGTTATGCGCATGGGGCGATGCTAGTAGTCTGAGACCTAACATGAGCGCGCGAAATCAATCACTCTCACCCGTCGACCGATCAAGCGAAATTCGCATCGATGCGGCGAAATTAGCCCTGCTCTGGGAATCTGCGCAGATTCTGCCAGTAATTGATGCCCATATCGGGGCCAATGATGGCGAATTACGTTTTTTGAACGCCGAAAGTGTTGAGTTTTTAGCTGCATCTTTTGAAGTTGGTGAGCGATATTTCTTAGGTTTAGCTCGCGATGGAGGTCAAGCATATTTTGCTTGGCGCACATCCTGGATCAATGAACCGACTGATGATGCAGTTAAGTTTGATGGTTTTAGAACTTTGCGTGAAGTCGGCGGAGATTTAGACGAAGTTGATTTAACGCTGGCAATGCATGCAGTGGGGTTGAGCAATTGGCATGCAACCCATCCTCGGTGTTCGCGTTGCGGTAGTGAAACAGTTAGTGATTTAGGTGGAAGCGTACGTGTGTGCGTTGATGATTCTTCGCAACACCATCCCCGAACCGATCCGGCAGTTATCGTCCTAGTCAAAGATGCCGCAGATCGCATTCTGCTCGGACATCAACCAATTTGGCCCGAGAAGCGATTCTCAACTTTTGCAGGTTTCGTCGAACCGGGTGAGTCTTTTGAAGAGTGCGTCTCACGCGAAGTCTTTGAAGAGGCTGGGGTTTATTGCAATGACATTAATTATTTAGCATCCCAGGCTTGGCCATTTCCAGCATCAATCATGATTGCATTTGAAGCAATTACTGATCATCCAGATACTGCAAAGGCCGACGGTGTTGAAATTACGGAGATACGTTGGTTTAGCCGCGATGAAATGAAAGCGGCTATTGTTTCGGGGGAGTTATTGCTTCCTCCAACGATTTCAGTTGCCCGCAAAATGATTACAGGCTGGTACACAGCTAAATCTGGATATGGAGTTGAAGATTTAATCGGTGGAGAAAGTTGGAGACCGTGATCTATGACTCTCGGATTCCTTATTTAATCCGCATCGAGGTCACCGGAGGTTGGAGGCCTTGAGTAACGACGTTCGCGCTGAAGAGATTCTTGAAGCTCTAGATAACGAACAGCGCGCAGTCGCCCTTGCCACCCGTGGCCCAGTCTGTGTAATCGCAGGTGCCGGCACTGGAAAGACGCGCGCGATTACACATCGCATCGCATACGCCGCAGCCATCGGGGTAATGGATCCGCATAAAGTTTTAGCGCTAACTTTCACTGCTCGCGCAGCAGGGGAGATGCGCATGCGTCTTCGCTCTTTAGGAGTACCTGCCGTATCAGCGCGAACAATTCACGCTGCAGCCCTTAAACAACTGACTTTCTTCTGGCCTCAAGTCTTTGGCGGTCGCACTCCAGATTTAATAACATCTAAAACAAGTTTTATTACCGAGGCCATTAAGCGCGCTGAACTAACAGGCGAACTTTCAATTACTTCTCGGGATTTAATGCGCGATATTGCCTCTGAGATTGAGTGGGCCAAAGTTTCACAAGTTGCCCCTGCCGATTACTTATCCGAGCTCGGCAAGCGCCCAGTAAAGCCGCGCATCAACGCCGAACAGATTGCCAAGGTCTACACGGCTTATGAATCCGTCAAACAACAGGAGCGCGCGATGGACTTCGAAGATGTACTACTGCTGACAACTGCGATGATTGAACAAGAGCGCGAAGTTCGTGAACGCGTGCAAGATCAATACCGTTTCTTCACCATCGATGAGTACCAAGATATTTCGCCATTGCAACAGCGCCTTATTAACGCGTGGCTAGGTTCGCGCCAAGAGATTTGCGTCGTGGGCGATCCCGCTCAGACTATTTACTCCTTTGCTGGCGCTACACCGGTTTTCTTAAACTCTTTTACTAATCGCTTTCCAGAGGCCGAAGTAGTGCGTTTAACTACCGGTTATCGTTCTACGCCTGAAATTACTTTTATGGCCAATAGTATTTTGCGAAAAGCGCAGATGGGTCAAGAGTTAGTCGCCCTTAATGATCATGGCGATAAACCATCGGTCGATGCTTTTAAAGATGAGAGCGCCGAAATTGCGGGAATTGTCGATTGGATAAAGGAGCTATTAGCATCGGGAACGGCGGCGCAAGAGATTGCCGTTCTTGCACGTACGAACAGTCAACTCAATACGTTAGAGCGCGCGATGAATGCGGCGAAGTTGCCATATCAAGTGCGCAACAGTGATCGCTTCTTCGATCGCCCCGATGTGCGCGAGTTTTTAAAGTTAGTACGCAATGCCTCGGTTATTCCAACGCAAGGTGTTTCATGGCTCGACGAACTCCGGACATTGGCTCAACCCTTTTTAACTGGTGCACACATCGATGGAATTGCAGCCCTGCTTCACTTAGCCCGCGAATTAGATGGCGATAGTGGCTTTACTCCGAAGAATTTGCGCACGTACTTACGCGAACTTGAAGATCGAGTTCAACAAAATAATCCACCAACAATGCCGGTAACAACCCTTGCTACTTTGCATGCAGCAAAAGGCCTTGAATGGGAGCGCGTATTTCTGATGGGCGTGAGCGAGGGCCTATTACCCCTTGAAAACTCGTCCACCAGCAACGACCAGGCTTCAATTGATGAAGAGCGCCGCCTGTTTTACGTTGGAATCACACGCGCGAAAGTGGATCTTCACCTGAGCTATCGCGGGAAACCTTCACGCTTTCTAGTTGAAGCGGGCTTGATTTCATAAGTTTTCTGGCAAATTCCGGTGAATTCGCGAAAAGGGTTTAATTGAGTTGCAAACTCAACGATGCATGCCTTACTCTTACGGCTCCTACATTTCTTGGCGAAATGAGGATGAACAGAAAGGGAGTAACGAATATGTCTAACGCATCATTCGTAACAGCAAACGCAACGCGTTCTGCTGCACTTTCTACTGCTCATACAACCAATACCCGCGCTTCTTGGCATACGTCAAAGCCTGCATTCTACGCAGCCTTTTATGCCGGATACGAGGCCACTTGGGGTTCTACTCGATAACATCGAATTAGAACAAGAAGCCAAGGGCCTCGAATCCAAAAGGATTCGGGCCCTTTTTCATTTACCAAAAGAAAACTAAATACCAACAACTAAAACTAACTAGGAACAACCGGAGCACTACCTAACAGGTAAAACTGTTAGCCAACAAAAGCGACAACATAGAGAGAAGAGGTGAGGACGATGAGCGTTCTCTTCAGCGAACTACTAGTACCAGGCTGGGCAGATGAGAAGATCGGTTTGGATGCTGTAACCGGCACATATAGCGATGGTTCATCATTTAATTTGCCCTGCCACACGGCAGATCCTGAGATGTACTTCTCCGAAGATGAGTTGGCCATCGCCGAAGCTAAATCGCTCTGTGGTGGGTGTCCCGTGCGCGCACAATGTTTAGAAGGCGCGCTATCTCGCAAAGAGCCAGCCGGAGTGTGGGGCGGAGAGTTATTTGAAGATGGTCGTGCCATCACTCGTAAACGCAAAGCCGGTCGCCCAAGTGCGATTGAAGTTGCTGCGCGTGAGGTCAACCCTCCAATTCAAAAGCTAACTGTGCAACTAGAGGCTGCTTCTCCTGTTTCTAGCCAATCAGAGCGCGAAGAAAGTGCGGCTTAATCAAATTTAACTCGCGAAGAGATTCAAATTTGTCAGTGATGGCCACAACGCAAATAGAATTGAGATAGGCAGAATAAGGAAGACGACTGGAATCATCATGGAGATTTCAGCCTTACCTGCTGCATTCATGACAATATTGCGTTGATTGGCACGGGCTTCAACAGCGTGCCGAGTTAGAACTTCAATTAACGGTGCTCCGCGAAGAGTTGCCGTCACGATTGCATCGATAAACCGACGGATCATTACCGACTTAACTCGACGGCCCATTGCATCTAGGCATACGTGTAGTGGCTCTCCAGTTCGTACGTCAGCGATAACTCTTGCGAATTCTTTGGATAGTTCGCCATCTGCCGACTGCGCAATTCGCAACATGGCACTCATTGGGGTTTCACCAGCGGCGATGGCCAAAGTGAGCATTTCCACAACGGCTGGAAACTCAGCTTCAATTATCTGTCTACGAGCTTTCACCTGACCCGTTAACTGTTTATCAATGAGCACGAAGACAAAAGTCCCCACAAGGCCGGCGGGCACCAAAGCAGTTAAGTGCGCATAATCAGAGGCAATTAGTAGCACCATTGTCAGCGTTGTACTTGCAGCACAGAAGCCAATTTGGCGGATCCGGAAATTCTGATAATCAAGTTCGCTGCTTCGACCAAGCTCTTCTAAACGTAAGTGAATTCCGCTTTTGTCTCGAACCTGCGCGGCAGTGGACTTAGCACGGCGCTCTAACTCTTTTAATGGATCGCTATTTGGATCAAACATAAATAGCAACCCGCCAGGAACTGCAAAAAGCATGGCGGTGAAGATTATCGAAATCATTATTGCTCCCCTTGCTGCGCACCAGTAAACACGCGAGGCGTTTGGGGTAAACGGCCCAAACGATTCATCCAGAGGTAGGCGATAGCGGTCATTACCAAACCTGCAACCAAAATTGCACTACCTGTAGGTGTTGAATACGCGGCCGCAGTACTTGGTTGGGTTGAAAGTAAAAGTAGGAGAATCCAAGGGGCGGCAGCTGATAGGTGAGCAGAGTTCTTAATCCATCCATGTTTAACTTCGATCTCTCTTCGAAGTGCTAAATCTTGACGTAGAAAATCTCCAAGTGTTCGAAGAATCGCTAGTAGTTCGCTACCTCCGAGAGTTTTAGATATCAATAGAGCCTCGAAAATCTGGTCACTTCCATGATGATGAAAGAGATCCTTTAATTCATTAATTGCTTCTCCGACATCACCATGACGGTAGAGCGATGTACGAAAGTCAATGAATGCGGGCCGCAAAATTTCTGGTCCGCGAGTGGCAAGTCCGGCCAATGATTCAGTCAACGAAAGTCCAGATTGAATTCCAGACATTAAATGGTCAATGACTTCTGGCCATGCGGCAACGAGGGCCGATTCGGTGTGGAGGTTTTTGCTGCGCAAGGTGATAAAGGAAATACCCACAACAAGTGCACCAAAAGCTAATGCAATAGAAATAGCGCCCGTTGCCAGAAAAATAAGTGCGACAGTTACTGAGCCAAATGCGGCGCTGCGCAGTTTGATTTTCATTGGCGCCACCAAGTGCTTAAAGGCGCACCAACTGCAGTGAATTTATCGGAGTGCGGAAGTGTGCCGATTCCGCGATCATAATCCTTACCGTTCCACATCCACAAAGTTTCAATTTCGGCGCGATCATTTTCATACCTGCCAGTTAAAGCAGAGATTTCTTTGACGCGACGCATTCCTAGTTGATCCAGAGAGACATGCACGATTAAGTCAAAAGCCGATGCCACAGTAGGCGCGATGAATTTGTGGGAGATATTCTCACCCGCTAGTAACGGCAGAGTCTGGAGTTTTATAATCGCATCACGGGGAGAATTTGCGTGCAATGTGCCCATTCCAGGTAGACCTGAGTTCAGCGCGATTAATAGATCTAACGCTTCAGCTTCGCGAACTTCGCCAACAATAATGCGAGATGGGCGCATACGAAGTGACTCTTTGATTAGTCGGCGTAATGGAATCTCACCTTCCCCTTGCAAATTTGCACTTCGAGTTTGAAGTGCGACAACATCGGGCAGGGCCGGGCTTAATTCAAAAACCTCTTCTATCGTGAGTACGCGTTCGGTTCGTGGGATTGCACCGGCTAAAGCATTGAGCATCGTCGTTTTACCCGACTGAGTACCCCCACTGACCAGAATATTTAATCCCGCACGGACAGAGTTTTTTAACGCCGTTGCCATGAATGGAGTCATAACACCAAGTTCAACTAACTCATCGATGCCTAAGTTGCGCATCAAATGTTTGCGGATATTAACTGCCCAATGTTGGGCCGTGATTTCAGGGATTGCAACGTGTAACCGAGAGCCATCGGGAAGGCGAGCATCCACAAATGGATGTGATAGATCCAACCTCCGACCGCTCCACATAAGGGCCCGTTCAACGATGTTTCGAACATCCTCACTAGTTAGAAGGAGATTGGTCAGCTCGCTCTTTCCAGATCGAGCGATAAATATTCGCTCGGGGGAGTTAATCCAAATCTCTTCAATCGTTGGGTCGTTCATAAAAGGGGCAATTGCACCGAAAGTTATATCTATGTCTAGGTCCATGTCGAAAACCTAAGCGAGCAACTGACGTTTTCTTGAGGCAAGTGGCTAGTGCGTGGATAAAGCCGCTGTATCCAACCGATTCAGGATATCTAAGCCACTTTCACCGCACAGAGAGGTAACAATTGAGAGGGAAATAAGTAGCGTGTGGTTGAGGGAGAGCGAGGTTGCTGACTCAAGGCGATTGAGCAATTGCCGCGCGGCCACTTCTTCATCACTAATTAGGATGAGGAATTCACTTACACCTATGCGGCCAATGCAATCTTCACTCCTAGTCAGGGTTTTAAGCTCACATGAAAAATGTAAAACATCTGCAGCACCAATGGAGGAGCCGCTTAACGCTTTGCAATTTTTTTCAAAGCTGATTTTAATTATGCTAAAACTCAATGTACTTCGTGCAGAGAGCGCGAGCTGACGTCGAAGTTGCTCATAGAAAAATGAGGGCGAGGCTAAATGCGTCTGCGAATCATGTATTCCATCGTGGGAGAAAAGAGGGCTGTGCTCGCCCAAATGAGTTAATCTCTCCTCCATGGCACAAGATCCTTCCAAGGCGGCTAAGGCCCGCGCAGTAGTGGCATCCCTATTACTTGTCGAATCAGTTGTGATTGGCGCCCTTGGTGTGTGGTTACTTGTTCTAACTTTCAAGGCAACAACTTTTGAGTTTCTGCCGTTACTTGGAGTTCTACTTTTTGTAGTCCTTGGCAGCGGCGGTTTAGCAATCTCGGCAATTGGATATCGTCGCGGAAAATATTTTGGTAGAGCGCCTTCAGTGCTTGCAAATCTAATTGCACTCGGAGTTGTCTCTTATCAAGTCCAGGCGGGGCTATGGATTGTTGCAATTCCATTGGCCGCACTTGCTGCAGCCACTTTGGCGGCGACTCTTCGCGCGATTCCTGAGTAATTAACCTGGGCTCTTCTAGGCTTTATAAGTCGGCAATGTGGCCTATCTCGCGCCATGAGGCCCATTTTCGAGTTTATCCATGCGCATACTGCCGATAGGCTTGGCCCAATTCACGCCATAAAGGAGTTCGCCAGTGTCGGCACAGGATTTTGGTGCAAATGATTGGCTCGTCGATGAGATGTACGAGCATTATTTAGCAGACCCATCATCCGTTGACCCCGCGTGGGTTGAGTACTTCAAAACAAATAAGCCAGGAACACCTGCTGCGACTTCTGCCGTCCAATCCACTCAACCGGTTTCTAAAGGTATTCCACCGCTTCCTAAGGCGCAAAAACAAACACCTGTTGCGTCCGAGCCAATAGCAAAGATTGTTGTGTCCGAGGTTCCAGCCCAAGTTATGCCAACAGTTGCAGTGGTTGCGGCGCCAGTTCAACAACCAATTGTTAAAGATATTGCATCATTACAACCGACACCGGCAGATCCAATTGTTAAGCCAGTTCCCGTATTAGTAACACCAAGTGCCTCAACTCTTGAACCAATTCGTGGTGTATCGGCTCGCGTAGTTCAAAGTATGGAAGCTTCGCTTTCCGTTCCAACTGCAACATCGGTGAGAGCGGTTGCCGCAAAATTGATGATTGATAACCGCATTGTGATTAATAATCACCTCAAGCGCGCACGTGGTGGAAAAGTTTCATTCACACACATCATCGCCTATGCCATGATTAAAGCGGTCCGCGCGATGCCTGAGATGAATGCATTTTTTGGCGAACTAGATGGCAAGCCTGCAGTCGGTCATCCCGAACACATCAACTTAGGTATTGCTATTGATTTAGCTAAAGCCGATGGGTCGCGCCAGTTATTGGTGCCTTCGGTCAAAGGTTGCGAAGGAATGGACTTTGCACAGTTCTGGGGCGCTTACGAGGCGATTATCAAAAAAGCGCGCGGAGGATCTTTAACCGTTGACGATTTCGCTGGGACCACATTGTCTATTACGAACCCAGGCACAATCGGCACGGTTCACTCGGTTCCGCGTTTAGTACAAGGCCAAGGTCTAATTCTTGGCGTTGGTGCGCTGGATTACCCAGCTGAATTCCATGGCACAAGCGCCGAAACCCTTGCCCGAATGGCCATTAGTAAAGTCGTCACGCTTACTAGTACGTACGACCATCGTGTTATTCAAGGCGCGCAGTCGGGTGATTTCCTTCGTCGCATGAATGAATATTTATTGGGTGCTGAAAACTTCTACGATGAAATTTTTGCCGCCCTTCGAATTCCGTACGAACCAATTCGCTGGGCTAAAGATTTTGAGTTCAGCAAAGATGAACAGATTAATAAAACTGCCCGCATTCAACAGTTGATTCACGCCTATCGCACTTTCGGGCACTTAATGGCCGACGTTGATCCGCTGGAATATAAGCAACGCTCTCACCCAGATTTAGATGTAGTGACGCATGGCTTAACATTGTGGGATCTCGATCGTGAATTTGCAACTGGTGGTTTTGGCGGGGCAACTTTCATGCCACTTCGAAAGATCCTCGGAATCCTTCGAGATTCATATTGCCGCACAGTCGGTGTTGAATATATGTACATCGAAGATCCGAAAGAACGCGAATGGATTCAAACCCATGTTGAAATTGGCGCGCAGAAGCTTGCACCACAGGAAAACCTACGCATCCTACATAAACTCAATGGTGCTGAAGCTTTTGAAACTTTCTTACAAACCAAGTTTGTTGGTCAAAAGCGCTTCTCACTCGAAGGTGGCGAATCGGTTATTCCATTACTCGATGCCGTTCTTTCTAGTGCTGCCGATCAAGGTTTAGATGAAGTCTGTATTGGTATGCCGCACCGCGGACGCTTAAATGTTCTAGCAAATATCGCCGGTAAGTCACATGGTCAGATTTTCCAGGAGTTCCAAGGACATTACGCTGAAAATCAAGTGCAAGGTTCGGGCGATGTTAAATATCATTTAGGTACCGAGGGTGTATTCACTTCATTCGCGGGAGCAACAACCAAGATTTATTTGGCGGCCAATCCCTCGCACCTTGAGGCAGTTAACCCAGTTCTAGAGGGCATTGTTCGCGCCAAACAGGACAAGCTCAATATTAAGCACGCCTATTCAATACTTCCCGTATTACTGCACGGGGATGCCGCATTCGCGGGTCAAGGCGTAAACGCTGAAGTACTACAGATGTCGCAGTTAGCTGGCTACCGCACTGGTGGAACGATTCATATCGTTGTTAATAACCAAGTTGGATTTACAACTGCGCCACAAGCATCGCGTACCTCTACGTATTCAACTGACTTTGCCAAAATAATTCAGGCCCCTGTTTTCCATGTTAATGGCGATGACCCTGAAGCGTGTGTGCGTATTGCACGCTTAGCTTTTGAGTATCGTCAGGAGTTTAATAAAGATGTTGTCATTGACATGGTTTGCTACCGTCGACGTGGACACAATGAGGGTGACGAGCCAAGTTTCACACAACCAATTATGTACAAGATGATTGACGCTAAACGTTCAACGCGTACTTTGTATATCGAAGCGTTAATTGGTCGCGGAGATATTTCGCAAGAACAGGCCGAAGAGGTCGCGCGCGATTATCAGAGCCAGTTAGAGGCCGTGTATGCAGCCGTTAATAATCTGCACACCGAGACCGATCCAAACTTTAAAGCTCCAGTTGCTCCAGAGGCACACGAGATCATTACATCAATTAGCGAAAACCTAGTCCGTGAAATCGCTGCAACTCAGTCTGCAATTCCGGAGGGCTTTAAAGTTCACCCTAAGTTATTGCCTCAATTAGCTAAACGCGTTGAATCACTCAATGACTCATCGATTGATTGGTCGACTGGAGAGATGCTGGCTTTTGGTTCACTTCTTAAAGAAGATGTGCCGATTCGCCTTGCCGGACAAGATGCTCGACGTGGAACATTTAGTAATCGTCACGCTGTCATCATTGATAAGGAAAACGGCAATGAATGGACCCCACTTCGCGCACTCAATAGCGATGAGAACCACTTCTTTGTCATTGATTCGCTGCTCAGTGAGTATGCGGCAATGGGCTTTGAATATGGTTACAGTGTTGAACGCGAAGACGCCTTAGTTCTCTGGGAAGGTCAGTTCGGCGACTTCGCTAACGGAGCCCAAACGATTATTGATGAATTTATTTCATCAGCGCTGCAGAAGTGGGGAGAGCGCTCATCACTCGTTTTGCTACTTCCACATGGATATGAGGGCCAAGGTCCAGATCACTCTTCAGCCCGAATTGAGCGATATTTGCAGTTATGCGCTGAACAAAACATGACCGTTTCTCAACCATCAACGCCGGCCTCTTATTTCCACTTACTACGCTGGCACGCAAAGAATCCAGCGCGCCGACCATTAATTATTTTTACTCCAAAATCAATGCTGCGCTTACGTGCGGCAGCTTCGGCGCTCTCTGATTTCACAAGCGGACATTTCCGCCCAGTAATTTCAGATGAGAGTGTTCAGAACGCAACGCGTCTGATCTTCTGCTCTGGCAAGATTTATCATGATTTAGTTGCAGAGCGGGCAAAGTCTGGCGAAACAACGACCGCGATTGTTCGTCTTGAACTTCTATATCCACTTCCAATCGATGAGATGATCGCCGAAGCTAACAAGCATCCAAATGCAAATTTATTGTGGGTACAAGATGAACCCGCTAATCAAGGCCCTTGGTCCCATGTTGCACTTCGTACCTCTGAACAACATGGAGGACGTGGATTTGGTTCGCGTATTTTGCGCCGTGTATCTCGTCGCGCAACCGCATCACCAGCTACTGGAAACCATCACTTGCATGAGGATGAACAGAAAGCCTTAATGTTAGAAGCCTTTACCCGATAAACGGCTTTCCTTTTCGGTAACGAAACAACACACGTCCAACAATTTCATGCGGTGCAATCCAGCCCCACGTTCGTGAATCTGTGCTTTCACTGTTATCGCCCTCAACCCAGTAATTTCCGGCGTGGGCTTTTTGTATTCGTTTAATAAGAAAAATACCCGGTCGCTCTTCACGTTCTATGACCGCGATGCTTCCTAAGGGGGCTCGGTTCGGGGCCTCCTGCATCCAGAGGACACAGAGCCAGTCACCATTGTTATAAGTAGGCTCCATTGAGCGGCCCTCAACCTTGACGGTGCCAAATTTGCTCACGAACGGTAGTCTGTCATGTGTAGGACTTACACGCGAGAATTTTTCAAGGGAGAGAAAGCATGTTTACGCCAAAAATAACGCTCTATGCACACTGCGATCTACCATGTGGTGTTTACGATCCAGCCCAAGCAAAAATCGAGGCTCTATCGGTAAAGGCCTGCATGGAAAAGTACGCAGCAAATACCGATGCGGATTTCCGCTCACGTTCAGTTGCAATCAAAGAAGAGCGTTCACACCAAGTTAAAGAGCATCTCTGGGTCCTCTGGACCGATTACTTTAAGGCTCCTCACTTTGAGGCATACCCACAACTGCACTCACTATTTAATGAGGCCACCAAGCTTGCTGGTGCTGCAGGCACAAAGGGAACTCAAGATGTTGCAGTTGCAGATAAGTTAATTGCAAAGATTGATGAGATTGCTGAAATTTTCTGGGCAACTAAAAAAGCTTAAAACTTAAGAGATTAAAGACTGAGCGGCGGTACGTGCGAGGAAAGATACTCGCTCTACCGTCGCTCTTTTTATCATTGCCGCCGCAACTTGGCGTTCTCCTTCATAGACTTCGCATTCAAAAGTTAACTCCGTGTTTTCTATTTCAATACAGCGAGAAGTCGCGCGTAACTCTGCGCCGATTGAAGCCGGAGAAAGTGAGAGCATTTCAGATGAAATAGCGATAGTTGTTTCACCGGATTCTAGATACTCATCGAGTGAAATGATTGCCGCATGCTCCATGAGGCTTAATAGGTGTGATTGGGCAATAATCGGTAGATCTCCAACTCCCATTGCTACCGACGTGTCGCCGGGCCGAACGGTCATAACGGAAAACCCAACTGCCCCGATTACCTCCTCGGAAGGTTTCATGGGTTATTCCTCGCCATTTTCGTAGCGAATCTCTTCGGTGTGTTCGATAGTGACTTCACGGTGCTCTATGTTTCCAAACTCATCGATTGCAATTGAAATTTCCGTCATTGTAAATTCTGTGACTACTTCGCTTGTATAGCCCCCACCCATATGCGCATGGATTTGTTGGTAAATCGCATTATGGAGTTCCTCGGGCGCGGTTTCACAGCAAGTACGGCGCAAGACATCTTGTATTAAACCGTGCATTTTTTGCTCATGTGCAAATTCGGCTGCACAGTCAGGACACTCTGAAAGGTGGGTCTGGACGGTATAAACCATCGATTCATCATCGTTGTTTCCTTCAATGAGAAGCACAAAGGAGTTAAGCATCTGGTTACAGAGGATAAATTCTGATTCGCTCATAGAACTTCCTCCTTAGGCGTTTTGACCGTATAGCCTAAATCTTTTGCATACTCTGTTAACCGCTCGCGCAACTGTTTTCTTCCCCTGTGCAGGCGTGACATAACAGTTCCTGCCGGCACTCCGACAATGTCGGCAATCTCTTTATAGGAAAAACCTTCGACATCGGCCAAGTACACAGCAATGCGAAACTCTTCGGGGATTTCATTAAGGGCACGTTTAATATCACTATCGGGCAAATTCTCTAGAGCTTCAACCTCTGCCGATTTTCCTAGGTTGCTCGAGTGTGACGCAGCGCTAGCTAACTGCCAATCTTCAATCTCGCCACCAGAAATTTGAGGTCGGCGTTGATCTTTACGATATGTATTAATAAAAGTTGTCGTCAATACGCGATATAACCAAGCCTTTAAATTTGTACCAGGTTCAAACTGATGAAAAGAGGCGAAAGCTTTGAGATATGTATCTTGTACCAAATCTTTAGCATCATGCGGATTTTTTGTGTAGCGAAGGGCGGCAGCATATAACTGGTTTGTGAATGCAAGCGCATCTCGCTCAAAGCGGAGAGTGCGCTCCGCCGAGCTCTCTTTAACTAAATCCGTTGATGTCATCGCACTAAAAGGCTATCGTTAAAAGAGGGTTTCTGGCTCTCCCAATTCAATTTGTTCCGTTAACTTTTTAGAATTTCGTGTCACAGAGTTGACTTCGCTGGAGACTGGATGGGCGAGAACTAGTGAGTCGGGGGAGTCAACCTGCATAAGAGTTCTTAGTTTTTCTATCTCTTTATTGTCAGGATTGAGCCACTCTTCCCAACGATCATGCGGCATAAACACAGGCATACGGCTATGGATTTTGGAGAGGTTGCCCTGCGCCTCTTGCGTAATGATGGATGCACTCTCTATTAACTCTCCATTACCTGCCCGCCAACTACTCCAAATTCCGGCAATTGGTAACTGGTTTCCGTCACGCGCACAAATATAAAAGGGCTGCTTCGGCGGATATTCACCGAGCGCTGTTGACCACTCGTAGTAGCCCTCGGCTGGGATCAAGCAACGTGTTGATTTGAAAGCGTTCCTAAAAGTTGGCTTTTCAAAAATTGATTCGCTCCGAGCGTTAATTGCGCGCGATTGAGAACTCCTTGCCTCTTTGAGATCAGAGAGCCAGGGAGCAATTAATCCCCAAGAAACCGTGGCTAATTCGCGCCGATGGTGATCCGTGGAATCTGCGCGGACTATATAGATGGGATTAGTGGGTGCGATATTCCAATTTGCTGGCAGGGATTGCGTTGGAGAGCTACCAGTGACCTCGAACTGCTCCATAAGTTCGCGCATATCGGCAGATTGCGCATAACGCCCACACATAACGATAAGGATAGACTTAATTAATGAGAAAAAATGACGCCCACTGGCCGGCGATTTTTCGCGGGCGCGAAGCAGTTGATGTGCGCGTCGTTATTCCAGGTTCAAAATCGGTAACAAACCGCGCCCTTATTTTAGCGGCCCAAGCCGATTCCCCAACAACTCTTCGTCGCCCACTTGTCTCACGCGATAGCCAACTCATGGTGCAAGGTTTACAGGCCCTAGGAATCGGAATCGTTGAAGAGGACAAAGAAGTAAATGGTTTATCTGAATATCAATTAACTATAACTCCAGCTGAAATGAGCGGACCGGCACGAATCGATGTAGGAAATGCAGGCACCGTCATGCGTTTCTTGCCACCTTTAGCAGCCCTGGCAACAGGAGAGATCGCATTCGACGGAGATCCAAGATCATATGAGCGCCCCTTAGGGCCCGTAATAAAAGCCCTTGAAGAACTTGGCGTAACAATCGAACACGAAGGTCGTTATGGCTTGCCATTGACACTTCACGGTAAAGGAAAAATCCCAGGGGGTGCAATAACTATTGATGCAAGTGCCTCTAGCCAGTTTCTATCTGCACTCCTATTGGTAGCCCCAAGTTTTGAAAATGGAATCACTGTTACTCATAAAGGCGGCTCACTTCCATCAATGCCGCACATTGATATGACCGTTGAGTTGCTTCGTGAATTTGGTGCCGAGGTTGTCGTCGATAGAGATGCGCAAAGTTGGAGTGTAAAGCCTGGCGCTCTGCATGGACGTGAGTTAGTAATTGAACCTGATCTTTCCAATGCCGCGCCCTTTCTCTCCATTGCAATGGTGTGCGGAGGAAGTGTCACGATTGCCGACTGGCCAACCAAGACGAGTCAACCTGGCGATCAATTGCGCTCCATTCTTAGCGCAATGGGGGCGCAGATTTTAACGAGTGAAAAGGGATTAACTCTTACTGGAACTGGCGTGATTCATGGAATTGATATTGATTTACATGAGGTTGGTGAGCTCACTCCATCCATTGCAGCGTTGGCAGCGCTGGCAGATTCCCCATCACACTTGCGGGGAATTGGTCACTTACGTCTTCATGAGACTGACCGTTTAGCTGCGCTGACAAACGAGATAAACGCCCTCGGTGGAAAAGTCGAGGAGCATAAAACATCGCTTCACATCACACCGGCACCACTACATGGTGGTGTTTTCCATACGTATGACGATCATCGATTAGCAACAGCTGGAGCTGTTATTGGTTTAGTTGTGCCCGATATTGACGTTGAAAATATTGAAACAACGCGCAAGACATTGCCAGATTTTCCAGGGCTATGGAGCTCACTTCTTGTGTGAGAGTGAAAAATGAGTCCACGCGAATACGATGAAACCGATGCGCGAATTAGACCTGCTCGCAGTACGCGTCCACGCAGCAAGGATCGTCCGAGCCATAGTGATGCAATAACTGCGCTGGTTACGACGGTAGACCGGGGTCGGCAGACATGCATTACCGATGATGGCGTAGTTATCACTGCAATGAGGGCGCGAGAGCTAGGGCCAAAGTCAGTTGTAGTGGGCGACATTGTTTTAATCGTTGGCGATGTGAGCGGAAACGAAGGAAGTTTGGCGCGAATTGTTGCAGTTAAAGAGCGGCGCAATTCGCTTAGTCGCACGGTCGATGATGCCGCCCAAGTAGAGCGCACGATTGTTGCAAATATTGATCAACTAGTAATTGTTGTTGCTGCAACTAATCCGGAGCCGCGACGTGGATTAATTGACCGTTTCTTAGTCTCAGCATTTACTGAAGGCATTACCCCTAAGTTAGTTGTCACCAAAACAGATCTTGGCGTAATTCCAGATTTTCTTGCCGAGTACTCAAAGTTAGGTGTAGAAATTCTCCACACTGCAATTAAGACTGATTCACGAGAACGTGATCTGAAAGCACTGCACGAAATGCTTGAGGCAAAGATTTCAGTTTTAGTTGGACATTCGGGTGTTGGAAAATCTACATTGATTAACGCATTAGTACCTGAAGCCGATCGTTTAACTGGTGACGTGAACGCTGCAACAGGTCGTGGTCGCCACACTTCATCTAGTGCAATTGCCCTTCCACTTTTGGATAGTGATGGTTGGATTATTGACACACCTGGAATTCGGGCTTTCGGCCTCTCACATATCGACACAAAGCGAATTGTTGATGCATTCACGGATTTGTCAGAAGTTGCCGCTAACTGTTTGTCTAACTGCTCACACTCTGAGAGTTCATGCTCACTTGATGCGTGGGCGGCCCCTGATGGTGTGGTGGATCCAGAACGCAGCGCGAGATTAGCGAGCCTTCGCTCTTTGCTCAGCGTGAAGGAGCAACCTGCAGAGGGGCTAGAGGATTAGAATTCAAGCACTATGACAAATGACCCCTCTCGCTACGCAGATGACTTAGCTCTAGCTCACTTACTTGCCGATTTGGCTGATTCGATTGCCCTTGAGAGATATCAATCCTTAGATTTAGTTATCACGACCAAGCCCGATAACACGCCAGTAACCGACGCCGATCGCGCAGTTGAGACCGCTATCCGTGAAGCTCTAGCTACGCATCGCCCTAACGATGGATTATTAGGTGAAGAGTTTGGAAGCGACATAACGGGCAGTAAGCGTTACTGGATCATTGATCCAATCGATGGAACTAAAAACTTTATGCGCGGAGTTCCTACGTGGGCAACTTTAATTGCCCTCGTCGAAGTAAGTGAAGATGGAACTCAAGAAGTTGTTGTCGGCGTTGCGAGCTCTCCGGCATTATCGCGCCGCTGGTTCGCATCATGTTGCCAAGGAGCCTTCGTCACGTTCAACGGTGTTACTAAGAAAATATCGGTTTCACAAGTAGCTACGCTTACCGATGCATCAATTACATATTCAGATTTCATTGGCTTTGATGACCGACTCGCATCTTTTCAAAAGATGTTAGATAACGCTTGGCGCACACGCGGCATGGGCGATTTTTGGTCGCACATGTTGGTGGCAGAGGGCGCAGTTGATGTCGCAATCGAGCCAACACTTGCGGTGTGGGATATGGCAGCGCTAGATATTATTGTGCGCGAAGCTGGCGGAATTTTTACGAATGTTGACGGTGTACCCGGTCCATTTGGTGGAAGTGGGGTATCTACAAACGGAGTTCTGCATAATGCAGTTATCAATGGCTTAAACCCATGAGCACCGTTTTAGAACCAGTTACTCTTTCAATTGAGGGAATGACCTGCTCATCGTGCGTTAATACCGTAGAGAAAGCGCTCAATGCAGTTGAAGGCGTAAGCGCAAGCGTAAATTTTGCAACTGAAACGGCTCATATTTTATCGCCAGCCGATATGGATATTAAAGCCTTAGTGAAAATCGTTGAAAAAGCTGGATATAAAGCCACGTTGTTACAAGATGGCCAATCAATGACTTTGCATAACAAGAAGTCAGCCAGAGCGTTATTTTTTGCTTTCATATTTGCAGCCCCAGCCGTTGCAATATCCATGGTTATGAGTTGGCATCACCGAATAGATATGCGAGTTCTTCAGGCACTTGATCACTTTGGTCTCCGACATCCTTTATATTCGCCAACAGCCTGGGTAGTTATCGCTTTAAGCGCACCCGTTGTGCTGTTAGTGGCATGGCCGATTCATCGCGCAGCTCTGCGTAATTTGAAGCACCCAACAATGGATAATTTAATTTCGCTCGGTTCACTTGCCGCCTTTACATGGTCAATTTATGCCAATGCAACAGGTGCCGGAGATGTTTATACCGAGGTAGCCGCTGGCGTAATCTTTTTCGTAATCCTTGGACGTTTCTTAGAGACCCGGGCTAAATCACGCGCAGGTGCAGCACTTTCTTCGCTTCTTGCTTTAGGTAGTAAAGAAGTGACGATAGTTCGTGGTGGATTTCCGCTAATCGTTCCAATTGGTCAACTCGAAATCGGCGATGAGTTTGAAGTTCTACCTGGCGGGCGCATTGCAACTGATGGCATCGTGATTAAAGGTGAAAGCGCCGTTGATAACTCGATGCTGACGGGTGAGTCAAAGCCCATTGACGTTCGTCCAGGCTCGCAAGTAATTGGAGCATCAATAAATCACAATGGGCGGTTAATTGTGCGCGCCACAAGAATTGGTAGCGATACCGAATTAGCGCGCATCACGGCAATGGTAATTAGCGCGCAAGGTACCAAGGCCCCTATTCAACGTTTAGCCGATCGAATTAGCGCAGTATTTGTACCGATTGTTACGCTGATTTCAATCGCGACATTTGTTGGCTGGTACTACACCGACCACACATTAACCAGGTCTATCTCAGTTGCAATAACCGTCTTGGTAATCGCATGTCCATGCGCACTTGGCTTAGCCACTCCAGTGGCTTTACTCGTTGCATCAGGTCGTGGGGCTCAACGCGGAATAATTTTGCGCGAACCACGAGTACTTGAAGTAGCGCGCACCGTCGATACTGTTGTCTTCGACAAGACTGGCACATTGACTCAAGGCGTTATGAAAGTGCAGACAGCAACAGTTTCAATGTCGGCAGGTGCAGTCCTGGGCAGCTCATTTGCACCGCTCATTAACGAAACAACAATTCTCTCTTCGGTATTGGCAATCGAATCACAAAACACGCATCCAGTTGCCCTTGCCATTTCGCGCCATGCCATAGGTAAGGGCGCACGAATGTATGAGGCGACTGAGTTTTCAGTCACTCCTGGATCTGGAGCTGCAGGACGCGTGAACTTAGGCGTGCAATCCCCGGTAGTTCTTATCGGCTCACCGGCAGCCGTTGCTCACAGCTCAACTGATTTTCATCCTGAGTTGAAATTAGCAATCGCTAAAGGGCAAGAGGATGGACTTACGGTTTCAGTATTGGCATGGGATGGCGTTGCATTGGCAGTTTTTACAGTAGGCGATGAACTTAAAAGCGATGCCGCAGCAACAATTAGTGATTTACGAACAATGGGAATAACCCCATGGCTAGTAACTGGCGATAGCGCCGAAGTTGCCGCATCCGTTGCAACAGTTGTAGGAATTGATAGCGCACACGTTGTTTCTTCGGCTTTGCCAGAAACGAAGTTGCAGATAGTTGAGCGGCTTAAATCAGAGGGCCACTGTGTATTAATGATCGGAGATGGCATTAACGATGCAGCAGCGTTAACTGCCGCCGATCTATCGATGGCGATGGGCACCGGAACTGACACCGCAATTTCAAGTGCCGATATAACATTAATGAACGCTGGTTTAAATAGTGTGATTGATGCGCTCAAATTAGCTAAGAAGACTTTGAAAATTATCCATCTCAATATGGGCTGGGCACTTATTTACAATGTTATCGGTCTTCCTATCGCCGCTCTCGGTCTCTTGAGGCCAATTTATGCCGCTGCCGCCATGGCGCTCTCATCACTGTTTGTTGTAACTAACTCGCTCCGTATTAAGTAAGTTAAAGCGCTCATTCTCAAGCCGTAGCTGATGTGATTGCGGCGGTGATGAGGGAGGCCCCTTCATCAATTGAATTTAAGAATGTTGCACTCACTTGGATCCACATCCCATGAATAAGAATATCTAGCGTCCATATGTGGAACTCGTTAGTCGTTGATTGAGGTTTATACAAGAAATAGGCAGCGCTTTCATCAACACCCGCTAAATCAATCTTTGTATATTTTTTGGCAACCCAACTCGCAACGTGCTTTTCAAATATAGATGTGGAGTTATCAACCCACAATATCGTTGTGCCAATTTCAGCTCTTTGAATGCCGTAACTGCACGCTATTCCACCGTTACCGAGCACGTCGGCCAATTCAGTACCTGGCGAGGGTTGCCATTTAGTGTCGATAATCTCGGATTTAGGAATTTTCATGGAGATGTCATTGAGAATCTTGGTTGCCGCACATGAGGCCGGAACCACCAATGAGATGCTTGGCGTTGGAGTTAGGAGAGGTGAAGCGGACGTGGAAGGAGTTGGTTGGGGCGTGTACTGAGCTGGAGAACGAGTGGCCGTTGGCAAAGAGGAATGAAAACTCTGCCTCACAATAAAGCCCCCAATTAAGAGGGCTAAGCACAAACCTATTACGAGCATTCCTCGTTTGGGGGATTGCATTCGCATGAAGGTAGTTTAAAGGAGAAAGCAAAAAAGACCCCTGAGGGTCTTTTTTACGTTAGTAGCGGGGGCAGGATTTGAACCTACGACCTCTGGGTTATGAGCCCAGCGAGCTACCGAGCTGCTCCACCCCGCGTCGGTAACGGCAATCTTATGGGCTCGCTAGGTAAAGACCAAATCGATACTTATTTCTTTACTTGCGCAGCTATCGCTGATGCAATCGCAGATTTCAATCGATCTTGTGCTCGACCGTAAGCGGCGAAGTCACCCTTTGCAAGGGCGGCTTGTCCATCGCTAAGAGCTTGTTTAGCACTTGCCAGTGCGCTCGCAAGTGAGTTATTCGTTGTTCCAGTGGTTGTTGTTGTTGTGGTTCCGGTTGAAGACGTTGTTCCAGAGTTACCACCGAAGACTTGATCGAGTGCACCCTTTAATGTGTCGTCATAACCGATTTGATCACCGAAAGAAACGAGAACTTTTTGTAGTAACGGATACGAAGCACTGTTTGCTGTTGCTCTTACATATACGGGTTGTACATACAACAGTCCGCCGCCAACTGGAAGCGTTAGCAAGTTACCAAGAACTACATCTGAGCCACCTTGACGTAAGAGTGAGAGAGAGTTTGCAACTGTGGGTTTAGCTTCAAAGTTTGAAGCAACCTGTGAAGGTCCTGCAACGTTAGTGCTTCGTGGAAGTTGAAGAACAGTTATCTTGCCGTAATTAGGGCCAGCATCAGAGTTTACAACTGCGAAAGCAGATAAGTTTTCACGACCACCGCGTGGAACAAATGGAGTAGTCATTGCAAACTCTGGACTTGTCTGACCAGGCATCTGCAAAGTTAAGAAGTACGGAGGTTGAGCACTTGCATTAGCTCCGAAAGTTGATGGATCCCGAGGAACGCGCCAAAAATCCTGGCCGCCGTAGAAAGCCGCAGCAGTTTTTACGTGATACGAGGAGAGAATTTCACGTTGAACGCGGAACATATCTTCGGGGTAGCGGATGTGAGCCATAAGCTCATTGGAAATCTTCGACTTAGGTGTGACCGTGCCAGGGAAAGCCTTGCTCCACGTAGCTAGAACTGGATCTTTAGCATCCCATTGATACAAAGTCACTGTGCCGTCGTAGGCATCTACCGTCGCTTTAACTGAGTTACGTATGTAGTTAATATTTTCATTGCCTTGAGGTGTAACGGCATTTGAATTTGCAGTTAATGCATCCGAAGTTGCACTAGATAGTGAGGTCTGACGAGAATAAGGGTAACCAGCACTTGTTGTATATCCGTCGATAATCCATAAAACCTTGCCATCGACCAAAGCTGGATATGGGTCTCCATCGAGAGTTAACCATGGGGCAACCTTGGCTACGCGTTCACGAGGATTGCGATTAAAGAGAATCTTAGAATCCTTATTAATTAAGGATGAGAGCAAGATACGTTGCTCCTGATATTTGAGGGCAAAAACTAATTTATTAACAAGTGATCCAACAGGTACGCCGCCAGTTCCGGTGTACGTGAAGTTCCTTTGGCCATTAGCCGACGTATCATCTGGATAGTCGAACTCGACTGGGGTATTTGTTTTTACACCACCGATGATGGAGTAATCAGGCACATTTTCACCAAAGTAAACACGTGGTTCGAATTTTCCGAGCCCCTTGGTTGGCGGTAGATCGCCAACGGCAAATGAAGGCTTTCCATCGGCATCAACCGTATTTCCAAAAGCTGCAACAAAACCAAAACCGTGGGTATAAACAAGGTGGTCATTGATCCAGTTACGAGATGGGTTACCAGCGATGTTTAACTCTCGTACTGCAACAACCGTGTCACGTTTAACACCGTTGACCATATATCGATCAATATCTAATGAGTCAGGGAAGCTGTAGTAAGGCTTAATCTGTTGGAGTTGACGGAAAGTAGCAGAGAGAACGTTTGGATCCATCAAGCGGATGTTGGCGATAGTTGCTGCATCTTTGGAAAGCTGACCGGCAGAGGTTGTAAGCGTTGCCTGATAATCAGAGACAGTTACATTATTTAAGCCATAAGCCGTGCGCGTAGCATCGATATTGCGCTGGATAAATGGGGCTTCCTTCGAGGATTCACTTGGTTTTACTTGGAAAGTTTGAATTGCTGCAGGATAGATTCCGGCGATTAGCACCGATGAAATGACAAGTAGACCAGTACCGGCGGCAGGAAGAATCCAAGAGCGACGAACAATGTTTGCAAAAAATAGGAGTGCACAAACGACTGCGATTGCGGCCAGAATAGCTTTGGCAGGCAAAACAGCATTGACGTCGGTATACGTTAAACCGGTTATGAGCTTGCTATCTTTTAATGCAAGCGCGTAACGATCGAACCAATATGCAACAGCCTTGAGCAATACAACTCCACCAAGTAGAACTGAGAGCTGAACGCGCGCAGCTACGGTTGTGCGATCTTCCTGAACTTGTAGGCGAATTCCACCATATACATAGTGGACAATTGCCGATGCAATTATTGAAAGAATGAGCGTTGAAATGCCCCACGCAATGAGGGTTTGCCAGAATGGAAGTCGGAAAGCAAAGAAAGATATATCCATATGGAACTGAGGATCTTTAACACCAAAAGAAGTTGAATTTTTGAATAGGAGCCATTTGGACCACAACATTGACCCCGAAGATCCCGCAAAGTAAAAGAGAGCAACACCTAAACCAATAACGACCCAACGCTTAATCGGTTCGATTTGAGCGCGATAGCGTTCAAGGTTATCTGCCTCTACAGACATAGGGACATATAGCGGACGACGCTTGTAGGCGATGATGATATTGAGAAGAACCAAGGCCGCAGTTACGAGTCCAGCCACTACAAACAAAGTGAATTTCGTTAACAAGACTGTTGACCATACCGAAGTGAAATCGACGGACTTAAACCAGAGCCAATCAGCATAGAAGCCGCTCAATGAAATAAGAGCGACTAAAATAACTACCAAAATTGCGATAGTTATTGGAAGTGGTCCTACACGGCGCTTGAAGTTGAACTGGGGGGCTGCATTACTCATCATGGGTCAACGCTAGCGCAACGAGAGCAGGCCTACCATCGGCGAAAGCGTGGGCTATTTCGGGGATTATCCCTGCGCCATAAGGGCTTTAACTGCATCTGTAAGGGAGGCCACAAAAATTACGTGGATGCCTTCCGTGAGCGAGGTAACTTCGGCCCGGTTGCCTTCAGGAGCTAGAAAAATTTGAGCCCCAGCTTTTCGGGCGGCACGAATCTTTTCGTTAATACCGCCGATTGGGCCGACCGTTCCATCGACGGAAATAGTCCCGGTGCCGGAAATATGTCGACCATGCAAAATATCAAGCGGAGTTAAAAGTTCGATTACGCCGATTGAGAAAATCATTCCACCGCTTGGGCCACCCGTGCGTTTGACATCAAAATAAATATTTTTTGCGATGAGTTGATTTGGTGTGACACCTAAATCAGGGTTGTTCTTTAGAAAATTAAAGGCCGCGCCAATGGCTTTGCTCTGCGACGAACTCATGTCGGCAGCAGCAAGTTTCTTTTCAGACTTAGTGGTGGTTCCGGGCGGATAAATAGCTGCACGGGGATAGACGGCTTCATCGCTTCGAATCCATGAGTAAAGAACTTCAGGTCCGATAATCCAATTAGCTGGATTTGTTACGCGAACTGACATTAAATCTAAGCGTCCAGTGGGAGAATATGATTTTTGATTCTTTACATTAAGAATTTTCCCAAAAATATTATCGGCACTTCCCGGTAAAACGATGGCAAATGGCAACGGAGCAACAAGAGCAAATAGAAAGAAAATACTAAGAACGGCTACAACAAAGCGCGGAAGAGGTGAGTAGCGCACGGGAAATCTGTTTTATTTGCGCAGTTCTGGATCCACAGGAGCGGGATCCAGGTCATCGGTTTTAGCCGAAGTCACGACATCGCGAGCCTGTGAATCGCGGAGAGAGTCTTGAAAACGCTGAAACTGACCGACCGAGCGTTGAGTTTCCTGCTGAAATTTGGTTTGAAATTTCGAAACCCAAAGTACATATCCGAGACCGCCAATTAAGCCTATTGCTGGAATAATCCACCAAATTAGGGCGGTAGCTGCACTTGACATGTTCTGAGCCTATCGCGGCTTTGATGCCATCGCCCACACAAGTTGATCGCCTCCATGATTAAAGAGCCCATCTATAGGGGTCCCTGGAAATAGCGCTTTCAAATGCGGGAAGAAAAGGGGTGGCCGAGTGGTTGTATCGCTGAGAGGATTACATCTATGTCACCATTTGGTTTTACACCCGAAAATTCGGACGACGCTGAAAAGAATAACGGCGACGAGTCCGTCGATTTTGCCGCCATGATGCAACAAATGCAGCAAAAGATTCAGGAACAGTTTTCAAAAATTGGAATGGATGGTGCAGGCTTTACAACTTCTTCCGAAACTCTTCCTAAGAATACAGTTCGAGACACTGCGAAAAAAACAGTGCTTTTAAAAGGTTCCGCGCCTGTCGGTGCCAACGATGCAGCCAAAATTGTTGAGGCGTTTTCAATCGCCGAACTGTGGCTCAATGATGCAGTCTATTTTCCGCAATCAGAGCTCATCGGAAATAGCGCTTTGGCCCGAACTGATTGGGTCGACGCGACTCTTGCTGGTTGGCAAGTTTCGGTAGAGCCGTTAGCACTTGGCTTAACAAATGCAATCTCTGAACTTCTTAAAGACTCTACGGGTGGTAGTGATCAACTCTCGGGCGATGAGTCAATGCAGATTCCCGTTGGCATGATCGCCACACTTTTACGCTCGTTTATTGGCTCTCTTATCGCCACCCAACTAGGACAATCAATTGGTGGATTAGCAGGCACAGTTACTGGGATTCACGATGTCGGACTTCCACTGGTTGATCCTGCTTACCCAGCACTAGTTCCGCAGAATATTGAGGATTGGGCTCGAGATTTAGATATCCCAATCGATGAAGTACGTATTTTCCATGCACTTCGTGAGAGCGCTGGTGCACGCTTATTTTCACATAATCCTTGGCTTGTTTCATATATCCGTAGCGCAATTTCAGATTACGGAAAAGGAATTCATATAGATATCGAGGCAATTCAAAGTAAAGCACAAGAGATTTTTGAAGCATCGAGTTTAGAGTCTGGAGAATTTGATCCAACTAATCCTGAGAGCTTTACCATGGCTTTAAATGAGGGGATTTTTACGCCAGAGGAAACTCCAGCACAACGTGATGCACTAACAAAACTCGAAACCGTTCTTGCATTAGTCGATGGCTGGTGTGAAGAAGTTGTCGCATTAGCAGCCGGTAATCGACTACCGAATTTATTGGCGTTGCAAGAGACGTTGCGTCGTCGCCGTGCAACTTCTGCGCCGACTCAACAACTCTTTGCAAATCTCTTTGGTCTTGAAGTCTCCCCACGTCTTGCACGCGAAGCATCAGCATTTTGGCACTCCGTTGGAAAACTTCGAGACATTCAATCCCGTGATCAAATTTGGAGTGGAATTTTGCCAACAGCAAGTGACTTATTAATTCCCGAAATTTATTTATCCAGTATTACTATTCCCGACGATCTATCCTCACTTTAAAGTCAGGGTTTAAAACTGCGGATTTAATAACTCTTCTGGCATCACGTCAGGGCACAGGTACTCAGAAAATCAACTTTGTGCCAAGGCATAAAAAAGCGAACTCCCCGGGCGCACAATCTGTATCAGCCTTCCCCTTGCTGATAAAGAACGGTTATCCGAGGAGTTCGTAAGACGTAAACTAAATGGAAACAGCCTGAGAATCAACTGAACACAGCGTTGACAAAAAGCTTTTTTATCGTGTAATGGGATTAATTTGAAAACGCATTTTCGGTATGTGAGAGAAAAATCTCTCAACACTTGGTTGAGGTTTCTCATTTATTTTATGGCTGGAGATATCGTCGGTATGTGAGTTTTGATAGCTTCCTCGACGATCTACCTGATGGCGCGGATTTAGATGCCGATGCAACTTTGCCTGGAATCAATGAGGGTGAGATCGTCGTAATCCGCTCAACGCGGCGCAAAAAGAACATTTCGGCCTATAGGGCTGGCGGTCGAATCGTCGTCTCAATCCCAGCTCGAATGAGTAAGGCCGATGAACGGGCGATGGTCCCGGAGATGGTCGCCAAAATACGGGCCCAAGAGGCTGCAATCACCATGAGTGAGAGTGCGCTGGCAGAGCGAATAGATCAGCTGCTCCAAGAACTTGCCCCTGAGATCACAATCCGCCCGTCAGACGTGGCATGGCGAGCGATGCGCGAGCGCTGGGGTTCATGTACCAGCGTCGATCGCACGATTCGCATCTCAGATCGCCTAAAAGGCGCCCCCAGCCATGCCCTTGACTACGTCCTCTTCCATGAGGCGATTCACCTCCACATTAGTGACCACGGTGAGGGTTTCAAGGCGATTCTGGCCAGATTTCCAACGGCAGATGTGGCAAGTGCCTATTTAGATGGCTATGAGGCGGCCGAAACCGCCCTGGCTCTGCCCGAGGCGTTGAAAAAACTCCTGAATAAGTAAGCGTAGGTAGGCGTAAAAATCAACGCTCGAGAGTATCGTGATACTTAATAAACGCCTGCCCCAATCGGGGATCATCCCATTGGGATGGCAAGCGTGGAGTGGAGGAAGAGAATGGCAGAGACATACAAAGGAACTGCTTACTGCGTGAAGTGCAAAGAAAAGCATGACTTCGAAGGCACAATCAGCGTCAGTGACTCAGGTCGCCGTACAGCTAAAGGTGTTTGCCCAGTCTGCGGCACAAAGATCAGCACTTTCCTTAAAAAAGCCTAGTAATTAAATTTCGCTCACTTCGAAAAACTCGTTCGCATGAGCGTCTAGCAGTAGAGAGAGCCCTAGTCCGATGCGGACTGGGGTTTTCCTCTTTCCCCACCATGGCGTTCGACGCTTCGTGAGCCTGGCCTAACGCAGAGTAATCAAACTCGGGCACACTCCACACTTATTCGGCGCGAAGGAACAGCGCGATACGTAACTGCGCACTCTTAGCCACATGAGATCTACATATGCAGTAAATACACAGTCAGAGAATTTATCGACAAGCACTGATTCACCCCAAGGGGAACGTAAAGCCGCCGAAGATTGCATCCAGGAAGTAGGCCTACAGAGCCAGAGGATCTCGCGGCACAAAGGAACATATCCACGATTAAAAAATGGTGTCTACATCAGCAGGGCTTTGGCTAAGGGTGAAAAGTCAATCTATGTTGCCACTTCACATCACGCCATCGAAATTTTCCACTGCGGCGCTCGCGCAATAATCTCTCAACTAAATGGCTCACAAACCCCCGAAGAGATTAGTGCGATTCTATCGGCACCTATTGAAGTTATTGATCTGGTGCTTTCGGAGTTAAGGGATGCAAACTTTATCGACACGGTCAGAAATAAAATTACTCTACATAATCGCTTTCAATCTGCGATTGCATCACGCGCAATTCACACTCAGGATCAAAGCCTTGACGGGGCATTTAGTCAGCTACAAAAAAGATTAGCTCCTGAACTGAGTCAAGCCACGTGGCTCGCCGGAGTCAAAGATGGTGGAGTAGAGACGCTTTCGACGCGACAGAATTTTGGCGTCGAAATCTTCGGCAGCTCTCGCACTGCAACGTTGATATGTTCGATCCTTCTTGCAAGTGGGGTTACAAATACCCGGGTCGCAATCAGTTCAAGTCAACAGCACCCAACTATTGGCGCTAGCGATTTAGGTTCTGGCGCTTTGCGAACCAGCGATATTGGCTTAAGTTATCGCACCCGTCTTGAGGAGCTTTCGCGAGAGTGGTCACTTTTTCCAGTTGCATCGCAAGTGGGCTCCGTTCATGGTTCTGTTCCCGAACCAATGCCCGAGCGAAATTTGCGAATAATTGTTGGAGATTACGAACCAGAGCTCATCGAACATTTCACTCGCGATGGCCACGATCATTTATTCGTCGGTAAAACCGCTGGCGGTGTAGCAACTTGCGGACCTTTGGTACAGCCCGGTTTAACACCATGTCTACGGTGCCTTTTGCTCGGAAGCGAAGAGAGGTTTGGCCGATTTCAAAGCCAGTTAACGGCCACCCCTGGGACCAGTGAAGAGTTTCCGATTGCGATTGCGCATCAATTAGCTGCAATCGCCGCACACACAGCACTTCGTTATATCGATACTGGCAGCTCGCCATTAATGGGGGCCCAGATCCAATTGAACTATCTCGAACCTTTGGTGCCAACTATTAATCGCTTTTCGCGCCATCCGCAGTGCACATGCACCTGGAGCGATTCACCGATTCAGTGCTGATGCGCCGATTCAGAAGTTAGGCGCCGATTCAATACTAAGGCGCGGGATATACACAAGGAATAGGCGCTTCGCAGGCAATCGAACCGGAAGGCAGAAGACTTCCAAAAAGGAACAATCAATAAAGCTCAATTAGGAAAGCTCAATAAAAAACTAGGGGGAATAATGAACACATTAATGACAAAACTCGTATCGGCGGAGATTTCACTGCGCGAGGGATTAACACGCAAGCACACTAACTTCTATGCCCGCCTTCGCGATGAGCGTGGCGATGTTCCTGGATGGGTCCTCGTTGTACTCATGACCACTGGATTAGTCACAGCAATTTGGACGATCGCAGCACCTCGGCTAACTACCATCTTAAAGAATTCACTTGATGCAATGAATGGAATTCGCTAAGGCGATTCGAAGTGCGAACCATGCTCAAATTGCTGAAAAAAGATAGTGGCAATGTCGAGAGCGCAATGGTTTTGATTCCACTCCTCATTCTCTTTCTCATTGGAATTGAACTCATAATTGCGACGAATTTACGCAACGCAGATGCTGCGATTGCTCAAGGTGAAGCTTCTCGACGTGCAATTACAGGTGAAATCTACGCAAATGATCAAGTAATAGAACTTAAATCAGGTGATCGTTTTACCCATATCAAAGTTTTAATTACCCAACGCCACACAACTTTGCCACGGATTGTCCCGGGATTAAGTGAATTATTTGGAGGCTCGCCATCGACGGATGTTAAAGGGGCTGCGATCATGGAGCCCACCAATTGAAAAAAAATGAAGAAACCAGTTTTGTAAAGCGAATCTATCGACTGGTAGCTCATAACGAGCAGGGGAGTGCAATTGTTGAATTTGTCGCACTTGCAATCCCATTGTTCATTCCAATCTTCATTTACCTCAATAATTTTGCATCAATTAGCGGCAATGAAGAGATAGTCAGAGTTTTGGCACGCGAAGGTTTACGGGCATATGTTGCAAGTGATAATGAAAGCGCTGGGCGAGAAGTCTCCGCCCAAGCATTAGCCGTGATTGGCAATCACTTGGGCCTGACTGCTGGAGAAATTCAAACTCTTACGGCCCGCTACGAGTGCTCGCGCAACCCATGTCTTTCGGCGAACGGGAGAATTCGAATAACGGTTTCTTACACCGACGGGCAGTCACATCGCACAATCGAGGCTTCGGCCCAAGAACATATCAGCCCGTGGATGTGAACCCGATGCAAGGCCTTCTATCTGATTTACATATCAAGGAGAGCCCATGGCACAGATTCCAAAAATTCTTAAAAGAAGAGCAGGGCTCGTTGAGCGTTGTAATTATTGGGTTATTTATTATCACCGTTGCTTCCCTGATGGTGATGAGTGATGTGGCAACGGTTTTGGTTGCAAAGCGTTCGCTCGCTCAGGCAACTGAGGCCGCGGCCCAACGCGGAGTTCATACGTTAGATGAATCGGCTTACTACACCGGAAAAGGAACGATGTTTACTGCGCCATTGGCACTCATCACCAAACGCGATCATTCGCCGATACCGATTAACTGCAATAGCGCACTATTAAATGTGAATTTAGAACTCTATAACTGGAGTAACTCCGACTCATCGATGAAGCGCTACGAATTGCAGGGAATTGTATTGACCCACATGGAGTGTGACGGTTCATCGATTGAGATTTCAACGTATTCAGAGGTGAGGTTTCCATTCACCGTGCCATTTTCGAAGATGAGTTCGGCCATTCTTACATCAACCGTTGGCACAACAAATCAAGTCCAGGAAGGCTTTTATCTCTTTGGAATTCGGTTGTATTAATCGCTTCGTCCCCTCCGCTATCCTTCTTGCATGGCCGCGCGCGAATATGCTTTAGAGATAAATGCTATCGATGCGACCCTAGTTTCAATTGAAAAAGTATTGGACTTGCCCAAGTTACGTGCGCAGTCACTGGTTTTAGAGGAAGAGGCTGGAGTCCCAAATCTTTGGGATGACCCCGAAAATGCTCAGAAAGTAACGAGCCGTTTATCGCGCGTGCAAGCCGAAATAAATAAGCTAACTGGACTTCGCAGGCGCGTCGAAGATTTACCGATTTTATTTGAATTAGCCGCGAGTGAGCCTGACGGAAGCGCTGTTGCAGATGCAGAGCGCGAGTTAGATTCAGTTAAGAAAGCAATCGGCGAATTAGAAGTTCAGACACTACTTAATGGGGAGTACGACGATCGCGATGCATTAATAACAATTCGCTCGGAGGCCGGTGGGGTTGAGGCTGCTGATTGGGCCGAAATGATTATGCGTATGTATCTTCGATATTGCGAGCGCCATGGATTCAAAGTCGATGTGCTTGAAACATCCTTTGCCGAAGAAGCGGGCATTAAATCAACGACTTTTCGCGTAAGCGCGCCATATGCCTATGGAACATTGTCGGTGGAGCAGGGTACTCACCGATTAGTACGCATTTCACCCTTTGATAGTCAAAGCCGCCGCCATACGTCATTTGCCGGCGTTGAAGTTGTTCCAGTTGTTGAGCAGAGCGACCATGTCGAAATTGATGAGAAAGAAGTTCGCACCGATGTGTATCGCTCCTCTGGTCCAGGCGGACAGGGAGTTAATACAACTGACTCTGCAGTACGCTTAACGCACATTCCAACGGGCATTGTTGTCTCATGTCAGAACGAGCGTTCGCAAATTCAAAATAAGGCAACGGCGATGGCTGTGCTGCAATCAAAGTTACTTGAGCGCCGCCGTCAAGAAGAAGTAGCAAAGATGAATGCTCTCAAAGGTGATAACTCTGGATCATGGGGAAATCAAATGCGTTCATACGTTCTTGCGCCTTATCAAATGGTGAAGGATTTACGTACAGATTACGAAACTGGAAATACTTCAGCGGTTTTAAATGGCGAGATTGATGAGTTCATCGAAGCTGGAATTCGCTGGCGCCGAAGCTCATAGCCCTCTAATTGCGATGGAACTGGGGATATTGGCTCAATCTCACATCAATTCTCAGGCTTGAATGCGCGTTAGAAGTGCCGATTTCCGCCTTCCTTACATAAACTAGGGGCAGAGCGCCAACGAAGAGATGAATCGTGGGCCTGAAATATTTTGGGAGTTGTAGATGATTCGCTTTGAAAACGTCACCAAGATATATCCGGGTCAAGAGCGCGCAGCTTTGGACTCTGTGAGTCTTGAAATTATAAAAGGCGAATTCGTCTTTCTTGTCGGTTTGTCCGGTTCAGGTAAGTCAACTTTTCTTCGTTTGATTCTTCGTGAGGACCGCCCCACTTCTGGCACGATCCATGTGGCTGGAAAAGATTTAGCAACGCTTGCTAACCACAAAGTTCCAGAGCTTCGCCGCCAAGTTGGCACCGTTTTCCAAGACTTCCGACTACTGCCAAATAAGACAATTACCGAAAACGTTGCTTTCACTCTTCACGTGCTCGGGTATTCCCAAAAAGAGATTAATCGCGAAGTTCCTGAGGTGTTAGAGCTCGTGGGGCTTGAAGATAAAGGCGATCGTCGGCCATCAGAGATATCGGGTGGTGAGCAACAGCGTGTGGCTATTGCCCGTGCATATGTGAGCCGTCCGCCAATTCTTATCGCCGATGAACCAACAGGAAACCTTGACCCTGCAACGAGTGTTGGAATTATGAAACTCCTTGATCGCATTAATCGCGAAGGAACAACGGTATTAATGGCAACGCACGATTCGGGAATTGTTGATCAGATGCGAAAGCGCGTTATCGAGCTAGACCTTGGTCATGTGATTCGCGATCAAGTTCGTGGTGTTTATGGATACACGGGATAGGCGACAAACCAATGACTCCACTTTGTAATCACAGCAAACAGGTATCAATGTATGTCTCGAAGGAAGGGTAAAAGATGCGCGCACGGTTTCTCTTAAGCGAAGTTGGAATTGGACTTCGCCGAAACATGACGATGACCTTTGCCGTAATCGTGACGATTGCGATTTCATTATCCCTACTGGGAATCGGACTACTGGCCAATGCCCAAGTAGGTGCGATGAAAGATTATTGGTATAACAAGATTGAGGTTTCTGTATTCCTGTGCGGATCACTCTCGGAGTCGCCATCGTGTTCAGGTGGAGTTGTCACAGCGGATCAGCGCCAAGCAATTCAATCCGATCTTCAAAATATGCCGGCAGTTGAAAGCGTTTTTTATGAGTCACAAGCGCAGGCCTTCACGCGTTTCCAAGAGCGCTTCAAGGAATCTGCTATCGCTCAAAATGTGACCGCGGATCAACTCCCAGAGTCTTTCCGTGTGAAGTTAAAAGATCCAACTCAGTTTGCGGTGATCGTCAGTGCATTCTCTGGTCGTCCAGGTGTAGATGTGGTTCAAGATCAACGAACTATTTTAGATAAGTTTTTCAAACTCCTAGATGTGTTGCGCAACGGTGCGCTTCTCGTTGGACTGGCTTCAGTTCTGACAGCTGCGCTTTTAATTAGTAATACATTGCGAATAGCAGCCTTTAATCGCCGCCGTGAAACGGGAGTCATGAGACTTGTAGGAGCCTCATCGTGGTCGATTCAACTCCCATTCCTTCTAGAGGGCGTCATCTCATCGATTATCGGATGGGGCTTAGCAACTGGATTATTAGCCATTCTCAAAAGTGTGGTGGACTCCAAAGTTGCGCCGCTACTTACCTTCACTAAATTCTTTGGGTGGAATGAAGTCTGGCTCGCCTCAGGGTATTTATTGGCAACGGGTTTATTTGTCTCAACCCTTGCCTCAGTCATCACGCTTCGACGCTACTTAAAGGTCTAA